>JBEBUW010000080.1:0-20368 GCA_040393065.1 Lujinxingia vulgaris | reverse complement strand
CGCTGCCTTCGCACACGGAAGCTCGCCAGTGCGCCTCCCGGGAACTACGAGAGAAGGGTTTCCGACTTGCTATATTTGTTATCGGAAGATCGGGGCGTTTTGTTGCCGATTATTTGTAAATAAAAATAATCGGCAACAGCGCGCTGCGCAGAGGGGTGGGGATTAGCGGTTCAGGCTGTCGATGATTTTGTTGAAGGTGGGGCTTGGGCGCATGGCCTTTTCGACGAGCTCGTTGGTGGGGAAGTAGTAGCCGCCCAGATCCTGGGGTTTTTTCTGGGCCGCGAGGAGTTCGGCGTTGATGGTTTCCTCGTTTTTGGCGAGTGCGCCGGCGATGGGGGTGAAGATGGCTTTGAGGGACTGGTCTTCGTTTTGTTCGGCGAGTGCCTGTGCCCAGTAGAGAGCGAGGTAGAAGTGGCCGCCTCGGTTGTCGATCTGGCCGACGCGTCGTGCGGGGGCTTTGTTGTTGAGGAGGTACTGGGTGGTGGCCTCGTTGAGGGTGTCGGCCAGGACCTGGGCTTTGGGGAGGTTGTAGCGTTCGGCGATGTGCTCAAAGGAGACGGCGGTGGCGAGGAATTCGCCGAGGGAATCCCAGCGCAGGTAGCCTTCGGCTTCGAATTGCTGGACGTGTTTGGGGGCGGAGCCGCCGGCGCCGGTTTCGAACATGCCGCCGCCTGCCATCAGGGGAACGATGGAGAGCATTTTGGCGCTGGTGCCGAGTTCCAGGATGGGAAACAGGTCGGTGAGGTAGTCGCGTAGCACGTTTCCGGTGACGGAGATGGTGTCTTCGCCTTTGCGGATGCGCTCGAGCGAGAAGCGAGTGGCTTCGACCGGTGAGAGGATGCGGATATCGAGGCCGGTGGTGTCGTGGTCTTTGAGGTAGGTTTCGACCTTGGCGATGATCTGAGTGTCGTGGGCGCGGTTTTTGTCGAGCCAGAACACGGCGGGGGTGTTGGTGGCGCGGGCGCGGTTGACGGCGAGTTTGACCCAGTCCTGGATGGGGGCGTCTTTGGTCTGGCAGGCGCGCCAGATGTCGCCGGCGTGGACAGTGTGCTCGGTGAGGGTGTTGCCGCTGGCATCGATGATGCGGACGGTTCCGTCGGCCGGGATCTGGAAGGTTTTGTCGTGGGAGCCGTATTCTTCGGCTTTCTGGGCCATGAGGCCGACGTTGGGCACGCTTCCCATGGTGGCGGGATCGAAGGCGCCGTGGGTGATGCAGTCCTGGATGGTTTCCTGGTAGACGCCGGCGTAGCTGGAGTCGGGGATGACGGCGATGGCGTCCTGGAGTTTGCCGTCGGCGTTCCACATCTGGCCGGAGGAGCGAATCATGGCGGGCATGGAAGCGTCGATGATGATGTCGCTGGGGACGTGGAGGTTGGTGATGCCGCGGTCGGAATCGACCATGGCCAGGCCGGGGCCGCCCTGGTAGATGGCGTCGATATCGGCCTGAATTTCGGCGCGTTTGTCTTCGGGGAGGGTTTTGATTTTGGCAACGAGGTCGCCGAAGCCGTTTTGGACGTCGACGCCGAGTTTCTGGAAGGTCTCGCCGTGTTTTTCGAAGAGTTCTTTGAAGTACACGCGCACGGCGATGCCGAAGATGATGGGGTCGGAGACTTTCATCATGGTGGCTTTCATGTGCAGGGAGAAGAGGACGCCGTCTTTGCGGGCTTCTTCGACTTGCTGCTCAAGGAAGGCGACCAGGGCGGCTTGTTCCATGACGGTGGCGTCGATGATTTCGCCGGCCAGGAGTTTGAGGCCGTCTTTGAGGACGGTGGTTTTGCCGTCGTTGGTGGTCAGTTCGATGCGCACGGTGGTTTCGGCGGGAACGGTGGTGGATTGTTCGTTGGCGAAGAAATCACCGCCCTGCATGGTGGCGACGCGGGTTTTGGAGTCTTTGGACCAGGCGCCCATGGAGTGGGGGTTGGTTTTTGCGAATTCTTTGACGGCGCGGGGTGCGCGGCGGTCGGAGTTTCCTTCGCGGAGAACGGGGTTGACGGCGCTTCCTTTGACGGCGTCGTAGCGGCTTTTGATTTCGCGTTCGGCGTCGGTTTTGGGGTCTTCCGGGTAGTTGGGGACGTTGTAGCCTTTGGCCTGCAGTTCGGCGATTGCGGCGACGAGCTGCGGTGTGGAAGCGCTGATGTTGGGGAGTTTGATGATGTTGGCGTCGGGGGTTTTGGCGAGTTCGCCGAGCTCGGCGAGGGCGTCAGAGACGCGTTGTTCGGGGGTGAGCACGTCGGGGAATTTGGCGAGGATGCGGCCTGCGAGCGAGATGTCGCGGGAATCGAAGCCAATGTTTGCGGAGGCTGCGAATGCCTGGAAGATCGGAAGCAGGGAGCGGGTCGCGAGAGCGGGGGCTTCGTCGGTGAGGGTGTAGAGGATGGTGGGTTGTTTAGACATTGTGTGTACCGCCTTTGGAAAAATAAATAGGTGGAAAAATAGCGCCGGTATATAAAGGCTGGCGCGCGTGCAGGTATTTCACGGGAATCGTTTAGGCGCTGGAGGGGGTGTTCGTCAACGGTGCAAGGGGCTGTGTGAGAAAAAGCTGGTTGGTGCCGTGTCTCTCGCGAAGGCGCGAGGCCGCGAAGGAAGAACGTACAGAACGATGGGAGCGTGAAAAGTCGCTTACATTATCCATGAGATAGGAACTCGTGGGAGTCGAGTGGCGCGGATTGGCCAGAATTGAGCGATTTGGGGGAGTTGAGTGGCGCGGATTGGCCGGGTTTGAGCGATTTGGGGGAGTCGAGTGGCGCGGATTGGCCGGAATTGAGCGATTTGGGGGAGTCGAGTGGCGCGGATTGGCCGGAATTGAGCGATTTGGGGGAGTCGAGTGGCGCGGATTGGCCGGGTTTGAGCGATTTGGGGGAGTCGAGTGGCGCGGATTGGCCAGATTTGAGCGATTTGGGGGAGTCGATACGATTCCCCGAAACTATCAAGGCTGCAGAGACAGGTGGTATTTGAAAAGCATGGCAAAGGCGTGTCTCTCGCGAAGGCGCGAGGCCGCGAAGGAAGAAGCAAAGGAAGGGATGGAACGGAAAGATGTGAACTGTTGCGAGGGGTTGTGAAGTGTGGCGTGAAATGGGATGGGTGCACCGCGTAGCGAGGCGTCAGCCGATGGGTAGGGATAAAAAAGGAGTGAGGGATGGAGATTCGGTATCGGGCGGGTGAGAGTTGGCTGGGGAAGGTTTTGGTGGGGTGTCGTGAGGGGCGGGTGTGCGCGATTTTGCTGGGAGATTCGGAGGAGGTGTTGGGAGCGGAGTTGGGGAAGAAGTTTCGGGGGGCGGAGTTGGTGGAAGACGCCGGGTTGGAGGGGATTGTGGGGCGGGTTGTGGGGTTGGTGGAGTCGCCGGGGATGGGGCCTGGGAAGGAGCTGGTGTTGGATGTGCGGGGAACGGCGTTTCAGGAGCGGGTGTGGGAGGTTTTGCGGCAGATTCCGGCGGGGGAGACGCGGACGTATACGGAGGTTGCGGCGTTGATGGGGGCGCCGAAATCGGTGCGGGCGGTGGCGTCGGCGTGCGGTGCGAATAAGCTGGCGGTGGTGATTCCGTGTCATCGGGTGGTGGCTGCCAATGGCGGGTTGGCGGGGTACAGGTGGGGTGTGGAGCGAAAGCGTTTGTTGTTGGAGCGTGAGCAGAGGTTGGAAAAATGACGTTGGAGTTGTTCAAGGATATGGGGAGGGTGGGGCCGGAGGTGCAGGAACTGGGTGAGGGAGCGGTGGTGTTGCGCGGGTTTGCGTTGTCGTCAGATGTGGGGATGGCCGAGGAAGTGCTGTTGGAAGATCTGGCGGCGGTTGTTGCTGCGGCGCCGTTTCGCAGGATGATGACGCCGGGCGGGCATGTGATGTCGGTGGCGATGACGAATTGCGGGGCGCTGGGTTGGGTGACGGACCGGGGCGGGTATCGTTATCAGGGCATTGATCCGGAGAGTGGGCGGGCGTGGCCGGAGATGCCGGCGTCGTTTCTTGAGCTGGCTGCAAAGGCCGCGGCCAGGGCCGGGTATGAAGGGTTTGTGCCGGATGCTTGTTTGATCAATCGGTATGAGGTGGGGGCGAAGATGTCGTTGCATCAGGACAAGAACGAGCGTGATTTCGGGCAGCCGATTGTGTCGGTTTCGCTCGGGATCGGGGCGGTGTTTTTGTTTGGTGGGATGGAGCGCTCGGATGCACAGCAGCGGGTGCCGCTGCAGCACGGGGATGTGGTTGTTTGGGGTGGGAAGTCGCGGCTTCGGTATCACGGGGTGCTGGCGCTGAAGGAGGCGGAGCATGCGGTGCTGGGGCGGTATCGGATCAATTTGACGTTTCGAAAGGCAGGGTAAGGGATGGGTCGTCAGGAGAATGTGGATCTGGTGGTGGGAAAAGATGGGCTTGCGCGGCCGAAGTGGGCGGCGGTCGATCCGATGTTGCGTGACTATTACGATACCGAGTGGGGCATGCCGGTGCGCGATGAGCAGGGAATGTTTGAGCGACTGAGTCTGGAGGCGTTTCAGGCGGGTTTGTCGTGGGCGACGATTTTGCGAAAGCGTGAGGCGTTTCGGGAGGTTTTTTGCGGGTTTGAGCCGGAGAAAGTGGCTGCTTTTACGGACGAGGACGTGGAGCGTCTGATGCAGGATGCGCGGATTGTGCGGAATCGGCGCAAGATCGAGGCGACGATTGCGAATGCGAAGGCGGTGATTGCGCTGCGGGCGGAGGGTGGGCTTGCGGAGTTTGTGTGGTCGTTTCAGCCTGCGGAGACGCCGGCGCCCGAAACGTTTGCGGAGCTTGCGTCGACGTCGGAGGAGTCCGTGGCGCTTGCGAAGGCGTTGCGCAAACGTGGTTTTTCGTTTGTGGGGCCGACGACGATGTATGCGCTGATGGAGGCCGTGGGGATCATCGATACGCATCTGGTGGGCAGCCATCGGCGTGGAACGTCGGGTGTGTGGGGCTGACGTCAGGCGGTTTGAGGGAGGGCGTGTTGGTCGGCCTTTTTGGATTTTTTCTGGCTATACATGCGCTCGTCGGCCAGGCGGTTGGCGAGTTTGAAGTTGCCGTTGGTTTCGAGCAGGGAGGAGGAGCCGTAGCTGCAATCGCTGCCGGGAAAGCCTGCGTTGTGGAGTTGTTTGAGGAGTTGTTCAAAACGTGTGGGAAGCCAGGTGGGGTCTTCGGCGATGGCGTTGTCTGGCAGTAAGAGCAGGAATTCGTCGCCGCCGAGGCGGTAGACGAACTCATAGTCGTCGAATGTTGTGGTGAGCTGATTTGCGAATTCGATCAGCAGGCGGTCGCCGTAGTGGTGGCCTCTGGTGTCGTTGAGTTTTTTCAGTCCGTCGAGATCGATGAAAACGACGAAAAGGTTGTCGATTTCTGAGTTTTCGTAGGCGACCTTGAGGCGTTTGCGGTCCATTTCGAAGGCTGCGCGGTTGAGTAAGCCGGTCAGGACGTCTTGTCGGACGCGTTGTTCGGCGTTTTGTTTTTCGCTGCGGAGTCTTTCCATGCGTTGGACGACGGAATAGGCCATGACGACGAGGCCTATTGCGGTGGAAGTGACGGTGAATAGGCGAAGTCCGGCGGTCGATTGATCAAGGCCGATCGCGTCCAGGGCTGTCAATCCGCCACTTGAAAAGTAGAAAATCCACGCGAGTAGATACAGGCGTACGGGTTGAAATCCAGCGCGCAGCGTCAGGGTGAGTGCGGCCATGAGGATGGGAAGTCCGATCAGGGCGAGGGCGGCGCTTGTAACGTAGGTGATGGAGGAGGGGAGGAAGGCCAGGACGGCCATCCAGGCAAGCAGGGCGCGGTTGTAGTATCGGTAGATCCTGTCGATAAGCGGTGCATGAAGTTGTAGACGTAGAAAACTACGTGTCAGCTGGGCTGTGCAGTAAAGCATGGCAGCCATCGAGAAGTAATTTAACAGGTAGAAGTTTTGATTGGGGGCAAACAGAAGTCTGAGAAATTCGTAATTGGTGCTCCAGAGCAGGAATGTCGTCAGGGCGAACAATCCGTACCAGCCATAGGTCGGGTCTTTGATGCGCCAGAAGAGTAGCAGCATGAGGATGCTGAGCACGATCATGGTGGCCAGTGATGTGACGATGAGGGCAGTGAGGCGGAACGAAATTTGATGGTAGCGCTCGCTATTCATCAAGCTGAGTTCGTTGATGGCCAGTGTGGGAAGTTGTGTGTCGTGAACCAGGATCGCAACCTGGTACGGTTGGTCGCGTTGTAGCGTCAGTGGCAGTGAATTACCAAAATCGCTGAAGGGTTGGGTATAGGCCGGAAAGTTTTCGCCGCTGCGCGCGTACTGGCGTGTGCCCTGGGCATCGACTGCGATGAGTTCGAGGCTATCAATCTGGGGCATGGGGATGAAGATGACCCATTGCTCGATATCGCTGTGGTTGGTGACATCGAAAATCAGCCAGTAGCGCGTCGTTTCGGGAGGAATGGATTTGAAGTCCGTGCCTTTGCGCAAAAGCTCGGTAGATTCATGGCGCAGGCGCGGAAAATCGTCGAGTGTCCAGCGATCGTCCACATCGGGCAGGATGCTGAGTTCGGTGCGCAGCGAGTGTTCCTGCACATCACCAAGAAAGAGCGCTGGTTGTGCTGCCCGGGCAGGTGCAGTGAACGCGATTAGAAATGCTGCGGTGCATACTGCAAAGAAAAAGCGAAGGAGCATGGGGCGTTCGTGGCGTGGGTTTCGCAGGCGTAATCAGAGTGGCTGTGCGCGCTGACAGGAAACTGCCTGGCAGCGTGGAGAGCGGGAGTTGCGCACGTTATCTTGTTCCTGGGCGTGGGTCGAGTCGTCTGTGTTCACCCTCGGAAAATTCCGGCGGAAAATCAGGCATCGGACAGGAGAATGTGGCGAAGCGAGCTGTCCAACGACGGGTATTGGAAGTTGAAGCCGGCTTCGAGCAGGCGTGCGGGGCGAACTCGCTGGCCTTGAAGCAGGGTGGCGTCGGCCTGGTCTTTGCCCAAGGCCAGACGTAGCGCAAATGATGGGACGGGAAAGATGGTCGGGCGGCCGAGCACGTTTCCAAGTGTTCTGGTGAGCTCGGTGTTGGTTGCGGGTTCGGGGGCGTTGATGTTGACCGGGCCGGTGATATCTGGACGCTCAAGTAAAAACGCAAAGGCTGCGCAGACGTCGGCTGCATCGACCCAGGCCATGTACTGGTTGCCGGGGCCGAGTTTTCCGCCCAGGCCGGCGCGAAACAGCGGGAGCATTTTGGAGAGCGCGCCGCCGTCTTTCGACCAGACGACGCCAAGGCGCGCGTTGACGACGGGGATGCCGGCTGCGCGTGCGGGTTCGGTGGAGGATTCCCAGGCCTGGCAGACTTCGGCCAGAAATCCGGTGCCGGCCGGGCTGTTTTCGTCCGCCCAGGCGTCGTGGGTGTCGCCGTAGAATCCGACGGCCGAGGCTGAAATCAAGACGGCGGGTTTTTCGGTGAGTCTGGCCAGGGTTGTGGCCAAAAGCGTGGTGCCGCGCTCGCGGCTTTCGAGGATGGCGCGTTTTTTGGCGGCGGTCCAGCGCAGGCCAAAGAGGTTTTCGCCGGCCAGGTGAATCACAGCGTCGAATCCTTCGAGTGCGTCCTGGTCGATTTCCTGGTGTTCGGGCGACCAGAAAATGGCTTCCTGGTCTTTAGCTGGTTTGTGGCGAATCAGTGGAACGATGCGGTGGCCGAGGCTTTCCAGATGCGCGGTTAACAGGGAGCCTAGCAGGCCGGATGCGCCGGTCATGGCAATGAGTCTGGGGGAGGATGTTGGAGAAGGTTGTGTCATGGATAAGCCCATTCAATCAGATACTGGGTCAATGTCTTGCCGGATGCGTCTTGTATCGTTGGAGGATGGGCGAGCATCACGTGGTCTGTGCCTTCGACGAGAAATGTGCTGGCGTTGTCGGCGTCATAGGCATCGCTTGCGAGCGCGCGTACTGCTGCGCCGAGTTCGCCGGCCGGGTAGGCGAAGTAGATCATGATGGTTGCGTCGTCTTCCCAGGATAAAAGTCCAAAGCGGCTGTCGGGATAGTTTTGAATCAGATGGCTGGCGATGTCTGGCATGCGTGTCGAGCAGGTATCGCAATCGGCGGGCAGGTCGGGCTTCCATGCGGTTTGCCAGGCACTCCAGCGGCCTTCGTGGGGTTGGACGAGTGGAGCGCTGTCGGCCAGGACGTGGATTGTAGCATCGGGAAATGTACTGCGGATTTTTTCGTAATTGAACATTGCGCCGTAGCCTCCAGCGCTGACGCCGAGAACGTGGATGGTTTGTGTTTGCGGGTATTCGGCTTTCAAGCGTTGCAAGTACAGGTCGACGTTTGCGGCGCCATTGTGATGCACGCGGCGGTCCGGCTGAAGTGCGTCGTACTGGCCAACCGCGCGGCCTGCATGCAAGTCCCCCGTGCAATACGGTATGAACGTAAAACTCGCCTGGCCAAAAAAGTCATTGGGGCCCATGTCGCCCACTTCGGAGCGGAAATGGGATTCGCCGTAGTCGACTTCGATGTTGGCGGCGGCGTTGAAGAAGTAGCACGAAGCAGTGTCCCAGCATGCGCCGCCGCCGTTGAAGTAGATCACGAGGCGGGTGGGGTCGGCGCCGGGAAGAATGCCGATTCCGGCGGTGGAGCCGCTTCCGCATTTTGAGCCTTCGATGGGCACCCAGTTCCATTCGCCCTCGATAAGTGGATCGGAAGCCTCGGTATCGCGAAGTTCGGCGGTGTCGGCGCCACCAACAGCATCCTCGCCGGATTGGACATCGTCGGCATGGTTTTCCGACGGATTGTCCGGCGAGGAGCAAGCGGGAAGAAATGGAAGGATGGCCAGGGAAACAATCAGGCAGAGTGCATGCCAGGGGGAATTACGAGAGGTAAACAACGTCATCGAGGCGACTCCGCAAGATTGTTAGAGGAGTGAATCAGGCCTTTTTCAGAAATTCGGTTTTAAGCACGATCATGATGTTGTTTACGCGGCCTTCGACGTGGGTGGGATCGTCGGTCAGGCGAATGCCTTTGACGAGTGTACCGCGTTTGCCGACAAACGAGGTTCCTTTGACGTCCAGGTCTTTGATGAGCGTGACGGAGTCGCCGTCTTTGAGTTCGGTGCCGTTGCTGTCAAACGCTTTGGGTTTGGCGTCGACATCGCTGACGATGCCTTCCTGGGCCCATTCCATGACGTCATCCGCGAGGTAGGCCTGGTCGAGCAGGTCTTGTGCCCAGGACTCGGCTTTTAAGCGGTTGAGCATGCGCCAGCTGAGAACTTGCACGGCGGCCAGTTCGCTCCAGATGGTTTCTTGCAGGCCAAACCAGAGTTTGGGGTCGAGCTCGGCATCGCTGCCTTCGATTTGCGTGCGGCAGGTTTCGCATAGCAGAGCGTTATGTTCGGGTTCGTCGTCTTCATAGGGCGCGACATGGACGGCGCGCAGATCGTTTTCGCTTTTGCAGAGCTCGCACTGGTCGTTGGCGCGCGTTCTGAGAAGGGTTTCGATGGCGATACGTTCAGACATGGTTTTTCTCACAATCAATAAATAATTAGGAGGGGCTAACAATGTCTGCCTAGCATATTATTTGATTCTTGGGAACGCGGGCCAACGACGCGGAGGGCCTTGCCGGGCAGGGAGCGGGGCGCGGTCTAGTGGGGAGCGTGATGCGAAGCGGGGGGATAGGAATTGGAAGACGACGGGTATTGCGTGGTCATGAGCGCGGAATCGGGTTGAACGGGCAGGTGGACGGTAAAGCGCGAGCCCTGGCCTTCTTTGCTGTCGACTTTGATGTAGCCGCCGTGCATTTCGGCGAAGCGCTTTGCGACGGAGAGGCCGAGTCCGATGCCTCGTTTGCCGAATTCGAACTGGCCGGAGGAGTGGTTGCCGGTGTTGAAGGTGCTGAAGAAGATGTTGAAGATCTGGGCAAGGTCTTCGTCGGCGATGCCAATGCCGGTGTCGCGAACGGTGATGATGACTTGCTTGGGATCGTCTTTGTCCGGGGAGACATCGAGCGTGATGACCTGGCCATCGTAGGAGAATTTGATGGCATTCATGAGCAGGTTCATGCACAGATCGTTGAGTTTGTCTTCGTCGACGAGAATGCGCTGGATTTTGGGGTCGACGTGGATTTCCAGGGTTTGATTTCGTTTTTGCAGGAAGGGATCGACCTGATCATAGAGGGTTTTGGTAAATTGTTTCAGATCGAGCCATTCCAGATCGAGGGTTGCCGTGGCGCCGTCTTCTCCGAGCATTTTGAAGATGCGGTTGGAGATATTTTTCAGGCGCATGGCGCTGGAGTCGATGCCTGCCAGAGCTTTGCCGGCGACCGAGGAGAGGTTTGTGTTGAGTTCTTTGCGTAAAAGAAAGGTGTAGCCAAAAACAATGGCAATGGGGGTGTTGAGTTCGTGGCTGACGACTTCCATGAAGACGTTTTTGACCCGATCGAGCATTTTGAGTTCTTCGTTGGCATTGCTGAGCAGGGTGTTTTGTCGTTCGAGCTGCTCGTTGGCCAGATGAAGGCGGTGGACGAGGTCTTCGCGCTCGCGCTGGGCGTTGTACTGCTCGAAAGCCTGGGCAACGAACAGGCGTAGTTCGGCGGGTTTCCAGGGTTTGCTGATGTAGCGATAGACGTGGCCTTCGTTGATGGCATCGATCACGTCGCTGATGTTGCTGTAGCCGGTAAAAAGAACACGCACGATGTGGGGGTGGGTATTTCGCAGTTCGGCAAGGAATTCGATCCCGGACATTTTGGGCATGCGTTGATCGGTCATGACGACCTGGACCGGGTGCTGCTTGAGCAGTTCCCAGGCTTCGGTGACATTTTGAGCGATCAAAACGTTATAATCCTTGCGAAAAAGACGTGCGATTGCGTCAAGGATATCCGGTTCGTCGTCAATGACCAGGAAGGTCGCTTTGTTTTTGGTGGTGTTCGATACTGTGTACATCCCGTCCCTACCACAGATAAAGGGTCCGTTTCCCAAAACGATTCTGGCGGATCAATTATGTCACCATAAGTTCCGCGGCGACCGTGAATGGCCGCTTTTTCAGCGCGATACGACTTATTATCCTTAGAAGACGTCGTGATCTTAACAGATTGCAAGACCTGTGCAAGATAAAACTCTCGTCGAGATTGCAAGGATTGCTTCTGAAAGATGCGCAAGTATGAGCCACGTCGTTGCGACGATAGTAGGTAATACTCCGGAAGGCAGCTCGTTTGTTTCCTGCCCACTGAAAAACTTAATTGTCGAGTAACTTCAAAAAGGCTTGTTCTCCGATGATTTGAATGTTGCCGCCCTGAGCATTGTATTGCTCGGCCTGTTTGAGTTTGCTGGAGCGCCATCCGCTCTGGAATTTTTCGAAATCGGCGTCTCCGATGACCAGATAGTCCAGCGTTCGGACGACGGAAGAGGGCGTGGAGCCGCCCCGGGCTTCGACCAGGGCGGCGGCTTCGCTGCGTTTCATGGATTCGAGCGCGCCTGTAAACAGGACGCTTTTTTTATAGAGCGGACTGGTGTTTTCGGTTTCGTCGAGCTGTGCGTCTTCGGGCTGCGGCGCAGGGAAAATGAGTTGGATGTGTTGGAGCAGATCGTCAATCAGTACGCGATGGGTTTGCAGGCCGTCAGTAACTTTCTGAGCGATGATATCGCCAATCGTGGGGATTTCGGCGAGTTGCTCGGGTTGGACCGCGAGGATTTCGTCGAGGGACTGGAAGTGCGTGGCGAGGATTTTGCTGACGTGGCGGCCGAGTTCGTCGATGCCGAGCGCGCGCAAGAAGGTTTCAACGGGGACTTCGCGTTTTTGGGCGATGCGGTTGACCTGGCGTTCGGCGAGTTTGGGGCCGACGCGCTCGATGGAGCACATTTGTTCGACGGTGAGGGTGTAGAAGTCGGCAGGTTCGGTGATGATCCGCGCGTCGTAGAGGGCTTCGAGGAGTTTGGGGCCAAAGCCTTTGAGTTCCATGACGCTGGCGAAGTGCTCGATTTGTTTGATGCGTGCGCTGCGGCAATCCTGGGCGTGGTGGGCGTAGAGAAAATCGTTCTGGCGGTAGGTTTCCTGGCCGCAGCCCGGGCAGTGTGTGGGGATTTCGACGAGGATGTCGCCGGTTTCGAGCACGCGTTCGAGATTCGGGATTACGCCGCCGCGCCGCATCATCAGCACTTTGGAATTCAAATGCAGACCCTGCTCGCCGCCGAGTTGTTCCATGATAGCGAGGTTGTGGAGGCTGACGCGGGTGACGACGGCGCCGCTGAGGGTGACGGGATCGACGATGCCTACGGGATTGATGGCGCCGGTGCGGGAGACGCTCCAGTGGACTTCGCGCAGGGTGCTGATGTCGGCGTCGCCCTGGAATTTGTAGGCGATGGCATAGCGCGGATGGTGCGCGGTGTGGCCCAGGCGGCGCTGTTCGGAGATGAGGTTGGTTTTGAAGACGACGCCGTCGGTTTCGTAGCGAAGTTCGGCGCGCATGGCTTCGAGTTGGTCGAAGGCTGCCTGGAGCGCGTCATCGTGAACGACTTCGGCGGCAGCGGCTTCGAAGCCCATGGCGTGCAGGCGTTTGAGTTTGTCGATTTCGGTTTGGATTTCGCCATCCAGAGCGGGCGCGAGCATGTCGTAGGCGAAGAAATGGATCTGGTACTGCGCGACGCGGGAGGCATCTTTGAGTTTGAGTGCGCCTGCGGTGAGATTGCGCGGGCTTAAGTAAACGTCTTTGAAGTGTTTTTCGAAGACGGAGACAGGCATGTAGGCTTCGCCGCGAACTTCGAGATTGGGGATGTCGACTTTGAGAGGCAAACCGACGATCTGGCGGACGTTGTCGGTGACGATTTCGCCGACGCTACCGTTTCCGCGGGTGGCGGCGAGCAAGAAGTTGCCGTCGGCATCGTAGCGGATGCTGGCAGCGACGCCGTCGATTTTGGGTGTGGCGACGGCCTGGCCTTCAAATTTTTCAAACCATTTTAAGAGCGTGGCTTCGTCGTAGCATTTATCGAGCGAGAGCATGGGCGGATCGTGTACGCATTTTTCGAGCTCCGGGTCGAGAGCTTCGTCGAGCGCGGAAGCGACTTCATCGACTGCGCCGGCAGGGCCGATGGCGTGAAGCATCGGAGAGTCGGGATCGAGCTCACGCAGGCGCTCGACCATGCGATCGAATTCCGGGTCGGAGATTTCCGGATTGTTTTCGATCCAGTAGAGGCGGTTGTGGTGCTGAACGGCCTTTTCTAAATCCTGCAGCGACAAATTTTGCCAGTTATTTGACGTCATTACTGCTCTCGTCTTTTTGGGAAAACGGTTTTGGTCTCTCTGACAACAAGCGCACACCCTATAAGCCGACTCTTGGAAACCGGCAATCAGGATTTGGAGGTTGGGGAAGCGAGGGAGGTGAAAATCGTGAAAATAAATTCGGGGCAAGCGTTGTTAGTAAGGGCAACACGGATTGTGCCCTTGGCCGCATGGGGCTTTGATGTCGTGAAAGTGGACAAAAAGGTATGAATAGGCGTTTCGATGCTTGAATGTGGACGGTTGTGTATGGTATCGCATTCGCCGGCAGCCGCCATCTAAAAAGATTCGGCGCTTATTCGCCAGGCAGGTTTAAAGACGATGAAGATTACAGCACTTGAAGAATATGGCTTGCGGTGTTTGCTGCAGGTAGCCCGGCAGCCGGACGGAGAAACGATTTCGGCCCAGGCGATTGCGGATCGTGAGGGATTATCGCTCGCGTATACGCAGAAGATTTTGCGCATCTTGTCGACCGGTGGCCTGATTGAATCCAGACGTGGTGCGCTTGGCGGCTTTGCGCTGGCCAGGAGCATTGACGAGCTCACGCTGGGCGATGCGATGCGGGTTCTGGGCGGCGTCTGGATTACCGATGAGATTTGCGATCGCCACACCGGTGATTTGAGCGTGTGTTGTAACAGTGTAAATTGCTCGATCCGGCCGGTCTGGCAGCACATTTCGGAGTTTGTTGTACATACATTTGACAGTATTCCATTGGCAATCCTCACGCAGGATGAACGTGCTGTAGCGCGACATATCGCGAACGTTCGCACGAGCCTTTCAGCCGCCGATTTCGGTTGAATCGAAAGGCGTGCAAGCCAATTTGATGTAAGAAACACCTTTGCAGAGTCAACAGGAGCACCCATGACCAGTACGAATTTCGACGAATTTCTCGATCAGCCTTATAAGTACGGATTTGTTTCGGATATCGAATCCGATACGTTGCCGCCCGGTCTTAATGAGGATGTGATCCGGTATATTTCGGCCAAAAAGGAAGAGCCGCAATTTATGCTCGATTTTCGGCTCAAAGCCTATCGTCACTGGTTGACGCTGGAGGAGCCGGATTGGGCCAAGGTGGATTATCCGAAGCCGGATTTTCAGAAGATCATTTATTATTCAGCGCCCAAGCAAAAGAAAAAGCTGGGCAGCCTGGACGAAGTCGATCCGGCGATTTTGGAAGTTTATAACAAACTGGGCATTCCGCTTTCGGAGCAAAAGCAGCTTGCCAACGTGGCGGTAGATGCGGTTTTCGACTCGGTTTCTGTGGCGACGACGTTTCGCAAGGAACTGGCGGAAGCGGGCGTGATTTTTGCTTCGTTCTCCGAAGCCGTGCGCGAGTATCCGGAGCTGGTTGAAAAATATCTGGGCACGGTGGTTCCGTACACGGACAACTACTATGCAGCGCTGAACTCGGCGGTATTTACGGACGGTTCGTTTGTGTACATCCCGAAGGGTGTGCGTTGTCCGATGGATCTGTCGACGTATTTCCGGATCAACACGCAGGACACGGGCCAGTTTGAACGTACGCTGATCGTGGCGGAAGAAGGCGGCTATGTCAGTTATCTGGAAGGCTGTACGGCGCCGCAGTTCGATACCAATCAGTTGCATGCTGCGGTGGTTGAGCTGATCGCCATGGATGATGCCGAGATCAAATACTCGACTGTGCAGAACTGGTATGCTGGCGATGAAAACGGCGTGGGTGGTATCTACAACTTTGTGACCAAGCGCGGTCTGTGCGAGGGCAAGCGCTCGAAAATTTCCTGGACGCAGGTGGAAACCGGTTCGGCGATTACCTGGAAGTATCCGAGCTGTATTTTGAAGGGCGATGATTCGATCGGCGAGTTTTATTCGGTTGCGCTGACGAACAACCATCAGCAGGCCGATACCGGTACGAAGATGATTCATCTCGGGAAGAACACGCGCAGCACGATCATTTCGAAGGGAATTTCGGCCGGTGTTTCGCACAACAGCTATCGCGGCCTTGTGCGGATGGCGCCCGGTGCGGAGAACGCACGGAACTATTCGGAATGCGATTCGATGCTGATAGGCGATCGATGTGGCGCAAGCACGTTCCCGTATATTCAGGTGCAAAATCCGACGGGCAAGGTGGAGCACGAGGCGTCGACCTCGCGGATTGGTGAAGATCAGCTCTTTTACTTTGCGCAGCGCGGCATCGATACGGAAGACGCGATTTCGATGATCATTCACGGATTCTGCAAGGATGTTTTTCGCGAATTGCCGCTGGAGTTTGCGGTCGAAGCGCAGCTTTTGCTCGGCATTAAGCTTGAGGGCAGTGTTGGCTGAGCCATCTGCCGGCGCATTTTTGGCCCGGTACGTGCAGAGAAACGATAGATTATTTACAGATCACAGAACCTATAAAACTATAAAACGAAGACGAGAAACTTATGCTTTTGGAAGTAAAAAACCTGCATGTGAACGCCGGTGATGTGGAGATTCTGAAGGGTGTGAACCTGACGGTGAACCCGGGCGAAGTACACGCGATCATGGGGCCGAACGGCAGTGGTAAGAGCACGCTGGCCAAGGCGCTGGCAGGTCATCCGGCGTATGAGGTTACGCAGGGTTCGGTGCAGTTCGACGGCGTTGATTTGCTTGAACTTGAGACCGACGAGCGCGCGCGTGCCGGGTTGTTTCTGGCGTTTCAGTATCCGATCGAGATTCCGGGCGTAACGAACTCGGCGTTTTTGCGCACGGCGTACAACGCGCTGATGAAGAGCCGCGGCGAGGATGAGCTGGATCCGCTGGAATTCGAGGATCTGATCGAAGAGCGCAGCAAGATTGTGGAAATGGATCCGTCGTTTCTGGATCGCGCTGTGAACGTGGATTTTTCGGGTGGCGAGAAAAAGCGCAACGAGATTTTGCAGATGGCGGTATTGCAGCCCAAACTCGGTTTGCTGGACGAAACCGACTCGGGGCTGGATATCGACGCGTTGCGTACGGTTGCGGCCGGGATCAACAAGCTGAAGTCGGCGGACAACGCGATTGTCATGGTGACGCACTACCAGCGTTTGCTGAATTACATCACCCCGGATTTTGTGCACGTGATGGTTGGTGGCCGACTGATCAAATCGGGCGGCAAGGAGCTCGCGCTTGAGCTTGAGGAGCGCGGATACGACTGGATCGTGGAAGAATCAAGGGGCGTGGCATGAGTGTAGCGATGACAACCGAAAGCCGAAGTGCTTTTGTGCAACAATTTTTGAGCGGTTTTGAAGCGCGGATCGACGGGGCTCCGGCCTGGTTGGTGACGCTTCAAAAAGATGCGTACGGCCGGGTGCAGGAGCTGGATGTTCCGGGTCGGCGCGATGAAGAATGGCGTTTTTTCAGCCTTCGCGCGTTGACGGATCAGCAGTTTCGCACGGCGCCGGCGCGCTTGCCCGATGAGGCCGCGCTGGATGGCTTGCGTCTTGAGGAAGCGGCCGAGTCCACGATTGTTTTTGTGAACGGACAGTATGTTCCCGAGCTTTCCGTGGTCGATGCGCTGCCCGAGGGTGTGACGGTTTCGACCTGGAAGGAACTGGCGGCCAGCAATCAGCTGGATGCCGTAAAGGAGTACGCCGGCAAGAACGCTTATTATGCGGATGATTTGTTTTACGCGCTCAATACCGCTTCGTTTGTGGACGGTGTGGTGATTGTGGTGCCGAAAAACGTTTCGGTAAAAGCGCCGATTCATATTGTGAATCTTTCGACCGCTGCGGCCGCGCCTTATGCTGTGCATCCGCGCAATCTGATCGTGGCCGAGGAATCGAGCGAAGTGACCGTCGTCGAGGAGTACGTAAGCCTGGATGATGCGGTCTACTTTACGAATGCGGTCAACGAGTTTTACCTGGCGAATAACGCACAGGTGGAACACTTCAAGGTGCAGCGCGAGAGCACCAGCGCGTTTCATATTGCGCGCAACCTGGTCCATAACGAGACGGACAGCCGGTATCACTCGGCTGCGGTTATGCTCGGGGCAAAGATTTCGCGCAACGATTCGTATGCGCGCATCGATGGCACCAATGTCGATTGTACGCTCGACGGCCTGGCTTATGTCAGCGGCACGCAGATTGCGGATACGCACTCGGCGATGGACCACCAAAAGCCGCATTCGCGCAGTCATCAGCTTCACAAGGTCATTGTGGATGAGCGCGCGCATACCGTGTTCAACGGTAAGATTTTCGTGCAGCTCGACGCGCAAAAGACCGCCAGCTATCAGCTCAATCAGAGTTTGATTTTGTCGGAGCGTGGTAAGGTCGATACCAAACCGCAGCTTGAGATTCTGGCGGACGACGTTGTGTGCACGCACGGCGCCACGGTCGGGCAGCTGGAAGACGATCAGCTTTTCTATCTGGAAAGCCGTGGGCTGGATCCGATTACCGCAAAAAGTCTTCTGACCTACGCGTTTGCTGCGGAAGTCGTGGAGACGATCAATGTGGAGTCGCTGAAGCTGCGTCTGGAAGCGGATATTTTTGAGCGGCTGACCAAACAGGCCAGCGTCCAGGTGGATGAGCAAGCCTGAGCGTTTCCGCTTATTTTTATGGATCGAGAAGTTCACAGAGTAAAAAGGTAGTTTTATGGCTCTTGACGCCATTACAAACCCGAAAACCGGTGAGCCGGAGCGCAGCTGGGAGGAGATCCGTCAGGATTTCCCGATTCTGCAGCAGTCGGTGAACAAGCATCCGCTTGTGTATCTGGACAATGCTGCATCCACGCAGATTCCGCGCTCCGTGCTCGATACGCTGGTCTGGTATCACTCCACGGAGCACTCCAATGTGCACCGTGGCGTGCATACGCTCAGTCAGCGCGCGACCAATTCGTATGACCGAGCGCGTGAGAAAGTCCGGCGTTTTATCCATGCGGCGCATGCGCACGAGTGTATTTTTGTGCGCGGTACCACGGAAGGCATCAATCTGGTGGCACACAGCTACGGGCGCGCGCACATCAAGGCCGGCGATGAAATCATCATCTCCGCGCTGGAGCATCACGCCAATATCGTGCCCTGGCAGATTTTGTGTGAGGAAGTCGGCGCGAAGCTGCTTGTGATTCCGATGAACGATGCCGGCGAGCTGGACATGGCGGCGTATCGTGAGTTGCTTTCGGAGCGGACGCGGCTGGTGGCGGTGGCGCATGTTTCCAATGCGCTGGGTACGGTCAATCCGATTGCCGAGATCATTGAACTGGCCCACGAGAAGGGCGCAAAAGTACTAGTGGATGGCGCGCAAGCAGTCGCTCACATGCAGGTCGATGTGCAGGCGCTGGACGTGGATTTCTACGTTTTCTCGGGTCACAAATTGTATGCGCCCACCGGCATTGGCGTGTTGTACGGCAAGACCGAGCTTCTGGAGCAGATGCAGCCTTATCAGAGCGGCGGTGCGATGATCGCGCGCGTGACGTTTGAAGAAACCACGTTTACCGAGCTTCCGTATCGTTTTGAGGCCGGTACGCCGTCGATTGCGGCCAGCGTCGCGCTGGGATCGGCGATTGATTATATCGAGTCGATCGGGCTTGCGCGCATTGCGCAGCGTGAGGCGGACCTTCTGGAATATGCGACCGCGAAACTGCAGAGCGTGGAAGGTGTGCGCATTCTTGGCACGGCGAAGGACAAGGCTTCGGTGTTGTCTTTTGAAGTGGAGGGTGTGCACCCGCATGACGTCGGGACGATTCTGGACGGTGAAGGTGTGGCGGTACGCGCCGGCCATCACTGCGCGCAGCCGGTCATGGATCGGTTGCAGGTTCCGGCAACGGCACGTGCTTCGTTTGCCTTTTATAATAACTATGCCGACATCGACGCGCTCGTTGCCGCGCTCTACACCGTGAAGGAGATTTTCGGCGTATGAGTGATCTTCGAAATCTCTACCAGGAAGTCATCCTGGACCATAACCGCAAGCCCCGAAACTTTGGTGTGCTGGCCACAGCCAATCGCCAGGCGCACGGCGACAATCCGTTGTGCGGCGACAATTACACGATCTATGCGCGTGTGAATGATGAAGGCGTGATCGAAGAGGTCACTTTTGATGGCTCGGGCTGCGCAATCAGTAAAGCTGCGGCGTCGATGATGACCGTGCGCATGAAAGGCAAGTCGATTGCCGATGCCGAAGTGCTGATTCAGGAGTTTCGTGATCTGATGACCGGAAATCTGGATGTCAGCGGCGAGCATCATCTGGGGCATCTGACTGTATTTGAAGGAGTCGCCCGACTGCCGCAGCGCGTGAAATGTGCCGTGCTGCCGTGGCACGCTCTGCAGGCTGCGCTCGAACACAAAGAGTCGGTTTCGACCGAGGGCGACCACGATCCGCTGGGCAATTAGCGGCTATTTATTAGAGAGGTACACTTCATGAAAATTGCAGAAATCGAACACACTCCGAACCCCAATGCGATGAAATTTGTGTTGACGGAGCCGATTACACGCGGGTTCGTAACGCGGTCGTTTGAATCGCCGGAAGATGCGGTGGATACGCCGCTGGCGCACAATATCTTTGGCATCGACAATGTGCTTTCGGTGTATTTTGCGGACCGCTGGATCACCGTGACGCAGGACGGCGGCGCGCCGTGGCCGGAGCTGATGCGCTCCATTGCCAAGGAAATTCGCGCAGCTTCCCTGGAAGACGCCAATCCCGCCATCGGCTCGCCGGCATCCGGCGTGGTGGTCGAAGGATTTGAAGACAATCCGGGGCTGGACGATCCGCGGATTCCCGAAATTCGCGAGGCGTTGGAAACACATATTCTTCCGTTTTTGGCCAGTGATGGCGGTGGGTTGCAGATTGTTGGCCTGGTCGATAATCAGCTGCTTATTCGCTACGAAGGCGCCTGCGGAACCTGTCCTTCCGCGCTGGCGGGAACGCTGCTGGCTATCGAAAATCTGATTCAGGTCGAAGTGGATCCGGCGATTTTGGTGGTCTCCGTCTAAACCTCGGGTAGGGCGGCGGTCCTACATCGACGATCGCTTTGCCGGAACCGCTCGGGACGGCCCATAAGGCCTATCCCTCGGCATTCCGGCTTCGCGCTCCTCGATTTATGACTCGCCGCAAGCGTTGGGTTGGAGGCGCGTGCGCGCCCCGGGCTGCTTGGGCAGCCCTTTTTGTTTCTTGGGGGTTGTTGCGTGGGTGGGGAGAGAATTTGGGGAGTCGAGTGCCGCGGATTGGCCAGAATTGGGCGAATCGGGGGAGTCGAGTG
>JBEBUW010000079.1:0-20889 GCA_040393065.1 Lujinxingia vulgaris | reverse complement strand
CCCCCCTTTTTTTTAAAAAACTCAAAAAAAAACCCCCCCCTTACCCCCACCCCCAAACCCGGGCGGCGGCCCCCGCCGCGGCGGCCGCCGCGACTTTTTTGTTGACGCAATCTCCCCTTCGACGATAGGCCCTAACCATTGTTCCAGTAACTACATTGATGGCGATGGCAGCAGCACTCAACCCATATTCTAGCGAGCCAACGTACTCTTTTCCGACGCGTTTTTTGAAAACTCTATGAACCGGTAAGGATGACACGAATCGGAGCAAATTGATGCGTAAACAAACCTTATTATTTGTATTTGCCCTGACTTTTACACTGCTGGCCGGCTGCTGGAATAAACCTTTTGATCCCGAAGCCTGGAACGCTGCGGAGGATGACTATACGAGGTGTGCGATGGTCACAAACCTGCTCGATATACTGGTTGGCAAGAGTCGAGCGGAATACGGAGAGATGTTTGGTCCCATACCCGGTAATGAGCAAGTCGATAAAGGGCTTTATGTAGGTGCGTGTTGGCTGGGTTGTCACGGTGGTGGGATCATATTTATCGACGTCTATTATGAGAACGATATTATCGTGAAAGCGGTACGTTCCAAGAGCTAACATCAGCCAGGGCGGCGCCCGTTTGTAGCACGGACAAAGACCACGCAGCCTCTACCCAATCGGAGCAAATTGATGCGTAAACAAACCTTATTATTTGTATTTGCCCTGGCTTTTACACTGCTGGCCGGCTGCTGGAATAAACCTTTTGATCCCGAAGCCTGGAACGCTACGGAGGATGAGGACTATGAGACCGCTAACTACAAGAGGTGTGCGATGGGAGTCAGTTTGCTCAAAAAACTCCCGGGGATGAGCGTTGAGGAATATAATAAAACGTTCGGTCAGAACCTGGAGAGCAAATCGTCAAAAGACTTTATCGATGTAGGGGCGTGCAAGTTGGGATGCCACGGGGGAGGGATTGTGTTTATAAAAGTCGAAATTAAGGACGGTAAAGTTGTCAAAGCTGAGCAGTATCGTAGTTAGCGTGGGGCCGTGCAGCCTCTACCCAATCGGAGCCAATTGATGCCTAAACAAACTTTATTATTTCTATTTGCACTGATTCTTACGCTGCTGGTCGGCTGCTGGAACAAACCTTTTGATCTGGAAGCCTGGAATGCTGCGGAGAATGACTATCCGAAAGGTGACTACGAGCGTTGTTCGATGGGAGCAAGTTTGCGCAAAAAACTCCCAGGGATGAGCCGTGTCGACTATGGCGAGATGTTTAATCGGGATCCGGAGAGCAAAGTACCATATGAACTTATCTATGTAGGTGCGTGCTGGCTAGGATGCCATGGGGGAGGGATTGTGTTTATTAAAGTCGAGTTTGAGAATGGGAAGGTTGTCAAAGCATCGCAGTATCGTAGTTAGCATTGGCTGTGCAGGGTATCGGATCGTGGCATCTATGGTGCAGAGTGGATTGTAGAAAATGGACTTAATTCCGAGAATGTGAATTCGAAGCCTGGCGTGAGGAAGGACCACGCAGCCTCTACCCAATCGGAGCGAACTGATGAGCAAACGAACATTATTATTTGTATTTGCACTGACTCTTACACTGCTGGCCGGCTGCTGGAACAAACCTTTTGATCTCGAAGCCTGGAACGCTGCGGAGGATGACTACGAGCGGTGTGCGATGGGAGCAAGCCTGACCAAAATACTTCCCGGGATGAGTCGTATTGATTATGAAGAAATGTTCAATCGGCCTATAGAAAGCAAAACAACCTATGACCTTCTCTCCGTAGGTTCGTGCCAGCTGGGATGCCATGGGGGAGGGTTTGTGCTGATTAGAGTCGAATTTGAGGACGGCAAGATTGTCAAAGCGGAGCGCGTGCGGAGCTAGTTTCAGCCCGTGCGAAAGCCGCTTGCAGCACTCATAAAGACCACGCAGCCTCTACCTAATCGGGCATCTCTGGCAACGCCCCCTGCCTGTTCCCGACGCAATGCGCCTACGGTCTGCGACGCGATCTCTACCGAGACACCCGGCAAATGCCTGAAACTCAAACCCCTCGGTGACCGCTGCGATCACACCGGACACGTCAGCAACCGGTGCGTGGAACATCTGGTCTGTGCACCTTCTCCGACGAATCACTCGCCAGAGCCCCCACATTCCGCCTCCGCACTGCGTTTTCGTGTGCGCGAGGCGGTCGGCTCCGATGGATGCGTGCACGCAAATAATTCTGCGAAGGCGTCGAACCCCAAAAAAGTCCGAAAAAGTAAATTTCCGAAGGCGTCGAACCCTCAAAAAGTCCGAAAAAGTAATTCTGCGAAGGCGCCGAACCCTCAAAAAGTCCGAAAAAGTAAATTTCCGAAGACACCGAACCCTGAACGAGATCGAAAAAGTAAATTTCCGAAGGTGCCGAACCCCAAAAAAGTCCGAAAAAGTAAATTTTCGAAGGTGCCGAACCCTGAAAATTAAAAAAAAGTAAATTTTGGGGGGCCGGGCCTTCGAAAATTTACTTTTTTTGTGTTTCGGGGGAGGCCAGGCCTTCGAAAATGTAAAAAAACGCAACGCCCTGGCGGTCGAAACCGTACAGGGCGTTGATTTTTCTACACGAGCGGCCGACGCGACCGCTTCCGGGCATGGATTCTGGAATTACAGGGAGGTCTGCTCGGGCTCTTCGGTGGATTCGAGTTCCGGGGCGGCCTCGGCCCGGGAGGCTCCGTCGGATTTGCGGGCGCGTTGCTGGGCGTCGCGCAAATCGGCGAGCAAGCGGCGGCGGGTATCGGCGTCCATGTTGACGAAATCGAAGCCGCCGAGCAGGTAATTCATGGCGCGGATCCAGTCAAAACGTGCGTCGCGCAGGTTGGCCTGGGAAACGGCGTCGGCATCGGTGTCGCCGAGCAGGCGGGCGCGCTCGGCCTGCATTTCACCGATATTCTGGGCGGTATCGAGCCAGTCGATGATTTCCATGAGCAGGGTTTTGGGGGCGAAATAACAGCTCGCGAGCGTTTCGCGGGTGGTCTGGTCGAGGAGCTGCCGGGCCTGGAGGGCGGCCCCGGCCTGTTCGCGGTAGGAGCGCTGGGTGACGGTGAGGCCGATAGGAAAGATTTCATCGCGCAGACGGAGGATTTGCCGGGCGTGTTCTTCGTCGTCGGTCAGCTCACTCCAGGCGGTGAGCGCGCCGTGGATGCCGCGCGCTTTGCGGTCGTGGCGCGCGTCGGCCTGCCCGAGCGAGGTGGTGAGCTGCCGGGCTTCCAGTTTGCTCTGGCCGGTGGTTTTGAAGAGGCTTACGAGCCGGTTGTGGGCCTCCTCGACGTTCCCCAGCGAAAACCGCAAGGCGGGGATGGCTTCGAGTTCGGCGCGGTTGGTGGTCAGGAGCTCGTGGGAAACTCCGATCATGGCCTGGGTGGAAAGGTGATTCATCGATTGCATCATTGTCTCCTTTGTGGGCGCGCGATGCTGCGCAGTTTTTCTCGCATGAGAACATCCAGTCAAAGGCTTCGGACAACATGGGAGACGACAAGGGTGGCCGCGGAAACGGTCCTTCTTCACCATTAGAAGCATGCAAAGTAGCTAAGGATAGATTTTCAGGTGTGTCAAGACTTGTTGAAACGCCCGGCGGTTTACAGCGCGTGAGAATCTGGCCGGTGCTGGAGTTCTGGCGCGTTTTGTTGCAGCCAGTCGATGGCGCGTTGTGCAGCCAGGGTGATGGACTGGCCGTCCTGGATCTTGCGGGCCGCCTGCGAAAGCGTCTGGTGTGCGGCTTCGATATCACGCTTACGCACGCCGTAATGCGTAAGGCGGTCGGCCAGTTCGCGGGTATCGGGGATTTCTCCGGTGTGCCAGTAATGCAGTTCCAGGTTGCAACAGTAGGCCTCGGCTTCGTAGGCGGCGCGGGCGGCTGGACTGAGCAAATATCGGCTTGAAAAACGGATTTTGCCTTCGCGGTCGTGTTGTTCGACATGCTGATGCTCGTGCGTACAAACAACGATCTGACTCCAGAGGCTGTGACGCGGCGTGGCGATGCCGGGCGTAAAGGGCGCGTAGATCCGCCGCCCGATGATGGTTGTGAATCGCTCCATAAAACTTGCGGCATCGAGCACATGGATGCGTTCTAGAAACGCGGCGGCCAGACGCATTTCGGCCGCATTCGATTTATCGATCACGCGTGTTGCATAATGTGCCTGCATCGCGGCCCAGAAGTTGGTAACGTGCGCCGTTGTGGGCGAATTCGTCATGTTTTTTATCCTTTTGTTAACCAGATATCTTTCCCAGACAGGTGAAATTTTGAGCAAAGTATCCGAGAAAATCCAGGCCGCCGTGGAGCACGTTTACTGGGGCGATACCAGCGCGCGCATGTTGGAAGTTTTGTTGAACGCGGCCCAGGCGCTGAACGGGCTTCAGGAAAAGGACTTTGACGACGAAACCGCGCGGCAGCACTTTCGTTTCGTGATGGAAATCGCCGAAGAATATAAAGATGTGCGCGGGCACTATTCTACGGACATCAAAAATGAGGCGCGGGAGGCGCTGGCGCTTTTGCTCGCGCTGTATCGACGCGTTGTTCTGGCGCAGGGCCAGGTGAAGGATCGATAAGATGAGCAAAACGATTTCGAAAAGTGTGCATTTCTGGCGCAAAGCGGTGGTGGGGCTGGCCTTGAGTCTGACGTCTTGTTCGGCGTCGATGGCGGAAACTGGCGAGGAGGTGGGGGGCTTTGGGCAGTATGCGGAGCTGGCGCTGACGCCGGTGCACAATGTGAGTCCGGCCTTCTGGTCGCACTGGGGCGACGGCAACGCGGAGCTTTCGAGTTATCGCGGCCAGGTGGCGCGCTACGGCGAGGTGCGGGAAGCGACGGGCGTGTTGATTTACGTGACGGAGCCGTTGAATCGCCGGACCTGGATCAAGGACGACCGCGCACAGGGCAGTGATCGGGTGGATGTGATGAAGCTCAACCACACGCTGCGGTTCTCAACAGGAATTTATCCGTACACGGTGATGACGAGTACTTTTGCGCCGGTCGATAACTGGGGGCGTGAGCGGTTTTCGCCGGTCAAAAGTACGCTGAGCGTGCAGGAATGGTGCGGGCATGTCTTTCAGGGATTCTGGCCGGGGCCAACGCGTGCGCTGCATCAGTTGCACTCGTATTTTGACGGCGAGGGCGATGAGGACAGGATGGTTGCGTATGGGGAGGGGACGTTGTTTGAAGATGCGCTGCC
This sequence comes from Lujinxingia vulgaris, assembly GCA_040393065.1. Lineage (GTDB taxonomy): Bacteria > Myxococcota_A > Bradymonadia > Bradymonadales > Bradymonadaceae > JACCWM01. The sequence continues at coordinate 15,699 of JBEBUW010000079.1, read as the reverse complement.
GATTCAGCTTCGCGAGTTGGACGGGAAGTTTGCCGGCGGCAAGGACTGGGCCGGGGAGCTGGTGCCGACGTTGTGGCACCACCGGGTGAAGCATATTCCGGCCAGCGCGGTGTCGGCGACGATTGCGCGCGAATTCACCGAAATCGACGGACAAAAGGTCGTGCGTTTTACGGTGCGTTATCAGGATGTGGAGGTTGTTTACGATATCGAAGACAAGCATCCGCGCCGTCTGCTTGGCTGGGAGCATTCCGACGGCACGAAGATGCGTCTGCACAAAACCACGCGGCTGCCATACTGGCGGCTCAACAAACCGGGCGATGAATCGTATCTGGAAGAGCTTGGTTTGAACGAATTGTGAGCGATTGCATTTGCCTTACATACTCGGTTGTTGAAAGGCATCGTCCGCGCTCGGCCCCGGCTCAACATCATGGGTCGGGGCCTTTTGTGTGATGGGTTCAAACATCCAGGCGTGGGCATGAATATGCGGGGAAAAGTGCACGTGCGCGGGTTGTGCATCCAGCGAAAATCCAAAGCCGTGGGTCAGGGTATTGACCTTGATTTCGCAGGTGGTTTTTTGCAGCGGCCAGTTGGGGTGATTGATTTCGCCGCGCAGAGTCTTGTTGAAATGATAGGTGTAGAGGCAATAGCGCTCGCACAGCCAGTAGTCGAAACTTCCCGGTTCTGCGTAGAAAACCTCGCCTTCAGGACGGTACAGTGCGATGAATTCGCCCGGGGGCTGGTCGGTATGCGTTCGGGTGCTTTGATAAAACACGGTGCCATCGCGCATCTGTTTCAGGCGCATGTCGGCATCACAATACGGCAGGCCGGCACCCCAGCGCGCGGCGCGCACAGCGAGTTTGCTGTTGGCTTCGATGCTAAGAAACAGCGCGCCGGGTTTGCCATCGGCAACAACATAGGTGCGCACATTGCATTCCAGAAACGAACTGAGCGAGGGCACGGAAGGAAACCCGCGCAGGCTCACGCCTTTCATGCCGAACGGCACGATGCTGAGCCATGCCTGGCCTTCCCACAAATCCAGCTCCAGCCCCGGCAGCAAATAGGGTTCGAGAAGTCTGGCCTCAACCGGCCAGTGCGCGAACAGAACACTGTACCACTGCATGCGCATCAGCCACGGATGTTTCGGAGGCGGCCAGGGGCGATTGGTATCGGCTCTGTGGTCCGGTGAGCCAGGAGGGTTCGACTCACGGGAGGTTTGCTTGCGCTTAGAAGGCATGGCGTGATCTTGTTTTGGAAGAAGACAACTTTTGGAAGAAGGCAACGGATTTGTGAGAGCACTTCAGAACCAGTCCTGAAACCCGGACAGGATCTGTCGTGCCACAAGAAACGTAGTGTCTCCGCCCACGACGTCAAAGCCTGCGGCGCGGTCAGGCGCTCACGAAACCAGTCCCAGGAAGTTCGTCATCCCAATGCCGGTCAGGCGATCCAGCTCGTCGCCCTGATTGCCGGTTTCGCCGATCACAAGCGACAGCTTGCCTGCCGCGCTGATAAATTCGGCGCCGTCCACGGTGTAAAAGCGGTGGGTTTCCTCTCCGTCGTCGAGCCTGCGCAGCGCGAGTTTCTCATCGGCCATCAAGACAAAATCATCGATCAACACGAGCGGCAGGTTGCCATACAAAAGCAACATGTCGCGTGACGGCATCACCTGCCAGCGGATCTGGCCATCCAGCAAACGGAAACAAGTCAACTCCGCACGATCCGTCTTGACCAGCCCGTGCAGCTCACCGTCGATCCAGACCGGTTCCACGCGCGTGGGTTGATAAAGTCCGGCGCTCGAAAGCTCAACCACCCAGTCCACGCGCGGGATTGCGGCTTCGATGTCCACGCCGATCAGCATCATCTGCCCGGAGCGTTCCATCGGCAGCACCATCCACCGATCCATAAAACTCGGCTCGCCGACCACCATGCCCGGTACACGCAATTGCCAGACCGTGCGGCCGGTGAACGGGAAAAACGCATGCACCGTCATCGTTCGGTGCTGCATGTCGTGCGCAAACGCGTACAGGCGTCCCTGATGAAACTGCAGCGGCACATCCGGCAGCCCGCCCGACCGAACCTTCCACAAGACTTCGCCATTCAACGGATTCAGCGTGGTAATCGCGCCTTCCGTCGAGAGCACGCTGACCAGCGGACCGGACACGGCAAACCCGCAGTAGCGCCCCATGCCCACCGTCTGCTCCCAGCGTACTTCGGCATCCTGGCTGGAAATTCCTGCCACGCGTCCGCTCAAATCCGCCAGCACGAGAAGTTCTTCCTGCGCAAAATGCTCGGCGCCCAGAAGCCCCGCCCAGCGCTTTTGCTGTGCGTTGAACGCAATCTGTTGCCCGCTGTGAGAGTCCAGCAAGCCCAGGCCGTGGCGGTTTTCTGCAAGGACGGCGATTTCTCCCGCCAGCGCAAAGCGCACCGAGTTGTCCAGGACTTCCGACCACGCATGATGCCAGCGCGTGTGCCCGCTGGAGCGCTCCACGCAGGTCAGGCCCTCGCGCTCTGGCACCAGCAACCTGTCCTCGACCGCCAGGACATCCTCAAACACGATCTGGGCTGCTTCATACTGCCAGTCCACCTGCGGAAATAGCGCGCGGGTTTGCTCCAGCGGCCACGGAAAATGCGCTTGCTCCACCGGGCCGCGCGCCACCGGCTCCAGATGGCCCAGCGTGCGCAAATACTCCTCAGGTTTTTCCAGATACTGGTTTTTCCCCAGCATGTCCTGCTGCCAGCTGCGCAGGCCGCGCACTTCTTCGTCCAGATCAACAAAGCGCTGGTTGAGCTCGAGATGCGGATTCACGCTCAACAAATCCTTCACAAACAACTCACCAAGCGTCAGCAAGCTGTCGATGCACTCATCCGGCCGCACGTCGTAATTCAGCGCTCCTTCGCCATGGCCCTCCCCTTCGATGTGCACGCTCCAGCTATTGCCACGTCCGTACACATCAAAATAGCCGTAGGGCATGGCTTCTACGCAATCGAAAACATCCTCGCGAATCTCTCGATAATTCAGCAGCTCACGCGCGCGCTCCAACAAGGCGAGCATGCATAGATAGGGGTATTGCGCCGCCAGCGTGACGGTTTTCCCATCGGCCTCGGCTTCGATTCGCCCGGCAAACAGCAACGCATGCAAATCAAACGCATGCTCGCCACAATACTCCTGCAAATAACGCTCGCCGCCATCGAATTTATAGCTCAGCGTCAGGCCGCTCGCGTTGGACGTGCCCGCAGCGCGTTCTTTGTGCTTGCACGTATCCTTGCCGGTCGGGGCTGCGAACAGAGCGCCGCGATGGCCCCGCAGGCGCGCCAGTTGCGAGCTAAACCGGCGAACCAGGCCGTCGCTCGAAAAACGCTCCGAAATCCGAAACAAATCGCCCAGCATCGTCTCGGCGGCGTCGGTGACCGCTTCCACAAAGGTGCGTGCGCAGATCCGAAGATTGTCGGCAACCACCCGGTGATGCCGGTCCACACTGTACAACGACACGAGCAATTCCTCCCCGCTCGGAACCAGCACCAGCTCCCACGGCTCGCACTGAAACTCGATGATCGCCTTTTGATTGTGCCCTTCGACCAGCGCGAAAATCGCCGCCAGCAGCTCCCCGAACACGCCAAAAATACTCTCTTCGGCGATGCTGGATGTGATATTTTTTCCATCAATCACAATATCGATAATGTCGCGAATCTCCGTGAGATTCACGTCCATATCCAGAGGACGATACACGCGAAGCTCGCTTAACAGACGAACATCCTCCCTCCAGCGGCGTCCAACGATAATTTCTACAGAACTCATAAGCAGGCTGCTGACTTAAAAAATGGATCCGTGATCATAAAAATGCCGTCTGCCGATCAAAATCAGCACACGCAAGAAGCGGGGGCAAAACACGCTGCCTTTGTATCAAATTCCACACACCAGACCTCGTAACCCAAAGGAATTAAAGCACTTTCCAGCCGGAGAACATCCAACAAAGACGCTGCAAGTGCTCTCAAAAATATCATCGCGATCCATTTATTTTTAAATAATTGAAAATAACAGGCAACAAATCCGGCTCTTCTTACGAAAACAATAACGGTCAAGAAACACACCTGTCCCATTCACAATTTCACCGGCCGTTTTCATCTACCCTGGAGATCTCCATGAATAACATCAGCAATATCGGACGTGGCGCACCTTCCATTCAGGATATGGGCACGCAGCAACCCAAGGCTTCGGAGCCCGGCAAATTCTCAAAACTTATGGGCAACGTCGCCGACGGTGCGCTGACGGCCGCCTCTGTCGTCGCACCGCTGGTACCCGGCGGTCAACTCATTCAGGCTGCCGTCGGTGGCTTGAAAGAACTGCGCGGCTCTGGCCCCGACCTGGGCGGCGCAGGCGATCAGATGGACAAAATGTGGGCCATGCAGCGCGAAAACCAGGTTTTCAACCTCCAGTACATGCAGCTCCAGGAAGCGACCCAATCCGATAACCGTCGCTTTTCTACCATGTCCAATCTTATGAAAGTTCGCCACGACACTGCCAAAGCTGCCATCAACAACATGCACGTCTAATTTTTCTTAATCCAGGAGCCAATTCATGAACGCACAAGAAAAACAGGCCAAAATCGACCGCTTCAACGAAGGCGATTTGAATGATGCAAACCTGAACGATGCGCAAAAAGCCTTGAAAAAGGCATATCTTCTGCTCAGCTTCGGGCATTTTGACGAAGCCCTTGCAGCCTGCTCCGAAGCTGCCAGACTGTGCCCGGGCAATTCCGTCGCCCCCGCACTGCACGGCGCTATCTTGATCGCCGCCGGACGCGCCAACGATGCCATCCAGTTTCTCTCTCGGATCATTCGCCGCTATCCCAACGACGCGCTTCCCCGGCTGTATTTTTGCGAAGCCTGCTTGCTGGGCGGCCGCTTTCAGCGCGGGATGAAAGAACTCGAGAAAATCGGCGCGACCCTGCCCGAAGACAGCCCCTGGCGCGAATTTTACGAAAACCTCCGGGCCACCTTTGACGGACTCGAGCCCAAAGAAATTCCCGCGCCGCTTGTCGTTCCCCCGGCCTCCGAAGAGGCAACGCTCCAAGGCTAGATCTGCTCGCAAACCGGTACACGCTTACCATCTCTCAAGGACCATCAATCCATGAAAATCAATCGCACCAATTCTTCTCACCCACCCACCGAAAACGAAGCATCCGACGAAACCGCAAAGGAGAAGCCAGCCCGCGTCACACACAGTCCCACGCCTGAAAACTCTGCGACCAGCAATCGCTTCCAAAAGCCGTACAACGCCAACGCAAATGCCTACAGCCAGCTGCCTCCGCTCGACCTGAGCTGGTCCTCTACACCCGAATCCATCAAAAAAATCGAAGACAGCCTGCTGGTGGTCGCGCAAAAAGTCCTCTCGGCCAAAACCCCGGCCGATGCCAACAACGCACGACAGCAGATCATCGACATCATCATTCACGAAAACTTTCACAATCTGCTGAACACCAGTGAACAGCACCAGATTACCGATACCCTCAAACTCGCTCTGGCCAACGATCCACTGTTCTGCGCCGAAGTGGACCGGATGCTCCAACTGGCCGCTCAAAAACTCAAAAGCGAAGCCTGATCGCTCTCCCGCTACTACTTTTCCAGACCAAACCCTTTTCCAAAACGCGCCGAAAGGCGCGTTTTTCTTCATAATTCTCGGGCATTTGCCGCACCCTGCTCGCTTTCCCTCGCAACCTTTCCGCAAGCGTTTAACTTCTGTGGGGTAGGACCTGGCATTTTGGATGATGCCGCACGGATACGCGTCATTTCATGTTCCTTAGCGGGTACGCACGACGCATACCGTCCGTCTATGTTCGTTACGATGCACCAGAGCCTTTGATTCGGCCACGCATCGCGTCCATTCCATGAGGTAACATGCCAATGAACCCAATAATCCGCCGCTTGCTGGCACTGCTCAGCGCAGCCGCGTTGATGATGGCGCTCTCAGCCTGCCAGCAGCCAACCACTGAGCCCTCCGGAACCTCCGGCGCACAAGAATCCGGCGCGGAACCATCCTCCGGCACGGAAGCCGGCGGCGGCCCGGAGACCGCACCTTCCCCGGAAAATCAGCCGGCCACAGCTCCTGAAACTCCCCCGGCCGATGATTCCGCAACCGAACCAACCGGCGGTGGACCGGCCCAGCAAGATCCCTCCGGGCAGCTTCCGGCTACCGATTCCAGCGAATTGAGCGTCGACGAACGACTCCGCAACAGTAACGAAAAAATCCAGGAAGGCCTGCGGGAAATGCGCGACATCGCTTCTGAACAAGCTGCGACTGGCGAAGCCGATGCCAAACGAGCAGCCGAAGATCTGCAAGATCGTGCGCAGCAAGCCGAGGACAGCATCGAATCCGGTCTGGAAAAACTCAAACAAGAAATGACCCCCGGCGAGCATCCTTGAAGTCCAGATCCCTGCGCGCAAAATTTGCAATTCAGCCGTTTCGCTTATCTGTTTCACGCTGAACAACATGCAGCGTTCCGTATTTGAGGTAAAACTATGAATCGTCAAACCTACAACCGTCTGATCGCTATTTTCTCCGCACTTGTTCTGATGATGGCCGTGGGCGCCTGTCGCGACAGTGGCAGCACACTCGACAGCTCCGAGCCCATCCCACCGACCACGCAACCAACCGGTGGCGGACCCGGTGATCCGAGCAATGCCACCGGCGGCAGCGGCACCACAACCTCTGATCCCTCCACCGAGCCGACCGGCGGCGGGCCTGCCGGAGTTGATGCACCCGAAACACAACCGTCGGACGACTCCATGATGCCCGGCGGCAGCATGGAAACACAGCCCGGCGGCACAACACAGCCCGGAGTACAACCCGGTGACAGCACCATGCCTGGCGGCACACAGCCCGGAACGCAACCTCCTGACAGCACCATGCCCGGCGGCACCCAGCCCGAAACGCAACCTCCTGGCAGCACCATGCCCGGTACTGATTCCGCCACCGATCCCACCGGCGGCGGCCCCACCGGAATCGATGAAACCAATCAAAACATGGACCAGCCTGATTCCGGCCAGATCCAGACCCAATAATCATTCAACGAGCGATTAAGCTCTCAAAAAGTCCCACCAACACAAAAAAGGGCGCTCACCCCAAAACACGGTGAGCGCCCTTCTTTCAAAGCCAAAACTTTACAACAAGCCGACAGCCACACACATCAGCCAAAATCAGGCTTACGCTTCTCAAAAAACGCTGCGACCGCCTCGGCAAACTCTTTAGATGCCAGCCGTTCCACAAACACACGCCCCTCGGCCACCAACGCATCCTCCACTTCCTGCGTGCTGGCAGCGGTTCTACGCCGCAACAACCGCTTGGTTTCAATCAGCGCAATCGGTGCCTTGTCCGCAAGCCGCAGCGCTCGCTTGGAAACCTCCTCAAACAGCGCCTCCGGCTCGAACAACGCATTGACAAGCCCCATCTCATGCGCGTCCTCAGCGCTGAACGGATCTCCGAAATACAGCAACTCCGCCGCACGCGCCTGCCCTACCAACCGCGGCAACAACAACGTCGACGCCGCCTCCGGCACCACCGCCAGATTCACAAACGGCAACTGAAAACGCGCATTGCTCGCCGCGTACACCAGGTCGCAGTGCAGCAGCATCGTCGCGCCCACACCAATCGCCCAGCCATCCACCGCCGCGATGATCGGCTTTTCAAACGCAATCAGCGTGCGCAAAAACCGAAACACCGGACTATCCTCGCCTTCCACCGGCGGCGATTGCATGAAATCCGTCAGATCGTTGCCGCTGGTGAAATTCCCGCCATTGCCGCGCAGCACCACCACCCGAACCGTTACGTCCGACTGAGCCGCCGTCAAAATCTCGCTCAACCCGGTGTACATTGCCAACGTCAACGCATTTTTTGCCCGGGGTTTATCCAGGCTGATCTCCAGCACGACACCGCCAATCCGGCGAGTGCTGATGTTTTTATAAGTAATCAAGAAAAGTTCCCTTGGCTGTCTGGCGTAATCTAAGAATATGATCCAATCCTAATCCGCAACAATCGCGATAGAATGATGCGCGCCGGAGTATATTCGTGTTATCCCGGCTGTCAAAGCACGGTGCAACTGCTGCTGCCCCTTAGAACCGACTCTTTTTTATACTTTTGAGAAACTTATGAGCACCTTCCACACCTTTTTCGCCACCGTCCCGCGCCATATGGAACAACTCCTGGCCGAAGAACTCGAAGCTCTGGGCGGCGAAAACGTACGCCAATCCGTCGCCGGCGTATTTTTCAGCGGCCCGCTCGAGCTCGGCTACCGCGCCTGCCTGTGGTCGCGCCTTGCAAACTCCGTACTTTTGCCCCTGCACAGCTTTTACGCACCCACGCCCGAAGCCCTCTACGACGGCGTCCAGACCATCCCCTGGCATGAGCACATGGACGTCGACTCCACACTTGCCGTCACATTCCATTCCGTGAATTCGCGCGTCAACCACACGCAGTACGGCGCCCTCAAAGTCAAAGACGCCGTCGTCGACCAGTTCCGCGACCGCTTTGGCCGCCGCCCCTCCGTCGACGTCAAAACGCCCGACATTCACATCAATGTCCACGTCATGCGCGACGAAGCCACCATCAGCCTCGACCTCTCCGGCGACAGCCTGCACCGCCGCGCCTACCGCGAAAAAACCGTCGAAGCGCCCTTAAAAGAAAACGTCGCCGCCGCCGTCCTCATCCGCGCCGGCTGGCCCAAAATCCTCGCCGAAGCCCGCGAAAACGGCGAGAAAACCGCCCTGCTCGATCCCATGTGCGGCTCCGGCACCCTGCTCATCGAAGGCGCCCTCATGGCCGCCGACATCGCCCCCGGCCTGCTCCGAACCAACTTCGGATTCCTCAAATGGCTCCATCACGACGACACCCTCTGGCAACAACTCGTCGAAGAAGCCGAAACACGCCGCGCCGCCGGCCTCAAAAATCTGCCCAACCTGGTGCCCTCCATCGCCGGCTACGACCGCGAAGGCGCAGCCATCCGCGCCGCCCGCACCAACGTCCAGGCCGCCGGCCTGCAGAAATACATCTTCCTCGAAGTCCGCAACATCACCGAAGCCGAACCGCCCCAGAACTCTCCCGCCGGCCTGCTCGTCGTCAACCCGCCCTACGGCGAACGCCTCGGCCGCCAGGCCGGCGTCGAAACCCTCCACAAACGCCTCGGCGACGCCCTGCTCCACCACTTCGACGGCTGGAAAGCCTCCGTCCTCACCGGCTCCAAAGAACTCGGCCGCCACATCGGAATCCGCGCCACCAAATTCTACAAGCTCTACAACGGCCGCCTCGAGTGCACCCTGCTCAATTTCGACGTCACCCCCTCTCGCGCCATGCACCCCGCCTACCGCCCGCCGCCGACTCCCAGAAACGATCGTACAAAAAACGATTGACAACCCGAACTTTCCGCCCTATACACATCCTCACCCTGCGGGGCCGCGATTTTTCACCATCGCAAAACCCCGCAAACGCCTGTCGGGGCGTAGCGCAGCCTGGTAGCGCACTTGCTTCGGGAGCAAGGGGTCGGAGGTTCAAATCCTCTCGCCCCGACTTTCAAAAAGCCCGTTATCTTCCCCAAGATAACGGGCTTTTTGTTTTCTTGAACTTCACATCGCCCCCAACCCGCGCAGCCAGGCGTCAGCCTGAGCGGAGCGCCGTCGGTCGTTTTAGCCCTCGGCGTCAGCCGACGGGAATGACGTCACGAACCTCCCAACTGCCATCGTCCATCATCACGAACCTCCCAACTACCATCGTCCATCATCACGAACCTCCCGCTCGACCTGCCCACCCTCATCCACCCACCCCCTGACCTCCAACAAAAAAGCGGCTACCTGAGTAGCCGCTTTTTCATCTGCGGACGCCGGCCCCGGCGCCGCCTGCCTACATCACAATGCTGTAATAGCCCAGCGTTTGCAGCCGCAATAACTCCGTAAATGCGTTCTCGACGACCTCCACTTCCTCCAGCAAGGTGTCGGCGGAAACATCCATCCTTGTCAGGGAAATATTGCAGGCCACCACGCGCACGCCGCGCGCGTGTGCGTGCTTGATCGCAGCGGCCAAATCGCTGCCCTTTTGCAGCGCAGAAATCCCCGGCCCACACACAACAATCGCCGCTTCGCTCGCCTGCAACCCCTCGCCATCCAGCATCTGTTCAGCACTCAAAAGCGCTACCTGTACATGGGCCGCCGACTGCACACCCATCGCCACCGGCACGCCTTCCGAGGCGTCCACCGACCGTGCATGGGCCTGCGTTTCGGTTGCAGACGCGTCCAAAACCAGGGGCGCAGATGTACCGCAGGCAGCCAGAAAGCTGCCCAACGCCAGAAGCAGAACAGCGAAAACAGAACAACGATTCTTCATAATAACTCCTCGAAAACCGGTACAATGATTCATGGATTTGCCCGCTTTTTTGCAGCGCGCGCACTGTCCCAACTCAATGCGTCCGTGCCATGTGTGATGAAATAAATCAGACCGCCCGCCAGACCGATGTTTTTAAACAATGGCCCCAGCGACGCCGGGCTTATCTGAACCGTCAACGTGATCGGAATGATCAGCGCCAGCAATCCCAGAGCGGCAAATCTGGTTTGAAATCCCGCCAGCAGCGCCAGGCCGCCGACCACAAGCGCCACCCCGGAAAGCACCACCAGCGTCTCTGCAGGCGCCATCCACGTCGCAAGCCAGCCCATCGGCGCGGCTTCCAGACGCCCGGCTGTTTTGCTCGGATCTACCAGATGGCTACAACCAGCGACGATAAAAATCCCGCTCAACATCATTCGAAACAAAGCCCGACTGAACGGCTGATACGCTTCCATGCTTTGTACCGGCATCCTTCCTCCTGTTTTACGACACTCATTTTCGACACACACCCTTACAACAATCAAATAACCCTTTGACTGTATCCGTACGCTAACCCGCCGAGGCGCGTATTTATTCACCGCGGCTCCAAAACACTTCAACACTTGCTTGATTGTGTGGCGCTCCGTACATTGCACGGGCCATCTGACCGGCAAATTCTCCCTTTTCACCCAGGCGTTTCCCCGGAGTCCATCGCTATGGCCATCGAAGAACTTCCCTCCTTACTTTACGATTCATTCGGCCGCATCGGTCAGGCGCTCGCCCATGCGCACCGCCTGCGAATCATGAATCTCATCTGCCAGCGCGAGCATGCGGTCGATGAATTGGCCAACGCAATCGGGCAAACTCTGGCCAACACCAGCGCACATTTAAAAGTGCTTCGCGAGGCTCACCTGGTCATCTCACGCAAAGAGGGCAAACAGGTTTTTTACCGCCCCAGCGGTCCGGCCGCCGTCGCGCTGTGGCTTGCGCTGCGCGACATGGGCCTGGCGATTCACCCGGATATTCGCGCGCTCATGCTTGAACACGCCCAGGAACCCGACGCGATTCCAAGCCTCATCGCCAGCGACACTCTGAGCGACATCGCCAGCGGCCAGATTGTGCTCGTCGATCTTCGCCCGGCCGAAGAATTTGCCGCCGGCCACTTACCCGGCGCCCGCTCCCTGCCCTTTCACGAGCTCGATAAGCGCATCGACGAAATCCCCCGCGACAAACCCGTCATCGCCTACTGTCGAGGCCCGTTTTGCGTCAACGCCATCCAGGGCACACAACGCCTGCGCCGGGCCGGATTTTCCGTTCGCCGCCTCAAGGAAGGCGTCGCCGAATGGCAGGCCCAAAACCTGCATCTAGAAGCCTGACCTGAATCACGCACGCGCCGGACCAACGCCCCCTGACCCAATCGTCCACCCAAGCCCCAGACGAACGCACCGTAAAACCGGACGAAATCCGTGCATAGTGCAGCGTCCGTTCTAACCCATTGACATGACGTCGCGCCCACGAACTGGCGTATTTATTGGTCGAACGCATCCGAGTAGGACTTTTTCGCGCGCAGAACTGCTACTCGGACATCCGAAAGCTATCTCCCCACGCGCAAAACTGCTACTCGGATATCCGAAAGCTATCTCCCCACGCGCAGAACTGCTACTCGGATATCCGAAAGCTATCTCCCCACGCGCAGAACTGCTACTCGGACATCCGAAAGCTATTTCCCCCGCCGCCACCGCCCTCCCCGCTTAATTCTGATTGCACCGCTGAACGAACTATGCGATGCCACGGAAAGCACTTTTAAATTTTGTCGGGTACATCACAGGGTCTGAGACCACTACGCGCTCCAGCAATCTTTGCGATTTTCGATGACGGCGACTTGCCGCTGTCGCAAACGCAGGGATTCCAACATTCATTCAGAATTACAAACTCTGGAAAGGAGGGATTGGATGCAAAAAAACTGGTTACGAAATAGAGGCTTGCAGGCAATGATCCTGCTCATTTTCCTGGCCACATTCGGGGCCTGTACCGAGTCGAGCACCAACCATCAGGGGGACCATGAAACCGATATTTCTGATGCGACCGATCCAGATGTCGGCGAGCAGCCGGATGGTGGCGGTCAACAGGATGTGGAGAACGGCAGCGACGTGCCCGAGGGCTATCGCTTACGCGGCCAGCTTGTGCCTTCGGGCGGTTTCTCGATGGGCGATACCTACACGCTCTCGGGCACGCTCAGCGCGGGGCCTGAACCCGTCGAGCTGCAGGGAGAAAGCTACCGACTGACCACCGCGCCTTAAACAACGAAAAGCCTGAAGTAGATGCAAGTTTATTGATTTGAATCCACGACACGAGGTTATCCCATGAAATTACACGCTGCTTTGATCACGCTGATGTTGTGCTTTTTGGTTTCATCGATGGCTCTTGCTCAGGTGCCGGGCACCATGACCTACCACGGTCATTTGACGCGCAATGCCGACGCGGTCAACGCCCCGGTCGAAGTTTCTTTCAAGCTCTTTGATAGCGAAACCGGCGGAACCACAGTGTGGGAGCAACCGGCTACCACGATCGATGTCGTCGACGGTCGATTTACGGCGATTCTTGGCGAAAGCTCCCCGCTGGACCCGAACGTTTTCAATGGAGACGAGCGCTGGCTTGAAGTCACCGTCGGCGATGAAACGCTCGCGCCGCGCACTGCTGTCGGCTCGATGCCCTACGCACTGCGCGCCGGCGACGCCCAGACCATTCAAGGCAAATCACCCTCCGAACTTGGCAACAACACAGCCGGGCTCGACGAAATCCTCTCGCAGCTCAGTGACCTGCAAAACCAGGTACTCGCCCTCCAAACCGCGCTGGATGAAAAGGCAAACACGGCCGACGTCACCGCACTCCAAACCGCGCTGGCCGACAAGGCAAATGCAGCCGACGTCACCGCACTCCAAACCGCGCTGCAAACTGCGCTGAGCAGCAAAGCCGACAAAACCGACGTCATCGCACTCCAAACCGCTCTGGATGAAAAGGCCAGCGCAGCCGCCCTCACGACCTTGCAAAACCAGGTCGCAGACCAGGCAGGAAAAGTCCTCGCGCTCGAGGAAAAAACAGCGCCGATGTCTGTGAACACCATCCACGGCAAAAAGGCCGTCGTTTTCCGCGCGGTGAACCTTCACGTCCAGAGCGGCAGCGGCTCAACCACCAGCACACCGAACGGTCTGGGCAATCTCGTCATCGGCTACGACAGCGGCGCGGCCGAGAACAAAACCGGCTCGCACAACCTGATCCTTGGCAATGGCCACACCTACACCTCGTACGGTGGCATTGTTTCCGGGAACAGCAACACAATCTCCGGTGCCGGTGCTTCGGCTATTGGCGGCAGAGACAATGAAGCGAGCGGAACAAATTCAGTCGTCCTGGCAGGTCGTCTCAACAAAGCAACCAACTCTCAAGCCGTAGTTTCGGGTGGCAGCTCAAATACTGCCTCGGGTCTCTATTCCAGTGTTTCGGGAGGCTCCCACAACACTGCAACCGGCGACTACTCAAGCGTTTCGGGAGGTACCAGCAACACAGCCGAGGGCCTGTACGCAAGCGTTTCGGGAGGCTACACGAACATCGCGAACGGCAATTACTCGAGCGTTACGGGAGGTCAGGAAAATTCCGCACTCGGTTCAGGATCAAGCATTTTGGGAGGTACCAGCAACAAAGCAGAGGGCACTTATTCGAGCATCGCGGGAGGCTCCAACAATAAAGCGACCGCCCAATACACAAGTATTGCCGGAGGTTACGCAAACAAAGCCGAAGGCAACTACTCAAGTATCTCTGGCGGCTCAAGTCTTACCGCAACCAGCCAATACCAGTGGCGTGCTGGCACCTACAGCAGCCCCTGATTAACAGGCTCGTTAACTTCGGTCTGTCGCAAGCTCCTCAAGCCCGCGCGGATACGGCTCCAGCAAGGTCTGATCGGCGAAATAGCGATAGTCATAGCGCACGCACCAGAGCCGGATCGTTTCAAGCAGAGCCGTAAGCGGCAGCACGCTTGCGCGGTACTGCGCAAGCGCTGCCAGAAACTCTGTCTTCTCGGGCGCCGGGAGCAACGCCTTAAAATGCCCGAACATATGCTCCGCGCTGTTTGCCCACGCTTCATGCGTGGGCTGTTGGCTGAGCGCTTCCCAAAACAATCCGGCATATTTTTCATAGGCTGCCTCTACCGCAATCGACCGGGGTCCGGCTGCGATGGAACCAAGCGCACGCATTTTGTTCTGGTCATAGGCCAGCAACACATGCTTGTGGCGGCGTTGAAAATCCGCCAGCGCCCGGCGTGACAGATGTTTTTTCAGTTCGCGCAGTTCGGCAAAGGCATAGATCCGGGTCAAGAAGTGTCGGCGAGTGGCGGATTTGGCGAGTTGCTCGGTGGTGGCGATGGCAATGTGCGGGGGCCAATCAGATTCCGGGCACGCATCCGAGGGCAAAATAGCGCCGTCGATCTCTTGGAGTTTTGCAATTTCCGGCCAGTCTTCGAGCGCTTCCTCCAACAGCTCCGCTTCGTTGGCCAGCCGTGTAATCAACGGAGTTTCCATCGGCGCTCCCGGGCTCACCAGAAGGCGAGGCGTGCTAAAACGGATCGAAAAAAAGTTATCGGGCTGAGACTTTTGCATATTTGCTCGCGTTGTTTTTATGGGCTTATTCACCAGAGCTGCTAGCGATCCCTTTCAGTTTTGCTCACGCATCCATGTTCTGACAAACAGCCAAGTTCTGACAAACAGCCGGCAAGCCAATTCGTTGCGTGCGCGACTCGACTGCGTTGCTGGAACCCGCTAACAAGAAGCTCCGAAGCTCGCGCACGTGCTGCTGGCGTCCATTCATCCGTTCATCCGTTTACCTGCCTCCCCCCCATGTTTCGAGCAGTCTTCCACATCGTTTTGCACTTCGCCGTCCCCGGCCTCATCGCGCGTCTGGGCTGGCCCAGAGCCTGGCAAACGCCCTGGAAACGCGCCTGGCTCATCATGGTCGCCACGATGCTTGTCGACCTGGACCACCTGCTTTCCGATCCGATTTACGTTCCCGACCGCTGCTCTATTGGCCACCATCCGCTGCACACCTGGCCGCCCATCCTCTTTTACTTCGCACTCGCCGCACACCCACGCACACGCCTTATAGGCGTCGGGCTTCTCATCCACATGGCCCTCGACGGCATCGACTGCGCATGGATGACGCTTCTCTGATTTTGCGCCTCCGGCCGCGCAAACAAAAGCCCGGCCCCCGTCTCAGAGACGAGAGCCGGGCTCAACCTATCTGCCCGAAATCCACGCAAACCGTTCTTCCATCGCTCGCCGCGCCATCCAGAGCCGTTGCAGGCGACCACACAT
>JBEBUW010000078.1:0-20951 GCA_040393065.1 Lujinxingia vulgaris | reverse complement strand
GACCTTGACTTCGATGGCTGTTTCTTTCTTCTGCATGATCGTGGATTTTCCAAAGGGTAATAATAAAAAGAACGGGCTGTATGCAAAAAACCGAAAAGTTGCGGCGGCATTGTTACCCTGACAGGGGAGATTTTCAACCGACGAAACGCACAACAAATTGCTTTGTTAGACTTCCATAGGACCTTCGGGGTTGCCATGGATAAATTGCTGGATAATGGGATTGGTGCTGTTTTTGAAGTCTTCGCGCGACCCATCCAGGATCAGTTCTCCTTTGTAGAGCATTGCGATGCGATCGGCGATGCCAAAAATACTTCGCAAATCGTGGGAAATCACGATGCTGGTAACGCCGAGGTTATCCGAGAGGTGCCGGATGAGTTTGTCGACCATGGCGGCCGAAATAGGATCAATTCCGGTCGTGGGTTCGTCGAAGATGACGTATTCGGGATCGAGCGTAAGTGCGCGTGCGATGGCGACTTTTTTGCGCATGCCGTCGCCAAAGTCTGCCGGATAACGCTCGGCGTAGCGCTGCATGCCAACTTGACGGAGTTTTTCGAGCGCGAGCTGGTTGGCTTCGGCGATGCTGACGTCTTTGTGTTTACGAATCGGGAGGGCGACGTTCTCCTGCAAGGTCATGGAGTCAAAGAGCGTGGAGTTTTGAAACACCATCGCGCAGCGCGTTCGCACCGGGTAGAGCTCTTTTTCCTTGAGATGAGTGACTTCGACGTCATCCAGAAAGATCTGGCCGGCATCGGGGCGGATCAGACCAATCAGATGTTTGACCAGAACGCTTTTTCCGGCGCCGGACTGGCCGATGATGAAAAAGACCGAGCCGGATTCCACCACCAGATCGACGCCGCGCAACACGTGATTGTTGCCGAAGGCTTTGTAGATCCCTTTGAATTCGATACGACCCATAGACGGACTGCCTTACCAGGTGAGATTAAATCCAAGGCTGAAGCGCTGAAAACTCCAGGCGCGTTCCACGGCCCTGTCATCCTCATCGAGGATGGGCGAACTCTGGCTTAAACCCTGGATAAAAGGAAAGGCGTAGCCGAGCTCGAGAATGAGAAACCGATCATCGCTGATCCAGAGAAACCGGCCAATGCGCGCTTCGAGGGCGAGTATGTGGAGCGGTGCCTCGTCGAGCCAGGCGCGATAGTAGTGAGAACCCAGTCCGGCTGTCCAGCCGCGTTGCTGTTCCAGAGGAAACCAGCGCGCCATCAGTCCCGCCTGGATGTTGAAGGCAACTTCCGGGGCAGTCAGCTCGGCATCGGGTGTCATCGTGTTGTCCTTGAGCCACTGGGTGCCAAGCTCTAATTCTCCGGACATGGAAAAGTTCGTGGACAAAATGTGATGGATGCCCAGCCGAAGGTTGGTGGCGACCGCAGGTGTGACGCTGTTGGAGCCGGTGCGGTCAGGCGCTTCGGAATCGTAGATAAAACCGGGGTTGAGAGCGAGTCCGGCGGTGAAGAACTGGCGGCCGACGATGGGAAGCAGCATTTCGTTGGCGCTGGCCGTGGATGAGGACAGGGAGGTTGTCAGAAAAATCGCTGAACAGGCGGCGAGCACGAGAAGTCGCGCGGTGTGTTGCGAAGATGTTTTGGAAAAGGAAGTCACGAAGGATGCTCTATTTGTCGGTCAGGTCGAGAGATCGCGGCTTTCGATGGCGGTCGGCGTCTGATGTTCAATCGCATGTAAAAAGCTGCGGAAGTACTCCCAGCCGCTGTGGAGGCTGAAAACCGTTGAAATTGCCAGCAGCCAGTAGCCGGTGCGATGGAAATTGATTGGATAGGAGGCAAAAATAAAATTGATGTCGTAGGTGTAGTGGATGATCAGACCGATGAGGCCGGTCATCTGAAAGGCGGTTTTGAATTTTCCGCCTTCGCCGGCAGCGATGATCAATCCGTTTCCGGCGGCCAGGCTGCGAAGGCCAGAAACTGCCAGCTCACGCGATACAATGACGATGACCAGCCATGCGGCCATGCGGCCCAGCGGTACCAGCATCATGAGCGCGGCCATGACGAGAAGTTTGTCGGCCAGCGGATCAAGGAATTTGCCGGTCATGCTGACCAGTCCCTGGCGCCGGGCGATGTAGCCATCGAGCCAGTCGGTGATACTGGCGATGACAAAGAGCAGCGTTGCGATCATGCAGGAGAGCGGATCGCCGGTATAGATAAACAGACAAACAACTGGAATCAGAACGATGCGAAAAAGCGTCAAGAGGTTAGGGATGTTGACGATATCCTGGCGGATGGTCGAAGCGCTCACGGACTCTCCTTGGCAGTCTCTCCGCTGTAAATTTGATACCACTGATATACAGAGGCGACGTATTGCCGGGTCTTTGGATAGGGAATGCCGTCGTAGCGACGAACTGCGACATCTCCGGCATTGTAGGCAGCTAAAATCAGGTTGATGTCGCCGTCGTAGCGGTCAATCAGAATCCGTAAAAATTTGGCTCCGCCAAAGATGTTTTGACGTGCATCGTAGGCGTTGCTGACATTGAGACTGGCGGCCGTGCGGGGCATGAGTTGCATCAGGCCCATGGCGCCCACAGGACTTGTGGCGTCTGGATTGAAGCTGCTTTCAATGCGGATGATGGCCTTCACAAAACCAAAAGGCACATCAAACGTCTCGCTGGCTTCGGCGATGATGTCATCATAGGCGTTTTCCCGCTCCGAAAACGAAGGACGCTTGGCCGAAGACGCCGGTCGAACGTGCTGGCTAGACTGAGATTGGGCAGAAGTTCTGGGTTTCGAAGTGCCGGGCGAAACTTTATCGACCAAACGCATGCCCGAGCGCGGCTCTGTAGTAATGAGCAGTTCGCCGTCTGCCGTTTCGTAGGTGTAAATCTGGGCATTGGCAGACGCAGCAAGGCATACAACCAGCAAGCCAAGAAACAGCGCGGTGATAGGCTGTAAAAAACGAGGCACAGCACTCAGCTTTGGCGTGTTTTTTATCATCAGCAAAGCCCGAAATCTGCGAAAACAAATGGAAAGTAGTGAAAAACAAAGTTTTGAAGCACGAACCAACCTTTTTTATCTCTAATGCATGTCGCTGGTGCCTGACAAGTTAATCGGATGAATCCATGGTTTAAATCGGCTATCGATCTTGAGACTTTGTTAAAGATCCGAACGAAATCTGCTGAAATCGCTTCGATTGACAGTCATGGCGGCCTTTTCTACACTCCCCGGCCTTCACAGGGGCCAAAAAGCGTTCGATTTGCGCTTTCGGGTTTGCCTTACTTTATAAGCTCTTGGTTGAGGTTGTGGACACGCCTGACAGCGAATCAACGAGCTTTTTGGACCTAATCACTCCTTCCGCGAAGTTAATATCGTTATGACAACACCTGATCGAACAAGCGACGCCGCGGATAACGACGCGTCTGCCTCGAAAAGTTCCTCTTTGCGTGCATCGCTTGCGAGCCTTCCGTGGTTTGGGCCGGATACGAAAGAAATCTGGCGAGAAAGAGGGATTGTGCTGCTGGTCCTGGCGGCAGTTTTTTTGCCGCTGCTGGGGAGTTTTGGGCTCTGGGACCCGTGGGAGACGCATTACGGGGAGGTCGGACGTCAGATTACCGAGCGTAATGACTGGATCAGTACGTGGTGGGGCAGTCACTGGGAGGGCGCGGGTGGCAGCGTAGAGGGGGGATATTTTTTCTCGAAGCCGATTCTGCTGATGTGGATGATGGCGATTGGCGTCGAGATATTCGGGGTGAATCCGCTTGGGATTCGGCTGGGCGTGGCGCTGGTGGCAATGCTGGGCTCGTTGCTCGTCTATATGATGGGCGTAAGCGTTTTTAACCGGCGCGTCGGCCTGATGATGGCCGGCGTTCTGACGACCTCGCCATTTTGGTTTTTCCTGGGCCGACAGGCGCAAACGGATATGCCATTTGTGGGGTTGATGACGGTCGGGATGTGTTTTTTCCTGATGGGTGCATTTGGCCAGGATCGTAAGCTGAAGGCCGATAAATTCAGCTATGTGCTGACGCTGGGCTGGTTCAGTGCGATTGTGATTCCGCAAATTTCGCTGGTGCTGGTGGGGTTGTCGCGCTGGCGCGGCGGTTCGTCGCGTGTGATGGACGTGATTGCCGGGCGGCCGATGAATTCCGTCATTGTGGGCGGTGTCTTGCTCGGGATCAGCGCAATTTTGCTGGGGCTGGCGCTCTGGAAAGGTAAGGATCAGAAGCTGCGGCGGCGACTTGCAGTGTTGTCGCTCAGTGTAACCTGGGTGCCGCTGCTGATTTTGTTGCCGGTGGTTTTGATTGCCGGCTCCAATGTTGGCAACAGTTTCGGTGGCTGGTTTGTGTGGGGACCGACGCAGGCCGCTATATATGCGACGTGTCTGGGCGGCGTGATTTACTGGACGCTGACGAATCCAAAGCTGGAGCGCGGCAGTCTGTATTTGTTGTCGTTTTATGTGTTCATCGGGCTTGCAACGCTGGCAAAAGGGTTGCTGGGGTTCATGCTGCCAGGTGCGATTTTCTTCTTTTATATCCTGATTTCGCGTGACTGGAGTTTGCTGCGCCGGATTGAGCTCGGACGCGGCATTTTGATTTTCATTGCGGTGTCGTTTCCCTGGTATGCGGCGATGTTGATTCGTCATAATCCGGGATTCTGGCAGCGATTCTTTGTGCACGATCACTTCAAGCGACTTGCCAGCGGCGTGCATCAGATTTCGGAAGGTAGTTTTGAGCACTTCATCCGCTGGTTGAGCTACGGGTTGTTTCCGTGGGTGGCGTTTATCCCGGCGGCGTTGGGACGGCTGTTTGGCGGCAAGGGGCTGAGCCAGGAGGACGATCGCAGCCGTGCGACGCTGATTCTTGTGCTCTGGGCAGTGCTGGCATTTACGTTATTTACGCTGTCGAGCACGAAGTTTCACCATTATGTTTTCCCGGTTGTGCCTGCGCTGGCGATGCTGATTGCGCTGGCACTGGATGATTTGCTCGATCGAGACCGCATGGCGGAGCCCTGGCCCTTGTATCTGGCGGGTGTCGGGATTTTGGGCGTTGTGGCCTGGGATCTGGTGGACGATCCGCAGATGTTCAAGAACTTGTTTACGTATCAATACGATCGTGAATGGGATCACGCGTCGTGGGACCGTGGTCTGAGTCGCTGGACCTTGAATCTGGTAATTCCGGGATTGATCGGTTCGGTGCTGTTGTTGTTCCGGGGAGAAAGGCTGCGCAAAACGGGCCTGATTATGTTGTTTGTGACCGGGTTTTCGCTGGCAGTGTTTGGCCTGAATATTTATATGCCGACGATTTCACCAACGTTTAGTCAGCAATATCTGTGGGACCGTTACTACGAATTGTGCACGAAAACCGAGGGGCCGCCGGGAAGTGATTCGCGCAAGCATTTCTGCGAGGAGCCGGCGATTTCCTACAAGCTGAACTGGCGTGGTGAGACGTATCACACGGCCAACGAGGTGATTCCGATCCGCAATGATGCGGATTATACGAAGTTTTTAGAGCAGGTAGGCGACGGAACATATTACGGCATCATGGATAAGAATCGCTATCGCGGCGATTTTCAGCGTAAATTGCCGGCGCGCTATAAAGACCGGGCATGCGTGGTGCATAACGAGAATATGAAGTTTGTGTTGGCGAAGGTTCCCTGCGAGGCCGATGATCCGGCACGGGTAGATCTGGACCAGGCACAGTCGGGGACGAAATAAAGTCGGTTGCAAAAGCAGCGAAAAGCGTCGGGTTGTCCTTCCCATTGCGGGATCTTGCTGGTAACGTCGCGACGCTTTGCGCCTTGAAAAAGTGCGCACACAGTCATTGTCTCGCGTCTGTTCAGGACGCCTAATGATAGTTTGGATGAGCGAAGTTACATTTGTTTCATAGTCTTCAACGGAGCTAGTTTATGAGTACTGCGAAGCTACAACTTAATGGCAAAGAATACGAATTTCCGGTTGTGACGGGTAGTGAAGGCGAGGTCGGAATCGACATCAAAACACTGCGTTCGGCAACAGGAGCGATTACGCTGGATCCGGGTTATGGCAACACCGGATCGTGCCAGAGCGCGATTACGTTTATTGACGGCGAGAAAGGGATTCTGCGTTATCGCGGCTATCCGATTGAGCAACTGGCTGAGCATTCCAAATTCGAAGAGGTCATGTACCTGCTCGTTTATGGACACCTGCCAAGCGCTGCAGAACTGAGCGAGTTTGAAGGCAAGCTCCAGGAGCAGGCTGTTGTTCATGAGGATGTGAAGAAGCTGATCGAGGCGTTTCCGAAAACTGCGCATCCGATGGTGGTTTTGAACGCAGCCGTGGCCGCTCTTCCGGCGTATGAAACGGCAGAGCAGGATCTGGATGGTCAGATCATCAGCCTGATCGCCAAGCTGAAAACGCTTGCGGCCTGGTCGTATCGTTACTCGCAGGGACTTCCGTACATCGCCACGACGCCGGGCCTGAGCTATTCGGCAGACTTCGTAACGATGATGTTCGGCAAAGAAGGCCTTACGCCGGTGGTGCAAAGTGCGATCAACAAGCTGTTCATCCTGCACGCCGATCACGAGCAGAACTGCAGCACTTCGACGGTTCGTATGGTCGGTAGCGCAGCGGCAACGTTGTATGCTTCGATCGCAGCCGGCGTGGGCGCGCTTTCCGGCCCGTTGCATGGCGGTGCGAACCAGGCTGTGATCGAGATGCTGGAAATGATCGCAGAAGACGGCGGTGATTACGCGAAATACATGGCAATGGCCAAAGATCGCACGTCGGGCTTCCGCCTGATGGGCTTTGGACACCGTGTGTACAAAAACTTCGATCCGCGCGCTCGCATCCTGAAAGCCTCGGCCGACGATGTTCTGACCGATCTGGGCGTGGAAGATCCGATGCTCGATATCGCCAAGCAGCTTGAGAATATCGCGCTGAACGACCAGTTCTTTGTCGATCGTCGTCTGTACCCGAACGTCGACTTCTACAGCGGTATTATCTACAAAGCGCTGAACATCCCGACCGATATGTTCACGGTGATGTTTGCCATCGGCCGCGTACCGGGCTGGATCGCTCAGTTCCGCGAGCAAGCCCTCGATACCACCGCCCGCATCCAGCGTCCTCGCCAGATTTACATCGGCGAAACCGAGCGTAATGTCGCGAAATAATCAGGTTTTTTCGTAAGATCTGACGGTTGAAAAAACGCCGGTCGTCTCTGAAGAGGTGACCGGCGTTTTTGTTTTTTGGTGTTCGGGGCGATAGGCAAAGGGCTTGTCTCTCGCGAAAGCGCGAGGCCGCGAAGATTTTTGAAGAAGGTAAGGTCAGGTGCACCGCGAAGAGAGGCTTCAGTGAAAATGAATGTGGTGGGGGGTGATGCATGAGGGTGGATAGCCAGACAGAATGCGGTGGGAGGACTAAGGATGGCTGATCGCAGCTAAAATCGGGCGGTAGGCGGGCGAAGGATGGCTGATCGCAGTTAAAATCGGGCGATGAGAGGGCGAAGCAGAGCTGATTTCAGGTGTCAGGGATGCTGTGGGAGGACGAAGGATAGCTGATCGCAGCTAAAATTGGGCGGTAGGCGGATGCGGGACGGCTGAAAATGCAAAAATCGGGCGGTAGACGCCCGATTGTAGGTGATCATTCCTGTTGGGGTGTTCAGTGCGAAGGGTCAGGGAGGAAAGCCGAAGGAGAGTTTGACGGCGCGGTATTCGGGGTGCACATCGCCGGAGGCAGTGCGGATGGTGAGAGGCGGCTCTTGCCAGGTCTGGTCGCGCATGTCTTCGGGAAGATCCTGACTGCGGGTCATGGCGAAAAGGCCCAGAAGAGGCTCGTTGCCTTCGCGCAGGATGATGGGGCGCCAGCGGATGATGGTCCAGCCGGATTCGCGGGCGGCGGCCTGGACTCTTTCGAATTGGTGGGGCGGATCGACGGGGAAAACGCAGGCAAATAGTCCGCCGGGGTTGATGTGGCGCGCGGCGACTTCGGCGTAGTTGGCGACGGTGCCACGGACTTCGAAGCGGCAGGCGATTTTCTGGGGATGATCGCCGTGGGAGCCAGCCTCGAGCGGGAAATAAGGCGGGCTGCCGAGAATGAGGTCGAAGCGCTCGTCGGGGTGGAGAACGCCGGGATCGCGAAAATCGCCCTGGCGGATGTCGTAGCGAGGGAGAAGGCCGTTGTAAGCAGCGGATTTTCGTGCCAGGGCGACGCTTTCGGGTTGGGCTTCGACGGTGACGAAGTGTGCGAAAGGCAGGCGCCAGGCGGCCGTCATGCCGACGGAACCGATGCCGCTGCCGAGGTCAAGTACGCGGCGGGCGGAGGGGCACCAGCTGGTGCCGTACCAGGCTGTCAGCACGTCGTCGGTGGAAAAACGATGGCCGCGCTTGAGCTGGAAGATGCGAAAGTGGCCGCTGAGGGCATCGACGGTTTCGCCTTCGGCCGGGGCGATGTTCTGGATGTTTTCGACGTCGGGCAGCGGTCCGGGAACTGTCCAGCCACGGAAGGTGGGTTCAACGTGACGAATATCGGGCTTTTTCTTGGGAGGTGTTGACTGAGAATTCACGGCATTGGTCTGGTTGAAGGAGGGGTGAAGACTCGGATTGTAAAGAGGTTCGGCCTACAAAAAGGACCTGCGCGGTTGTACGGCGTGGGCGGATAAGGGGCAAGCGGTTTGTTCATGGTGAACATCTTTGTATGGCCGGGATTGTGGCGCTGGTTATGTTTGAGTTTTGATGTTTTTTACATCAAGGGTCGAAAAACAGGTGTCGGTGTATGGATTCTAGTCGTTATCGTCTTCGTGAAATCAGGCCGGTGCCACGTTTGATCGCGGTGGCAGGGCATCCGAGGCAGTCGGAAACATGGCCACAGAGCTGGCCATGGGTCGGGCAGGGACATAGAGAGACGGAGCGTGGGAAAGGGCAATGGCTGACGCTTTGGCGAGTGGTGAGCGTTGCGCTCGGGATGGTGGCGTTAGGTCTGGGAGGGCTTGCGTGGTTTGAGGCACGGACATCGCATTTTCAGGCAAAATATTTTACGCAGCAGGCAGCGATGCTGGGCAGTACGCTGGAAGACGGAGCCAGTCAGGCGATGGGAAGCGTGGGGGTCGGGCCGCTGGATGAGCGCCTGGGGTATGCTCGTTTGCCGGAGATGCAGGAGCGTTTGCAGGAGGCCGGGTTTCAGGTTTTGAAGCAGGCGCGCTGGTCGGACGCGATGTTGCAGGCGCAGGAGGAGGGGATCTTTGCGATTTATCCGGTCAAGCATCGCGCGGGGCTGGTGCTGACGGATGCCGACGCTGCGCCGGTGTATGATTTTAAGTATCCGCAGCACTATTACGAACGGTTTGAGGATATCCCGCAGTTGCTGGTGGAAACGCTGCTGTTTATTGAGGATCGCGATTTGCTCGATGCTACCCAGCCGCTGCAGAATCCGGCGATTGCGCCCCGGCGTTTGATGCGTGCGGTGTTGGATAAGGGGCTGGCGATGCTGGGCAGCGAGCGTGATGTGGCCGGCGGGAGTACGCTGGCAACGCAGCTTGAGAAATACAGTCATTCGCCGGCCGGGCGCACCAATTCGGTGGAGGAAAAGGTGCGGCAAATGCGTTCGGCTTCGCTGCGTGCCTATGCGGAGGGCATGCAGACGATGGAGAGCCGGCGCACGATCGTTCGTAACTACGTGAACAGTGTGCCGCTCGGGGCGCGGCGTGGGCGCGGCGAGGTGCACGGGATCGGGGATGGGCTGGCGGTGTGGCTGGGGCTTGATTTTGAGCAGGTAAATCGGGTTTTGCAGGGGCCGCCGCCGGAGTATGGCGCGGGTTTGGAGGGGTATGCGCTGGCGTATCGGGCGGTGTTGATGATGTTGCTGGCGCAGCAGCGTCCGGCGACATTTTTGCCGGATCATATCGACCGGTTGGATGCGCGCACGGATGTTTTTTTGGGACTCCTGGCCGAGCACGGCGTGATTTCGGAGCGTTTGCGTGATGCCGCGCTGGCGCAGCGGGTGGGGATTGCTGAGGAAATTCCGCAGATGCAGGTGCAGGGAGCGCTTGCGAATATGCCGAAGACGCTGAAAACCTGGCAGCAGATGCTCGGGAATTTGCTGGGTGTGTCGGGTTTGTATGCGCTGGAGCGGATGGATGTTTCTGCGCAGATGACGCTGGATGTGGAAGTGCAGCGTGCGGTCGAGGAGATTCTGGCCAAGTTGACGGATCCCGGGGAGGTCAGGAAACGGGGGCTTCGTGAGCGCAAGCGCGTGGGTTACGGGCCGGCCGATGAGATTGTGTATAGCGTTTTGCTGGTGGAGCGCGGTCAGGACCAGGTGGATCGTGTGCGGGTGCAGACGGATACCTGGCCGGATGATCTGGATATGAATCAGGGCAGTATGCTTGACTTGGGGTCGACGGCAAAACTGCGGGTGCTGGTGCATTATCTGGAGATTGTTGAAGCGTTGCATGAAGAACTTGCGGCGCTGTCGTCGGAGGAGCTGGCGGCGTACCGCGTTCGGCGCAGGGATAATTTGACGAAATGGGCGGTGTCGTATTTGCGGCGCAACTCCGAGGCAACGGTTGCGCAGATGCTCAAGGCGGCGATGAAGCGCCGGTATTCGATTGATCCGGATGCGTCGTTTATGACGGGAGGCGGCGAACATCGTTTTGGGAATGTGGTGGAGATCGAGAGCGAGGATGGAGAGGAAGTTGGCGAGGTTTTTTTGAGTGTGAGCGATGCGTTTCGGGTGTCTGCGAATTTGCCGTTTGTGCGGATGATGAGTGATATTGTGAATTATCACATCACGCGATTGCCGGAGAATAAGGCGGATATTCTGGAGAATCTGGAGGATCCGCGTCGTGCGGAGTATCTGGATCGGTTTGCCGGGCAGGATGCTCGTAAGTATGTGCGGCGCTCGTATGACCGTTATGCAGGCCTGGATGCGGCTGAGATGCGTAAGACCTTGTTCCGAGGCGCAAGGTGGTCGGCGGCGGATCGGGAGATTGTTGAAGCATTGCTTGAAAGAAAGGTTCCGCTGGAGGAGGCGGATTTCGGGAGTACGGTGCGGACGAGGGAAAACGCTGTGAATCCACTTGAGCTTTTTGTGGTGCGGTATTTGCTGGAGTATCCAGAGGCGACGCTGCAGGAGGTGATGGATGCCAGTGCAGAGATCCGTGAGCGCTCAAAGCCGTGGATGTTGTGGCCGGACGGGGAGGTGCATCAACGGCGGCGGATTCGTTTCGGGTTGGAAGAAGATGCGTTTGAGGGGATTTTGCAGGCGTGGCAGGCGGTGGGGTATCCGTTTAACAGGATGATTCCGTCGTACGCGAGTGCACTGGGCGCATCGGCAGACAGGCCGACGGCCCTGGCAGAATTGATGGGGACGATTCAGGCCGGGGGTGTGCGCCGGCCGATGATTCGGATTGAGGAGGTGCGTTTTGCGGAAGGCACGCCGTATGAGACGCATTTTGCGTGGAAGCCTGCGGCGGAGGAGCATCGGGTGATGTCGGTGGAGGTTGCAGAGGTTTTGCAGGAGGCGCTGGCGGATGTGGCAAAGCGCGGCACGGGGCGGCACGGGCGATGGAGTTTTCGGGACAGTGAAGGGAATCGACTGGAGGTTCGCGGAAAGACTGGAACCGGGGATAATCGCCACAGGCTGTATAACAGGAACGGTCGTGTGGTGGGGTCGCGGACGACGAATCGAACGGCTACGTGGATGTTTACAATCGGCGATTGTTTGTACGGAACCATCGTGGCGTATGTGCCGGGGGAAGAGGCGCGTCGGCATACGTTTATGAGTGAGCTGGTGGTGCGTGTGCTGGCGGAACTTAAACCGGCACTTGAACCATTGGTGGAGCGGACGGATTGTGGTGTGTGAGGCGGAGAGTGAAGTCGAGGCGTGGTGTTGTCGGGGCACAGCAACGGCATGTCTCGCGGGAAGCCGCGAAGAAGTGGCTAAGAAGATGTAAGAAGAACTCAGATAAGAAAAACTAAGAAAGGCATGGTGGTGGGATGTTGCCGGGTGGCGGTGTTTGTGGCGCAGGTCGGTCAAAGCTGGTAGGGGAAAGCACCAGTTCGTTTGCGTTTTGATATCCGTAAGAGTTCATCGTTTTTATGTTCAATCTGTCCGCGCGTGCCAGATTTTGTCTGGTGGAAGTGCTTTTTCTGTTGGTTGTGGTGGTGTCGTGCTGGCCGTTGTGGATGACGGAGTGGATACCGCTGCAGGATTTGCCGCAGCATCTGGCGGCGATTCGTGTGTTGCATGATTATTCGCAGCCGGGGCTCGGGTTTGCGCAGTGGTTTGAGCTGACGCCGATGGCGACGCAGTACATCGGATTTTATTTTCTGGCGTCGCTGCTGTCGTATGTGTTCGAGGTCGAGACGGCGACCCGGTTGTTGCTGGCGATTTCGGTAGCGGCGCTGCCGTATGCGATGCGTTTTTTGTTGCATCATGTGGGGCGGCCGCAGTGGCTGGCGTTGTTTGCGGTGCCGCTGGCGTACAACACGAATTTTATTCTGGGGTTTTTGAACTTTACGGCGGCGTTGCCGCTGATGGTTCTGGGGTTGGGGTTTGCGGCGGCATTGCGTGATGAAGTGACGTTGCGGCGCACGGTTTTGTATGGGGTGGTGGCGGCCGGGTGTTTTTTGATGCACGTGTTGCCGTTCGGAGTGCTGGTGATTGGCACGGTTTGTATGGGCGTGACGCGTGATTGGCGGCTTTTTGCGAAGCGATTGATGCCGCTGGTGCCGGTTTTTGTGGTGGCGGGCGCGTGGTCGCTTTTGAGTAAGGCGGGCGGCTCGATCTGGTCGATTTTGCGCAATTCTGTGTTGCGGATTACGGGTACGCCGGAGCGGGAAGCGTCTTTTGTGACGTGGGAACAGGCGTTTCGGCAGATTCCGGAGTGGCTGCTCGATGTGGTGAAGGCGCCGGGCGAGGATATTGTGGTGATTTTGTATGTTGGCCTGGTGATTGTGAGCTTTTTGCTGGGCAGTGCACTGCGAGTCTGGGGCGGTCCGCGGCGCGATGAGGACGCAACAACGGTGGAGGGGAACGCAAATACGTGGAAGGGCGTGGTGCTGGTGGGCCTGGTGATGATGTCGTGGGGGCTGTATTTCCTGTTGCCGCAGGGCTACGACTGGGTTTGGCCGATTGCTCCGCGCTTTGCGTTGATTGCCGTGGTTTTGATGGTTCCCTTGATTCCGGCGGTGAATGTTCGGGGTGCGCGGCCGGTTTGGGTCGCGTGTCTGGTGCTGTTGATTGTCGGGCAATCCATCGTGATGGGGCGCAGCTTTGAGGCGTTTCAGCGAGAGGAAGTTGCGGATTTTGCGCAGGCGATGGAGGCGATTCCGGAAGGACAAAAAGTGGCGGGGCTGATTTTTGACAGGGGCTCAAAAGAAATTCGGTTTTCGCCTTTTATTCATAGTGCGGCGCTTTTGCAGAGTAAGAAAGGCGGGGCGGTGATGTTTACGTTTGCGGATTTTCCGCAGTCGCCGTTTCGGTTTCGGGAGGAGAATCGTCCGCCGCGGGTCAGGCCGCGCTGGGAGTGGACGCCGGACCGGGTGGATCCACGCGTGGAGCTGGAGTGGTATGATTATGTGCTGGTGCGTGGCGGGCCGGGCAAAATTCGGCAGCAACGTGATGCGTATGAGCAAGTTTATGATCAGGGAGGGCGTTGGTCTGTGTGGAAGCGGCGGTCCTAAATCGACGATAGCTTTGCCGTAGACGTTGGGCTGGTTGTGTTCGAAATGAAGAACCGTGCGAGGTATTACGGCAAAGGCAAAAGGCGTGTCTCGCGCGAAGCCGCGAAGGAAAGCGCTGGAAAGGCAAGAAAAGCAAAAACAAAAAGCGCACGCGAAGGCGCGAAGGCGCGAATTGGCGCGAAGAAAACGTAAAGAAAAGCAAAGAGAAGCAGGGGGGAAGGTGCGAGAAACGGGTTTGCGAGTGGTCGCGGGTGTGTTTTTTATTTCAAAAACGCATGATCGAGGGTCGTTGGGGCGATCATGAGTTTTTTGAAAAGCGTAAAGTGCGTGTGCGAGGGTCGTTGGGAGGGCTTCGCCGGTCGCAGTCGTGTGTGCGAGGCTTGCGGGCGTGTTTTTTATTCAAAGGTCGCGTGCGCAGAGGTCGCGAGGGCGGTTTTGCATTGTGGGGACGGGTGTGCGGATGCTCGCGGATGCGTTTTTTATTTCAAAAACGGGTGTGCGAGTGGTCGCGGATGTGTTTTGGGGGAATTGGGGGGAATGGGGGAGGGTGGGATGTTTGGGGACTATTTGATAAGTAGGAGGCGGTTTTTAGAAGCGAACTTCAAGATTCCGGCAATTACTTGAGAGAAATAGACATGAGCAGTTGGCAGATTATCGCGTTGATGTTGTGTGGTTCCCTGGTGTTTGCGAGCGGATGTTCGGATGATCCGGACGAGAACGGGAACCAAACGGATACGGGCATTGTCGAAGATGTGGATGTTGGCGATGTCGGGAGTGGTGGGGATACTGACGAACCTGAGCAGGATGTGGATGAAGGGGAGGAGGACGTTGATCCGGGCCAATGCAAGGAGTTTTGCGAGGATTCTCCGGTAACGATTGAAAGTGCTGATGGGGAGTTTCCGTTTACGCAGGCGGCCTACGGATTTACATCGCCAGCGTGGACAGGCGGCGAATGGGAGCTGCATGTGGAGTTGTGGGAGGACGGCTTTGAGGGATGTCCGGAGCAGGATTCTCCGAGTCCGTCGCGGACGCTGATTTTGAGCGGTCTGTCTCTGGACGACAGCGATGAGCTGGTGCTGGCCGAGCAGTTGGGCATGACGTTGTTGGATTTTGACGGGCTTGTGTTTGTGGAAGACAAGGAAATTCCGTTTATCCGGGCGGTTTCGGTTCAGGCGCAGGGTGAGTCCTGGGAGTTTTGCACGGAATGCCTGACCGATAGCTCGGCGGAGGGTAAAAATGACGACCTGGTTGTGCGGCTTGCGGCGGAATTCGAGAAAGGAAGTCTGCGCGGTGAGATGCGGGCGAAATATTGTGAAAGTATGAATGAGTTGTGATGTACGTCATTCCACGGCGACTTAACTTAAAATGCTTGTGGACGAATAAATATGACGGATATAGGGTTTGGGTCGTGTTGCGTTTGCGCACAAACCTCAAAACGGATTGCTTTTGATCATGTGGAACTGGCTTACATATCTTCTGACGCTGATGACAGCGCTGACGCTCGTGGTGAGCGGTGGCATTTGTTGTCCGTCTGCGCTGGCGATGGAGTCATCGGCGCAGGGCGTGGTGTCGGATGAGAAGGCCGGGGACGCTTCGACGGGTTGTGGTTGTGCACAGGGTGAACCTGATGCGGACGGCGTGCCTGGGTGTTGCGGAGATTGTGAAGCAATCGGCGAGAATTCGCGGCCGGTGGATGTCGAGCCGGTCGAAGTAGCGCTGACGAGCCAGAGTCCCCTGGATGGTTTTAAATTGCCGCCGTTGCAGCCGCGCTTTCAGGCGCTGCTGGCGGTCTGGTTTGCTGACTTTCTGGAGCCGGTGGCGGCTCGAGAATCGGCGCCGATTGCACGATTTATCGATCCGGGTCCTCCGTCGATCGATGTTCCCATTTATCTACAAGTTCAGAACCTGAGGCTTTGAGAATGCGCGTCTAGCAGGCGCGCGGGCGTTTTTGTGGTTTGGATACGCTGAATTTCTCAATCAATAAGCTTCAGGGAGCTGAAAAATATGAAACGCGTAAACGCTGTGGGGCGTGCGCGTCGTGGATTGGTCGGTTGTGTTGTGGCTGTGATGTCGACCGTGTTGTGTTTGCCAGTGGTTCTGGCAGCCGACGGTGACTTTGCGCCGCAAACGCTGGCGGATTACGAGCGTCAGGCACTTAAAAATCATCCGTCTTTGCAGGCGAGCTATGAAAACTGGCGAGCTGCGAAGTTGGAAAGAGAGGCGATTGGTGCGGGGTATCCGCAACCCACGCTGAGTTATGGGCTGGAGGCCGGGACATTCTGGACGACGAATCCGGGGCTTGGTCATACGGTGATGTTGTCGCAGGAGATTTTGTTGCCGGGCAGACGCGCGGCGTGGGCACGGCCGGCGGAATTGCGCGGTGAAGCCGAGCAAGCCAGGCTTGTCGCAACCACCCACACCATCCTCCTCAACGTTCGTACATCCCTCATCGAAATCGCTCGCCTGAATCATCATCTGGAGATATTTGAAAAACAGCAGGGGGTGTTTTCGGAAGCGCTGAACGTGGTGGAGGCGCTGATGGCGACCGGACAAACCAGTTATGCGGATGTTTTGCGGCTGTCGCTGTCGAGCGAGGTGCTGAAGGATCGGGTGGATACGGTGCGTCGTGAGCGCGATGAGATTCTGGCAAGTTTGCGGGTGCAGCTTGGTTTGCCGGAGGGGACAGCGCTGGAGTTTGATTTTCGTGGTGAAAATGATCCGCTGGCGGTTCCGGTAGAAGTGCCAGAACTTAAAGTATTGCTTGAGATGATGGCGGCAGAACATCCGGAATTGCGTGCGCTGGAGCTCGAGGCGCAGGTTGAGCTGGCGCAGGGTGAAATCGTCGAAAAGGATCGCTGGCAGGGGCCGACGGTTGGCGTCGGGTACATGAATATGCCGGGGATGATCGAGGGAGAGCGCGATGATGCAGTAATGCTTGAGGTTTCGTTGCCGCTTCCGGTTTTTGGACGACAGATTTCTCTGGAAACCGAAAAACACGAGGCGGCGGGGCAAAGCGTTCGTGCGCAGCGGGCGGCTTTGCAGCGCGAGCTGGCGCAGGGGATTGAGTCCAGTGTTTTGCAGATTCAGGAGCGGCAGACGCGTTTGCGTCGGTATCAGAAGGAGTTGATTCCGATGGTGGGCGATGTGAGCGAGCGGTTGCTGGCGGATATCGAAATCGGACGGGGGCAAGTGACGGATTTTCAGTTGGTGCTCCAGCAGCAGCTGGATCTGGAGATGATGCTGGTGGATTTGCAGGCAGATATTGCGATTCAGCGAGCGAATTTGAATGCGTTGACGGGCGGTCAGTTGGAAGCTTCGGGCGCGCGTGCTTTTCCGGCGGTGGAAATGAAAGCGATGAGAGGTAATCATGAGTGAAGATAGAGAAAATCCGGAAGTGCAGGTGGACGAGGGTGGCGTTGAGCCGCCGGTCAGAGAAGCGATTGTTCGCGAGGGGAAATCGAGCAAGTCAGTGGCGCCGAGCGGGTATCTGGCGCGTGTGCGTGAGCGGCGCGGGCTGGGCGTTGGCATGGCGGTCATGATTGTCGCGGCGTTTTTCGTGGGTCGCGCGTGTGGTCCGACAGCGGAGGCGCCGGCTGCGGGTGGGCATGGTCATGAGCATGCGCATGGCGGGGAGGGGCAGGCTGGAGCTGCAACGGAGTATGTGTGCCCGATGCATCCGCAGGTTCGGCAGGCGGAGTTTGGGACGTGTCCGATTTGCTTTATGGATCTGGTGCCGGTGGAGGCAAGCGGTGGTTCGGATGCGCCGGGGGTTGCGCTGACGCCGAATGCGAAGAAGCTGGCGCGCGTGCAGACGGCGCCGGTTGAAGCCGTCGGATTGACGCGTTCGATGGAAGTGTACGGACGCGTGGAAGTCAACGAGACGGCAGAAGTGGATTTGACGGCGTGGGCGGGTGGTCGCATCGAGCGGTTGTATGTGCAGGCTGTGGGCGAGCGCGTCAAAAAGGGGCAGCGGCTGGCGCGGATTTACAGTCCGGATTTGTTGGCGGCACAGCAAACGCTGGTGCAGGCGGCGCGCAATCTGGAGGAAGCGCGTGAGAGCGGCAGTGAGGCTCGGGCGCGAGCGGCGCAGGCTGCGATGGAGGCAGCGCGCACGGAATTGCGTTTGTTGGGCGTGGACACGTCGCAAATCAATGCGGTGCTCAAGAATGGCAAGGCGCAGGAGTTTGTGGATGTTTTTGCGACGGCTGCAGGCACTGTGCGCGAACGTTCTGTGGCCCAGGGCGACTGGGTGCAACCGGGGGGCAGGGTGTTGTCGTTGATGGCGCTCGATACGGTATGGGTGCAGCTCGATATTTATGAGCGTGATTTGCATCATGTGTCGGTGGGACAGACGGTGCAGGTGCGGATTCCGGCGCTGTCGCAGGAGGCGATTGAGGGGCAAATCGCGTTTATTGATCCGGTGATTGATGCGCAAAAGCGGGTCGCACGTGCGCGTGTGGTGCTCAATAACAATGATGCGAAGCTGCGGCCGGGGATGTTTGTGACGGCCGTGGTGGAAGCGGATGTTCTGGCGGGTGAATCTCATCCGTTGAGCATTCCGGCGTCGGCGGTGTTGTGGACCGGGAAACGCTCGCTTGTGTACCGGGTGGAGGTTCACGGCGATGAGACGGTGTATGTGCCGGTTCCGGTGGTTTTAGGGACACGGGTTGGCGAGCGCTTTGTGATCGAGGAGGGGCTTTCTGAAGGCGATGAAGTGGTGGCAAATGGTGCGTTCCGAGTGGATGCATCCCTTCAGATCCGTGGTGGCGCAACGATGATGGGCACGGAAATGGACGATCATGCAGGGCATGCCCATGGTGCGCATGGTCATGCGTCTGGCGAGCCACTGCCAAAAGTTGAAGTGGCGGTTGAGGGAACGGAGTTTAAGCCTCCCGTGCAGCCAGAGCAGTTACCGGACGGGGTCTGGTACTGCGATATGGGCACGGTCGAGTATGCGCGTGGCGAAAAAGGCGACGGAACTTGTCCGATTTGCAATATGCGCTTGAAGCATAAGGCGGACGACGGTTCTGATTCTGCGGATTCTGCAAACGGCGGGCACGAAGGTCACGAAGGAGGCCATCATGCGCACTGAGCAAGGACCGCAATCGCTCTGGGAGAGGTTCCTGGGCGGGATGTTGCAACAAAAGCTCGTGGTTTTTCTGGTGCTTGTGTTGCTGGTTGTGTGGGGGGCGGTGGTTTCGCCTTTTGATCTGGGTTTGAATTTGCCGCGGGATCCGGTGCCGGTCGATGCGATTCCAGACATCGGCGAAAACCAGCAAATTGTGTTTGTGGAATGGCCGGGCCGTTCGCCGCAGGACATGCAGGATCAGGTGACTTATCCGCTGACGGTGGCGTTGCAGGGGATTCCGGAGGTGAAAACGATCCGGAGTTTTTCGATGGCCGGGTTCACCAGCATTTATATTATTTTCAATGAAAAGGCGGATTTTTATTGGACGCGGGCGCGGATTGTGGAGCGTTTGGCGAGTTTGCCGTCGAATACGTTGCCGCCCGGGGTGTCGCCGCAGCTGGGGCCGGATGCGACCGGGCTCGGGCAGATTTATATGTACACGCTGGAGGGGCGGGATCCGGAGGGTAATCCGGCAGGCGGGTGGGATTTGCATGAGCTGCGGACGTTGCAGGATTTCCATGTGCGTTTCGGGCTGGCAAGCGCTGAGGGCGTGGCGGAAGTCGCGTCAATTGGCGGCTTTGTGCAGGAGTATCAGATCGATGTGGATCCGGCGGCGATGCGCTCGTTTGGCGTGACGCTGGAGGAAATCGCGGCGGCTATTGGTGAATCAAACGCCGAGGTGGGTGCGCAGACGACAGAGATCAATGGCGTGGATTATATGATTCGCGGCATTGGCTTTGTGCGCAATGAAGCGGATATCGCGGAATCGGTGGTGAAGGTGGTCGACCATGTTCCGGTGCGCATTCGTGACGTGGCGCGGGTCGGGATGGGGCCGGCGACGCGGCCGGGTGCGTTGACCAAGGGGGGCGTGGAGGCCGTGGGGGGCGTGGTGACGGCGCGTTACGGTTCGAATCCGCGGGCAGTGATCGACAATGTCAAAGAGGCGCTGGCGGAAGTGCAGCAGAGTTTGCCGTCACGTGTTCTGGAGGATGGAACGGTCTCCACGGTGACGATTGTCCCGTTTTACGACCGCACGGAGCTGATTGAGCGCACGCTGGGCACGTTGAGCACGGCTTTGTATCAGCAGGTGATGATTACGGTGCTGGTGGTGCTGGTCATGATGATGCACCTGCGCAGCTCGTTGATGATCACGATCATGATGCCGTTCGCGGTATTGATGGCGTTTATCGCGATGAAGTACACGGGGGTGGATGCGAACGTGGTCGCGCTGGGCGGCATTGTGATTGCGATCGGGACGGTGATCGATATGGGGATTGTGATGACCGAGAACATCGTCCAGCATCTGGAGATCGACGGGAAAGAACGACCGTTAGAAGCGATCCGGCGCGGGGCCGCAGAGGTTGGCCCGGCGGTTGTAACAGTGATCACGACGACGATTATTAGTTTTTTGCCGGTCTTTATGCTGAGCGGACAGGCGGGGAAAATGTTTAAGCCGCTGGCGTTTACCAAGACGTACGCCCTGGTTGCGAGTCTGATTATTGCGA
The DNA here is from genome assembly GCA_040393065.1 of Lujinxingia vulgaris. Lineage (GTDB taxonomy): Bacteria > Myxococcota_A > Bradymonadia > Bradymonadales > Bradymonadaceae > JACCWM01. The sequence continues at coordinate 702 of JBEBUW010000078.1, read as the reverse complement.
TCCTGGCGATTCCGCCGCTGGCGTATTTGTTGATGGGGCTTCGATTTCCGCGCTTGCGGGCGTGGGTTGATGCGCGGATGTCTACAAAAATGAAGCAGATGCGCAAGCCTTTGTCCGGGGTGGGGAATCTGGTGGTTGTGGTGGTCGTGGGGATTTTGCTGGCGTTGTCCTGGATGCCGCTCGGCGCGGGTAAGGGGGAGCTGGTGAACATTTTGTTTGTCGGCGTCCTGGTGGGCGGCTTGCTGGGTTCGTTCTGGTTATTCAGGCTTGCGTACGTGCCGATTTTGCGGTGGGTGCTGGCGCATAAGCTGGCGTTTTTGAGCGTACCGCTGGTGATTTTTACGTTCGGGATGAGCGTATGGCTTGGTTTTGGCACGATGTTTGGCTGGTTGCCGGCGCCGGTGCATAAAACGGCGGTGGGACAGTGGTTGCATCATCAGTTGCCGGGGCTGGACCGGGAGTTTATGCCGACGCTTGATGAAGGCATGTTTTTGTATATGCCTTCGACGATGCCGCATGCGTCGATTGGTGAAACGGTCGATATGGTCAAGCAGCTGGATTTGCTGTTTGAGACGGTTCCCGAGGTTGAGTACGCGGTGGGCAAGGTCGGGCGCTCTGAAAGTCCGCTGGATCCTGCGCCGATCACGATGGTTGAGACGATTATTTCGTACAAGCCCGAGTACAAACTCAATGCCGCGGGCC
>JBEBUW010000077.1:0-20986 GCA_040393065.1 Lujinxingia vulgaris | reverse complement strand
TGCTGGATCTGTTTTCGGAGATTTTTGGAAAAAGTTGCCTGGTATTTTTTAAATCCCCGCAAACTGCTGATTTACATGGGTTTTGCGGAGAAAATTGAAAGGGAAGCATATCAGCCTCAAAAAAACATGAAAATAATAAGCAACATTTGGGTGCAATCTCTCGATAACAGATCAGGTGCATTTTCAATGGTGTCTTAATTTTTAAGGGGTGTATGGATGCGGCGTACAGGAATTGTAACAGGGTTGGTCCTCGGAATTTGCTTCTTTCCTTTACCAGGTGCGGCCGAGCAAATCGCAACAGCATCAGCTGCAACCGCCGGAGGAATGGGCTACGGGATGATGCTTTTTCGGATGGTGCTGATGCTCGGCGCCGTCTGTGCATTTGCGATGGTGACATTGCGTTGGGGAATCAAGCGCCTCACGCAGCTACAGCGAACGGGACAAAGCATCGAAGTTGTATCGCGTGCCGTTATTGAGCCCAGACGGGCCATTATGGTGGTTCGGATCGGTACCAGGCATCTGATTGTCGGCACCGGTGAGCAAGGCATGACATCGCTCGGCGAGCTTTCGGGGGAGGAAGTAAGCGCTTTGAGGGAAGAAATAGGGGAGAAAAGCAGGCAAGCTCCGAAAACCGCTCCGTCATTTCGAAAGGTTTTTGAAAAGGTAGCTGCCGCTAAAAACAGGCAATCTTCGAGTGTGATCGAACGCACGACCAACACTGAAAACGCGCAGTCTCTATAGTTTTTGGGGCCACAATACGAAATTTTTTGGGAGAACTGCCGTGTCGACTCTGTCAAATCAGTCAAATAGTAAGATGAATTTGGGGTTTCTTCGTGGTCTGGGTACGTTGTCATTTTTGATGACGTTTTTGCTCGGTTCCAATGCCTGGGCGCAGACCATCGGTACCGGGGGAAATCCGCTCAACATGGTTGTCATGCTGGCGCTGCTCGCGCTGCTGCCGTTTTTGTTGATCATGGTCACAAGCTTTGTGAAAGTGACGATCGTCCTATCGATTTTGCGGACAGCCATCGGCGCCCAGCAGGTTCCGCCCAACCAGGTGATTACTGGCATGGCGATTGTCCTCAGCGTCTACATTATGGCGCCGGTCGCAATGGATATTTACGCAGAAATCGGGCCTTATATCGACGCGGTTGAAGAAAGCGGGCAACAGCCATCCGTAACCGAAATGCGAGATATGGCGGATACCGCCGTAGCGCCACTGCGCGCGTTTTTGCTCAAGCATGCCGAACCTGACGAGCGTCTGCTTTTACACGAACTCGCCCTCGAACTGCGCACTGCCGAACAACGTGAAAGCCTGGGGGCGGAAGACCTGATCATTACTGTGCCGGCATTTGTAATCACCGAGCTCAAAGAAGCATTTACGATCGGTTTTATCCTTTTTGTGCCTTTCATCATCATCGACCTTGTGATCGCAAACATCCTGCTAAGTCTCGGCATGCATATGCTCAGTCCGACTACGATCAGCCTGCCATTCAAACTCTTATTATTTGTACTGGTCGACGGCTGGTACCTCGTCGTCAAAGGGCTTGTGCTTGGCTATGTCTGACGAAACTTCAAACCGTTCATCGTTCTAAAATCGGGGCACAGGTATGGAAGATTATATTCTGCAAATCACGCGTGAAGGACTTTATCTGGTTGTCATCGCATCGGGGCCGCCGCTGTTGGCCAGTGTCATCATCGGTTTGATTGTCAGCGTTTTTCAGGCCACCACGCAAATTCAGGAGCAAACGCTAACCTTCGTGCCAAAGCTCGTCGGCGTTTTTCTCACACTCGCCATTGCTGGCCCGTGGATCGGTTCGCAACTCGTCCGATTTACACGCCTGGTTTTTGAAGGGTTTCCTAATCTTTTTTAGTGTTTCATTACGAGCGTTCATATGCTGGATTTTCTTCAAAGCCCGGAAGTTCAACAGCCGCTGAACCAGGCGATTTTGCTGGCAGCGCTGGTTTCGGCACGATTGCTGCCGATTGTGCAGCTTGCGCCATTTTTGGGCGGAAAAACGGTGCCGCAGCAGGTGAAAATGGCACTTGCTCTGGCATTGGCCGTCCTGGTTTATCCCACAGTATGGCTCTCAGGTGCTGCGAATACGCTGCCGGAAGCTCCGGCTGCGATCGCTGCGCTTGTGCTCAAAGAAGTCATGGTTGGATTTGTAATCGGCTTTGTCGCAGCGCTCGTTTTTGATGCGGTGCGTACCGCCGGGCAAATTATCGATAACTCTGCCGGAATTACCCAGGCTACTTCGCTTGCGCCGCAAATCACCGATCGTGTGAGCCTCAGCGCGAACCTGCTGTTCCAGCTTACGGTCGTGATTTTTTTCGTAAGTGGCGGGCACCGCGTATTTTTAACCGCGCTCGCGCACAGTTTTGAGCTGATTCCGCCTCAAATCATGCTGGATCCGGGAGAAGGTTTGACGGCCCTCGCCGATGCCACCGTTCGTCTCGGGGCTGACACGATTACACTCGCCGTTTTGCTCTCTTTCCCTGTGGTCGCCGCCATTTTGCTCGCCAATTTATTTCTGGCACTGGTCAACAAAAGTGCACCGCAAATCAATGTGTTTTTCCTTGGAATGCCGATCAAAGCCATGCTCGGGGTGCTGGTCGTAATGCTTGGCATCGACATGATTCTTGAACGCTTCATGATTGCCGTCGTTTCTAATTTCGAGTCGCTCGCAAAAATTATCGAAATCATGAGTGCAAAATGAGCGAAAAAACAGAAGAAGCCACACCCCAGAAAAAGAGAAAATCACGCGAGGACGGCCAGGTCGCAAAATCGGCCGAATTCACCGGCGTCGCTGTTATGCTCGCGGCAGTGGCTGTTGTACTGATTACGGGATTGTCGATTGGTGAGCGGCTGGCAGCATTTTCGCTGCGCTCCATCGAGCTCAGTATGCGCCCAGACCTCGATCATAGCGTGATCGGGCCGTTTTTGATGGATGGTCTGGAAACATTGGCGCTCATTTTGGCGCCGCTTCTCAGTGTCACGATGGTGATCGCTGCGTTCATCACCTATGTGCAGATCGGTGCCCTGTTTACTACCAAGCCTTTGATGCCAGATCTGAAAAAACTCGACCCAATCAAGGGCGCCAAAAATATCTTTTCCAAAGCCAAAGCTGTCGAACTGGTCAAAAACATCGCGAAATTAACGCTGATGGGCTCCGTGGGATACAACGTTTTGTACGCAAGCATCGGGCCAATCTTGATGACGCCGCGCCTGGAACTTCCGGCCGCGCTGGCTGTTTTCAATGCGGCAGCGTTTCGGCTTTCTACGAATCTGTTGGCGGGATTGGTGATCTTTGGCGTCTTTGATTTTGCCTGGCAGCGCTACAAATACGCCAAAGATTTGCGGATGAGCAAAGATGAGATCAAGCGCGAATACAAAGACAGTGAGGGCGACGGCATGCTCAAAGGCCAACGCCAGCAGCTACATCGGGAGCTTTCCCAGGGCGGCGGAAATCCAGCGCGCGTAAAAGATGCCGATGCTGTTGTCGTCAACCCTACGCACGTTGCTGTCGCACTCCGCTATCGCGAAAACGAAATGCACGCTCCGACCATTGTGGCTTCCGGCCGAGGACAGCAGGCCCTTGTGATCAAAAGTATGGCGCGTCGCTATCAAATCCCGATTGTCCATAACGTAGATCTGGCGCGGGCGCTGGTCGATGTAGATGTTGAAGATGAAATCCCCGAAGAGTTTTACGAACCCGTGGCCGAAGTGTTGCGTTTTGTCCACGACTTACGAAAGGAAGGAACATGAATCTGACCGATGTCGAAGGCTGGAGCCTCGCCAGATTGGGATACCTGTACTACGGCCACGAACGATTCGATGAAGCCGAATCGATTTTTGCGGGGCTGGCAACCATTCGACCGCAGGACTTTTATCCCTGGCATGTGCTGGGACTGATTGCGCGGCGCAAGAAAAATCACACGCAGGCCATTCAGTACTTTCAGCATGCCCTGAAATTATCGTCTGAAAACGTCGAAACGCGCATCGCGCTGGCAGAAACCTTGTATGAAGCTGGCCAGCTCAAATCCGCGCTCGAGATGTTGCAGCCGTTCAAGAACTACAAACGTCCGGTGACGGAAACCATCCGGCGAGCGCAGATTTTGCTTGCACGCTGGAGTGGGTGAGCTTGATTTATTTTCTGGAAGCAGCCGTTTTTGCGACAGCCTGCCAGATGCTTTCTGCCAGGCTTTCTTTGCTCGCCGGGCCTACGCTGAGGCTGCTGTTCTCACTCAAAATGACAACCGATGAGGAATCCGCTGCAAATGCCGAGTTTTCGCCGCCGATTTTATTGGCCACCAGCATATGCGCGCCTTTTCTCAACATTTTTGCGCGGCCGCGTGCTTCGATATCCTCGCTTTCGGCGGCAAACCCGATCAGCATTGGCCCGGGTGCGGAATCCGGCGCAGTTTGCGAAGGAGTTGCGTGCGTACCAAAGCGCGCACCAAGTTCTGCCAGAATATCCGGATTGCGCTCAAGTTCCAGCGTGCCCGTCATGGCGCTTTTGGTTTGCTTCGATTCGCTCGGAAACTTCGGCCGCCAATCTGCTACGGCCGCAGCCATGACGATGAAATCCATCGAGGATGCGCGCGCCATGATAGCGGCGTGCATTTCGCGTGCCGTGGTTACGCGCACAGTGTCGATGTCCGGCGGTGACTGAAGGGAAGTCGGGCCAGCGACCAGAACAACATCGGCACCCATTTTTCGAGCTGCCTGTGCCAGCGCGAAGCCCATTTTCCCGGTCGAAGGATTGGATAAAAAGCGTGCCGGATCGATGTGCTCCCGTGTGGGCCCAGCGCTGATCAGAACGCGTTTGCCGGCCAGAATCTGTGGCGTTTGGTCGGTGATATTTCGAGATGCCGCCAGGGCGCGATCGATGCCCTCCAGCAAAATCGGTGCGTCAGGAAGCCGCCCGCTGCCCACTTCCTTGCAGGCCAATTCGCCGGAATCCGGTTCGATGACAAAAAAACCAGGTTGCACGGACAGCATCGCGATATTTCGCTGCACGAAGGGATGGCCGAGCATTTGTGTGTTCATCGCTGGTGCAATGACAACCGGGGCGTTCGTCGCCAGCAAAACCGTCGTCATCAGATCGTCGCTCATGCCGGCGCAGAGTCGGGCGATAAAATTTGCCGTTGCCGGTGCAATCAGTACGACATCCGCCCAGCGCGCCAGATCAATATGGCCGATATCGCTTTCATAGGTCGGATCGAAGGTTTCCGTGCCGACTGTGTTGCCGCTCAAAACCTGCAAAGTCAGCGGCGTGATAAATTCCTGGGCGCCCGCGCTCATGATGACGCGCACTTCATCGCCACGCTTGACCAGCGCACGCACAATTTCCGCTGCTTTATAGGCCGCAATCCCGCCGGTAACTCCCAACAATACCTTCACGGCAATACTCGTTTGTTTGGTCAGTGATTCAGGTCAGATGATCGAGTCGGTTCGAGCAAAAACTGTAAGAAAAGATGAACCATCATGCCGGTTACGCCCCAGATGCGGTGTTCTCCGTATTGATACGAGTGCATCGGAAATCGTTCGCCTTTGTAGGTGCGCTCTTCGACATGGTGAATCTCTTTATCGGCCAGCTCGCGCAAAGGAACCACGATCAGCGTATCAATTTCATACGGATTGATAATCAGCGAAGACAGCGGCTGTGTAAACTCGCCAACAAACGACGTGACCCGAAAACCGGTAAATGTGGGCATTTGTATGAACGAGCCAAAAATGTGTACGCGGCTCGGTGAGAGCGAAATTTCTTCGCTGGATTCACGCAGCGCCGTATCGGCCAGGTTGAGGTCTTCCGGATCGGCGCGACCGCCGGGAAAACTGATCTCTCCGGGATGATTCCGCAGACTTTCCGCACGTTTGGTGAAAACCAGATGGAATTCTCCATCTTGTTCGGTGAGCGGCAGCAAAACCGCCGCATCGGCAAATTCCTTTCTGTGCTGAAAGTAGGCTTCGCGCCAGATCTGGCGCGGAGTCATCTGTAGAGAGCGTAAGCGCTTGCGCACGCTTTCGGGCGCAAGCGCTTCGTGAATGTTCATTTGCGAACTCGAACCTGGAAGACTTTGCGGCCGTCTTCTTCGCCTTTGTAGACAATTTCACAAACTGCCAGGGCCAGCTTGCGAATTTTTCCGCTCGGAAGTCGGATGTGCGCATAATCGTCATCCTCGACTTTCATCACAACACAGCGACGAAGTTTGGGGTGATCGAGAATGTCGCCCGGGCTCATGACCTGTTCTTCATCGTCATCGTCGAAGTTCAGCGTGGGCGGCACAACGGGTCGGCGCTCTCCAATGCGCGGCGCCTGGCGCGGAGCGGGTCTGCTTTCGTCGCTTTTGGCGATGGCATCAGACCAGGACATGCCGCTGCTTGCCGGTGCTGCGGCCGGTGCCGGAGCAGCAGCCTGTGTGGCGTGTGCAGAAACCGGTGCTGAAGCCGCGGCCGGTGCAGCAGTCGGAGCCGCGGGCTCGGTATAGACCGGTGCTGCCGGAGCAGGAGTCGATACAGGCGCGGATGCTGCGGGAGCCGGCGCTTCTGGCGGCTGTTCGCGGGCAATACTGTCGAGGACAAGCAATCCGCGCTGGGCGTCCAGACGACGTGAGATGCGCAGATCGGAAAAAACGTCGATCACAAATTCGCAGTTCACGGCCGTTGCAGAACGGAGTTGCCCCGCAATGAGCTGCTGCCCGAGCAATCCCTGTACGCTGAGCAGGCCATCGAGTCGCAACACGATTTCCTCGCCCATTGTAGAAACATTGCCTTGCAGGTTGATCAGCTCAAATTCGCCTGCTCCGTTGACAACTTCCACATACTGTTTGCTGCGACGATCAAACCGCACCAGTTCTACGTTCTGGAAACTGCCGACGGCTCGAATTTCGGCAGCTTTGACATTGTGTTTTTTGCAAAGCGTGGTCAAAACTTCGACCAGTTCCTCTCCTTCCTCGAGACTTCCGATCAAACGATGAGACATGTGCGAGTGTTCAAAAATCACGGTGTTCCTTGGGGGCTTAAGCCATAGAATTTACGATGTTGTCCCGGTAGACACACAGGCCCGAAATTCAGCCCGTACGCCGGGGCGCGCAAATTTCGCATATCTTCACGTTACAGGCAACCGGCCCAATTCTGTTTCATGTAAAAATTAATATCCCGGCGGCAGAAACTACGTGCTGACTTTGTGTCATCAAGCGTTACACTGGCCGGGCGCTTCATCGAGCCTGCTTGTAAAAAACTTCGTTAAGAAACGTTGTACACTTCATGGGAAATACAATGACAGTACATGGAAACCTCCGGTTGCCAGATACGCCAGATGCTGTGACAGACGCGGAAGGACAGCCACGATTTGGGACTTTTCAGGGGGCGTTGCCGCAGATTGATCTCAGTCAGTTGCGTGCGCCTTTTGCGCCGGGGCCGCTGGGTCGAGTTTTTAAGCATAAACGTTGGCAGTACAATGCGCTGGCGACTTCCGAAGTTCTGGTCGTCACGGCGACGATCGATACGACTTATGCCTGCAGCGCGTTTTTGTATGCGGTTGATTTGCAGCGCAGAGAATTGCTTTTCAGGCAGAGTTTTATCGGCTTGCCTGCCGTGATGTTGCAGGTCGGAGACCATCCCTCGGCCGGCCACGATTCCTGGTTTCGCGCGCCCGGGGCCAGTCTGAAAACGTGCCGGGAGAGCGAAGCGCGGCCGTTTCAGATCGAGGCAGATCTTAGCCGGTTGTACACGCGTCGCGAGCCGCCGGTTCGTTTGCGCGGCCGGGTGGACACGCAAAATGCCGCGCCGGCTCTAACCGTGGTTTCGCCGGTAGAAGGCGATGGCATTATCAATGTTACGCAAAAATGGGCGGGGCTGCCGCTAAGCGGCGTGCTGGAACTCGGGCGCCGGCGGTTTTCGCTCGATGAAGGCGTTGCCGGTTTTGATTACAGCCAGGGATTTCTCGGCCGCCGAACCTGCTGGCGCTGGGCGCTCGTACTCGGCAGACTTCCCGATGGCACTTCGGTCGGAATCAATCTGGTCGAGGGCTTCAACGAGGCCAGTTCCGAAACCAATGAAAACGCGCTCTGGCTGGGAGATCGCCTGATTCCACTCAGCCGCGCGCGCTTTGAATTTGATAAGAAAGATCCGTCACAGCCCTGGAAAATCACGACCGCGGACGGCGAAATCGATCTGCGTTTTGAAGCGATTTATGTGCATGACGAACACCGCGATCTCAAGCTGTTGCGTAGTTATTTCGTGCAACCAGCCGGGTTGTTTCACGGCACGATCAAGGTCGATGGCAAAGTCTACGACATCGAAAACATGGCCGGCGTGACCGAAGATCAGGATATTTACTGGTAAAGCATCCGATCATTACGCTCATTCCGAGCGAAGACGCTGAATGAGCGCCGGAACACCGGCGCGCTCCGCATAGCCGGCATCGAGCTGCTGGCAGCGCTCAAAAAACTGCAGCGCCACCTCGTTATTCTTGATGCCGCGCACGGAAAACATCCCGAGTTCATAGGCATGTTGCGCCGTCAAATTCGGATGCGCCGCCAGCGTGCGCAGATCGGCCAGTAAAACGTCATTCGAAGCGCCTTGCAGGCGGCGAACATTAAAAAGTCCGACCGCGGCACCGACATTGTCCGGTTCCAGAGCAAGCGCACGGCTGAAAAAATCCTGCGCCTGGCCAAGCTGCTCACTGTTTCCGCGCGAGAGTGCGATCTGGCCTTGCGCGACCAGAATGCCGGCCGATTCCTGTGGTTTTTCCGGAGCAGCTTCCGGTTCCGGTGCTACTTCTGGCTCTGGCGCAGCTTCTGGTTCTGCTACTTCAGGTTCTGCGATTTCAGGGGGAGCTTCCGCAACCGGCGGAGCGGTTTCTTCCGGCGTTGGTTCGGGTTGCGGCTCCGGCTGTGCTTCGGGTTGCGGTTGTGCGGCAATTTGTTGGTTGGCGGCCATGTTCAGCGGCGAGTTGTCGACACGCTGCTGAAGATTTGCGATTTGTTGGCGTAAGATGGTGGTGTTGAAGCCTTTAAAATTTGCAAAGCCCGGGTCGAGTTCCAGTGTTTTTTGCCAGGATGCGATGGTTTTTTTGGCGGCTTCGCTCGAGGTTTGCGCATCGGGCAGCCAGTAGGCGCCGTCCAAAAACCAGGAGGTGGCTTTTTGGGCGTGCTGTTGCAAGAGCTGATCAATCAGGTCTCGGGCCTGTTTGCGTTGTCCGATTTGCATCCAGGCCCAGACGAGAGAAGGCGCAGCGGCACTTTCCAGGCCACGTTTTTCCACATCGGCTTGATAGATCGCGACCATTTCCAGATAGCGGCCGGTTGCGGCATAGACGGACTCGATCTGTTCCAGGCGCGGTTCGATATCGTTGCGCTGCAGCAAGGTTTCTGCATTGTTCTGGAAACCGTCGAGAATTGCCTCGTAGTTGGTACGCATGGCAGGCGACAGATCGGAGGGCGGCGCGTCGATGGTGCGCGCAACGATCGGGGCGGGCTGCAGGGGCGAAAACGTCTGGACTCCGCCTTCGGCGGGCAAAACGCCTTCGCCGCATCCTGCAACGACTGCGCCCATTCCCAGCGCCACAATCTGTGTGATGATTCGCCTTTTCATCTCGTCTCCGTTTCCTGCATCTGATAGGGCTGTCGCGCCCGGACTGTTTTTGAAACCAGTAAACTCCGGTCAATTTCTTAACCGTGGAGCTATGACTTTGCACCGTGTTTCTGTGAGCCTTGGTTCAAATATCGGCGATCGCGTCGCCAATCTGCACGCCGCCATCGAATCGCTGCGTGATCTTGAACACACGCATCTGCTGGCCGCCAGCGCCTTGTACGAAACTCAACCGCGCGTTGTCGAGGAGCAACCTGATTTTATCAACGCCTGTGTGGTTCTTGAAACCCGGTTGCGTCCACACGAGCTGTTGTCGGCGCTGCTGCGCATTGAGCAAAAAATGGGGCGCGTGCGCGTGTTGGATAAAGGACCCCGGACGATTGACCTGGACATCCTTCTCTTTGACCAGGAACAAATCAACGATCCCGACCTGCAAATTCCCCACCCCGGTCTTTGCGAGCGCGCATTTGTTCTGGTTCCCCTTCGGGAAATCGCTCCGGATGCGATCCATCCCACGCTGCAACGCACGGTTGCCGAGCTTGCCAGAGATTGCCCGGACACGGGCTGGGTACGAAAAATTAAGCGTTAAGCGGGTGGGATTTCTGGCCATGCCTTACCGAAACATGGCCAGAAAGTAAGTGTGAGGAAAATTGATGCCGGCAATTAGCGATTGATGACGCGCTTGCTCTCGCCGGGTTTCAGATCGACGTAGTAAGTTTTGTTGAGACCGAAATCCGGATTCACGAGGCCGATTTTGTGGTTGCCGGCTTTGATTTTGTAGTCAATCTGCGGCGTGTAAAGGCCGGTGTCTTTGTCGTTGATGTAAATGCGTGCGGCAGGGCGCGAGGCGATGCTGAGCAGTCCGGTGCCGGTTGGCTCCTCGGTTTTGGCGGGTGCCGGAGAGGTGGCTTTGGTGGGTGCCGTCGTGGCGGCCACTTGCTTTGTGGGTTGTTTGGGCGGCGTGCGCGGCGCAGCCGGCTGGGGCGATGACGTGGAGCGCGTGGTCGCTGCCGCAACGGGTTCGGGCGCGCTGCGTTCAAGTTTCGCAGAGAGTGCAGCGTTCACCTCAGTGCCGGGTTCGAAAACCTGTTCCCAGGTGTCGTAGGAGCGGCGCTCAATGGTGACGCGGTAGGTTTTCTGCGCATCGAGATCACGCACGGTTTCAGGCGTTTTGCCGCTGGCGACTTGTTTGTTGCTGTCGTTTTCGACAACGACGAAATCGGAGCGGTCCGGCGTACTGGTCAGGCTGAGCGAAACGGTTTTCGGGCGAAGCTGGACGGCGAGTTCGGTGATTTTTCCTTGTTCGACATCGACTTCGCGTGTTTCGTCGAGATAGCCCTCGAGCGAAATTTTGACGGTTTGTTTGCCGGCAGAGAGTTTACGCGCGGTGGTCGGCGTGGGTGCGTCGATGGCGTTTCCGGCGATTTCGATGCGTGCACCGACCGGGGTTGTGTTGATGGTAATTCCGGTATCTTCGTTGCTGACCGGCTTGAGGGCCTGGTTGAGCTTGTAGGTTTTGCCGGAGGCCAGTTCGACGGAGCTTTCGTAGGGTTCGAAGCCTTCTTGTTGGATGACAAGTCGGGCGGCTCCGGCGCTGGCTTTGTAATCAAAGGGCGTGGGACCGTCGTGGATCACCTGGTCGTTGATGAGGATCTGGACGGATTTGGGCTCGGTTTCAAAGACGATCAGGGCTTCGGAGCCGGGTTTTGCGAACATATAGATCGCGGCGCCGCCCAGAACCAGGGTGAGAAGCAGGCCGATGCCAGCGTACAGGGTGGTGCTGCGTTGTTTTTGCTGGGGAACGCTGTCGGGCAGCGCGTAATTGGGAACCGTGACCGGAACACCATTGCGCCGCTCGATAGCCGACATGGGCATGGTGGATTGATGGGCGCGCGGTGTTCGCGGCGCGGCGATTTCTGGCGCGGGGTTGCGTGCTTTGAGGTTTACGTCCCAGCGGTTGTATTCCACGGTGGGCGGATCGTCGCCGGTGGAGGAAAATCCGCCCAGATGCAGCTCCTGATCGAGGGCATTGGTGTGGCTGACGGCTCCGAGCTGGGGAACATCCTCGCTGTAGACGATGGAAGAAACGTCGATTTCTTCGATGTATTCTTCGACCGCTTCCTCGATGACGCGATCGAAAATCTGTGTTTCCAGTTCATCGTCACTCCAGCTCAGATCTCCGCGCGGTGTATGCGGCACGGGCGTGCTGGCGCGGGCCGGGGCTTCGGCCTGGATCGGCTGCAGATTAAGGTTCTGGTAGTAGTCGATCTTTTTGTTTTCGAACTCGATATCTGCGCTGAAGGTTTCCTTCATGTAGGCAGCGAGGTCTTTGTGCGTGTAGTAGTAGCCCTGGTTGCGCATGAAGAGCTCGAGCGCTTCGGCCAGCTCGTGCGCGGACTGGTAGCGATCTTCCGGGTTTTTGGAGAGCGTTTTGAGGACGATTTCTTCCAGTTCCGGCGGAATATCGAGGTTGTACAGGCTGGGCGGGCTCATTTCGACTTTGCGGATTTTCTCGAGGGTGTCGAAATCGCTTTCGCCAAGAAATACGCGCTCCAGCGTGAGCAATTCGTACATGACGATGCCCAGGCTGAAGATGTCACTGCGGTGATCGACGTGCAGGCCGCGGACTTGTTCGGGACTCATGTAGCTGAATTTGCCTTTGAGCACGCCGACCTGTGTCTGGCTGGTTTTGCCCTGCGCTTTGGCAATGCCGAAGTCGATGACTTTTACTTCGCCTTCGTAGGAAACGAGAATGTTTTGTGGGGAAACGTCGCGGTGCACGATGTGCAGGCTGTTTCCTTGCGGATCTTTTTTGTCGTGCGCGTAGCCCAGGCCTTCGCAGATTTTGGTGATGATGTAGCAGATGCGCGGGATGCTGACTTTTTCCCCGTGGCGGCGCGCGCGCTCGAAAGAGGTTTTTAGATCTTTGCCGCTGATGAACTCCAGCGCGATGAAGTAGGAGTCATCGACTTTGCCGAGGTCAAAAATCTGCGCGATATTGGGATGGTTGAGCTGGCCGGCGATTTTGGCTTCATCGATGAACATATTGATGAAGGAATCATCCTCGGCAATGCTGGGAAGGATTTTTTTAACTGCCAGTAGCCGCTCAAAACCTTCTACACCGAAAGCCTTGGCCCTGAAAATTTCGGCCATGCCTCCGACATTGACGCGTTCGAGAAGGTAGTATTTACCAAAAGGTATGGGATTGTTCAGGATTCCTGGTTCGCTCATGAGCCTACTATCGAAAGCTAAATTGTGTAAGTCAGAGCAAAAGATGTATTGCCCGAGCTTCACAATTACGCAAAATGCAGCCGATAAATCTGCCGCAAAATGACCCGGACAAAGGGGGAAACAGATGCCGGTAACGCCCGAATCCTAAAGAAATGGTGGCTGAATTGTCAACCACCACGTGGTTTCGACGCCTTATTCATGAGGAGGGTGGGGCGAATGGCCTTTGCAGGGTTGGAAAAAAAATGTAGCGTGCGCGCGAAAGCTGCGCTTTTTTCTGGAATCGCTGAATTTTCTAGGTAGTTGCATTCCAATTTCGGGGTGCGTGAACGATAAACTTTTGAAGGCTAAAAATTGAAGATGAAACGACGTTTTGAGTTGTCCTTGTTGGTACTGGTTGCGCTGGTTCTGGTTCCGGCGCTGGCGTTTGCTCATCCCGGCCATGATCACCATGTAACGGGTGGTTTTCTGGAAGGATTGCTGCATCCGTTGACCGGTTTTGACCATGTGTTTGCAGCGATCGCTGCTGGCGTCTGGGCATTTCGCACAGGTGGCCGCGCGGCTTATGCGTTGCCGGCTGCGTTTTTGGGCTCGATTACGCTGGGCGCAGGCATGGCAAGTCTGGGAGTTCATCTGCCCGTGGTGGAGCCGATGGTTGCGCTGTCGGTGATCGTGCTGGGCGTGCTGGTTGCGACGAAGGCGCGTTGGTCGCAGTCGATTTCGCTTGGCTTGCTGGCAAGCTTTGGCGTTTTCCACGGCGCGGCGCACGTTTCCGAACTCGCCGCCGGCGCCGGTGTGGTCGGTTATACAACAGGTTTGTTGCTCGCCACGGCGGTTTTGCTGACGGCGGGTCTGGGGCTGGGTTGGGCCACCGTAGATCGGGCACCGGTTGCGGCGCGTCTGGGCCAGGCATTTGGCGCGGCCACAGCTTGTGCCGGTTTTGTGGCATTGCATCTGGCTGTTTTTGCAGCATGAAAGCACATTAAAACTTCATGCTGCTTTTCGTTTACTTAAGCTCTGAAAGCGTGAATTTATGGCAAACTTATCCACTCGTCTTCGTCTGGGGCTGGCTCAACTAAATTATAAAATTGGAGATCTGGCAGGCAATTTCGCCAGTATCGAACGTGCCATTGCACGAGCTCGAGACGAAGCAGTGGATTTGCTAGTTTTCTCAGAACTGGCGCTGACGGGATATCCGCCGCTTGATCTGGTGTATCGCAGCGCAATGCTGACGGTTCAGGATGATTATCTGGCGAAGATCGCGGCCCAGACGGATGAAAATTTTGGGATTCTGGTGGGATATGTCGAATCTCGCGAAGAAAACGGCGAAAAGCAGCTTTTGAATGCGGCTGCGCTGTGTTCGGGCGGGAAAATTGTCGCGCGCATCTATAAAAACCGGCTTATGAGCCATGATGTAGCGGATGATTGCCGGTATTTCAGCGCCGGCGATGCGGCGGTTGTGCATGCGTTTAAGGGGGCGCGGCTGGGGATTTTTATCGGCGAAGATATTGATTTTGTCGATGAGGCGCGGGCCGGTGAAACGGATTATCTGATCAATCTGGCGGCGGTTCCGTTTGCGCTTGACCAGCACGAAGCGCGTCGTGAGCGGCTTGCGCAGATTGCGGCAAAGCATGCGCGGCCGCTGGTGTTTGTGAATCAGGTCGGAGGCAACGGCGAGCTGATTTTTGATGGAAATTCGGCTATTTTTGGTAAGAACGGTCGGAAATTGGCGGAACTGAAGGGGTTTGAAGAAGATTTTGGCGTGGTTGAGCTGACGCCAGTGCTGGCAGCGGACGGGGCTGCGGCAAAAGCCGATGCCATGTCTGCCGAGGCGTTTCTTGAGCTGGCACATCGTGCGCTGGTTCTGGGGCTGCGTGACTATGTGCACAAATCCGGATTCGAGCGTGTCGTGCTTGGATTGTCCGGCGGAATGGATTCCGCGCTGGTGGCAACGCTGGCGGTGGATGCGTTCGGGGCTGAAAACGTGCTGACGGTGGGCATGCCGTCGCGGTATTCGACGGAGCACAGCGTGGCGGATGCGCGGAAGCTGGCGGAAAATCTCGGAGTGCGGTTTGAGCTCAGTCCGATTGAACCGGTGTACCAGGCGTTTTTGGAGCAGCTTGCGCCGTTTTTTGGAGACCGCCCGGCTGACGTAACCGAGGAGAATTTGCAGGCGCGTATTCGTGGCATGAAACTGATGGCGCTCAGCAATAAGCTGGGGCATCTGGTGCTGACGCCTGGTAATAAAAGTGAGGCCGCGACGGGCTACGCGACGTTGTATGGCGATATGAATGGCGCGGTGATGGTCATCGGGGATGTGCCGAAAACGCTGGTGTATCGGATTGGTCATTGGATCAATGCAAAGGCCGGGCGCGAGGTGATTCCGGAGAATATTTTGACCAAGGCGCCGTCTGCTGAATTGAGTCCCGGCCAGGTCGATCAGGATAGTTTGCCGCCGTATGATGTTCTGGATGCGATTATCGAGAGCTATATGCAGAATTCGATGACCGCGGATGAAATTGTGGCGCAGGGCTATGACGAGGCGGTGGTAACGCGTGTGATTTCGATGATTCATCGTGCGGAATACAAGCGCGCGCAAGCACCGCCGGTGTTGCGGATCAGCTCAAAGGCCTTTGGTTCGGGATGGCGATATCCGCTGGTTGCCAATTATTTCTGGCGTCGTTGAATCTGTCTGGAAAAGTCATTACAAACAGCAATCACTGATTGGTTGTTCGAGCAATTCCGCTTTTAGCCGGTTGTGAAAATATGTCTGCTTATAAGTTTGATGGCAAAGTGCATGGTTTTCTACCGAAAACCCGGATGGTTTTGGCGATAACGCTGCTGATCGGCGTTTTTTCATCAAGCTGCGGCGTGGTGGATAAGGTCCGTGATTTTATCGACAGCATCAGTGATGGCGCGCCTTGTTCGGAGGATTTGAATTGTCTGGGGCAGCGCTGTTTGACCCGTAGCGAAGGTTATCCGGGCGGCTATTGCACGACGTTGGAGTGCGATACGCGGGGATGTTCGGGTTTTTCGTCGGAGTGTTTCCGAACGAAAATCGGCGGGCAGGATGTTGCGGCTTGCTATGAAATGTGTGACTTCGAGGGCAAGTGTAAGCGTGCAAGCGAAGGTTATACCTGCGTTTCTTTGGACGACGTACAGATCTGCATGCCGCCGGGAGCGACGGCCGGTATTGCGCAGGGTGCGATTGGATCTTCGTGCACCAATGATTTGCAGTGCGGCGAAGGCGGCACATGCTTGACGAACTTGTTCGGCGGGTATTGCACCCGGCTGGCATGTGATGGTTCGGCGAGTTGTCCGGAGAAGAGCGCGTGCGTTTCGCTGAATCCGGAGGCGGATGCTGTAGATCAGGTTGCGGGTTGTCTTGCTACGTGTGAGAGCAGCGACGATTGCCGCTACGGGTATTCTTGCCAGACCTATGAAGGTTCAAGAGTATGCCTGGAAGGCGAAGATCGCGAAGAGCCGAGAAATCCTGAAGGGTTGGATGATGGCGCGGAATGTGTCGCGAACATCAACTGCAAGGGCGGAACGTGCATTCGGGAAGTCGAAGGGGCCGAGGGGCAGACAAGTTTTCCGGGCGGTTATTGCACGACGAGAAACTGTAAAGATGATGCAAGTTGCAATGGCGATTCGATTTGTATCAGCCGTGAGCGTTCCACGACGTGTATGGAGAGCTGTGAAGTCGATTCGGATTGTCGCAGCGGATATCAGTGTCGGGCGGGGATTGAAGGGCGCAAGTTCTGTGATTCCGTTGTCGAATATATTGCGCCGGATACTTCGGCTGGGGCTCAGGAAACGTTCGATATTCAGTGCGGCACGTCCAAGAATTTGCAGTTTACGGTGCCTGCGAACGCGATTGGTTTTTATATCGCGCCGTTTACCGAAGATGGCCGGCCGCTCAAGCTGAATACGCTGACATTGCCGGATAATTCGACGTTGAACATCGCGCGCGACTATGGTTTTGCGGCGGTGAACTCGCAAATTCTGGAAACGTTGTCTCCGATTTTGTTTCCGGCCAGCGATAGCGCGTCGCTGAAGAATCGCTTTGGTGGCGGCAACTACACATTGAGTGTGGATACGAACTCGTCGCGGATCTGTTACTACATGATTCCGAAGATGGCGCCGGGTACGCAGCTCGATATCACGATTTATCTGGTGGGCGTGCGCGGTGTGACGGCGGCAACGGCGCCTTCGAACAGCAATATGCAGGCGGTTGTGAAGACGATGCAGTCGATTTATTCGTCGCTCGGTATCACGGCGCGTGTTGCGACGTATGTCGATCCGTCGAAAGCAACGCTCGATAATTATTCGATCGTGCGCGACTTCAACGACATTTTCACGCTCGTAGCCACGAGCGAAGCGCAGGGCACGACGCGTGAAGACAGCCTGGCGGTGAATGTGTTTTTGATCAATGACTTTGCCGTATCGGAAGCACCTGGATTGCTGGGCGTTTCGGCTGGTTTGCCGGGTATGGCAGGCATGCATGGAAACTCGGGTTCGGGGCTGGTGTTCAGCACAGCAAGCCTCGGGCGCGATAATGAAATGCTGGGGCTGACGATGGCGCATGAGATCGGGCATTTCCTGGGCTTGCGTCACACGACGGAGCACGGCGGTTCGGCGCATGATCCGATTTCTGACACGCCGACCTGTATTTATCCGGACCTGGGTTATTTTTGCCCGGATGCGAAAAACTTCATGTTTCCGTTCTCACTGGGCAAAGATCAGCGCAACACCAGTGCCGGGCAGTCGTTCGTGGTGAAACGAAGTCCACTGGTAAAGTAAATTCAGACGGTGGCTTGATTGTTTTGATTAAAACACTGGCGGAGCGCGTCTGATAGAGCAGGTGTTCTCTGAAAGTGAGGAATTTTTGATGCCAGGTGATAAAATGCGACGACATACACGAATTTTTGGAGTTTTGCTGGTTGCCGCGGTGCTGGTTGCCGGAGCGTCGCAGGCATTTGCGCAGCAGTCCGGTACAAAGGCTCAGGCTGTGCAGGATCGCGGGGGCAGCAATCCTGTAGAAGATAGCGTTCCCGAGTCGGCCGATGTTGCAGCTGTGCGTGAAAAAGTGCGGTTTTTGCTCAGCGGTTTTGAGTATTTTCCAACGCGTGCAGACCTGGATGCGGTGGCCAGCGCGCCGGTGATGATCTCCGTACTGAAGGGGTTTGTGCAGGACAAAGATCTTGCACCTCCAACGCGGTTTCGGGCGGTGGATGCGCTGGGATTGTATCAGGATGCAGACGTCGCAAAGTTTCTGTTGAGCTATGTGGCGGCACCGACGAATCGAGAAGCCGATGAGGCTGAATTTCACACGCTCGAGATGATGCGCCACCGGGTGATCGTTGCGTATGCCAAAAGCCAGGGTGCGGCCGGTAACGACGCGCTGATTCCATTGCTGGACGATTCCGATCTGCAGATCCGTTTGACAGCTATCTCGGCACTGGGTAAACACGGAGGCCCGGACGCTGAAAAACATCTGCGTGCCTTAAAAGAGCGGGATACGCATCATGCTATCCAGCGCGAGTTGCATAAACACGTCCGTTAAACCTGAATCGTCTTCTTCTGGGATGCTCCGTATTGCGAAGGATGATGCCGGCGAGTACTCTTAGAAGAGCCAATTCTGTGAGAATATGGCTTGTCGAAGCCGCGTTTGTCGCTGCACCTGAAACATCTACCCATTTCCTACGACTTATGGCGCATTCATGACCGATGATCGTCCTTTCGACTTTGAAGGCCTTTTAGAGAGTTCCGAATCGACGCAGATTGTGGATGCGACTCGGTTTCGGCAGGCCGCCAAACTCCAGCAGCAACGCGATCAGGCGTATCTTATCGTAATTGCGGGGCCGCACGTCGGTAAAATGTTTAAAATCGAGAAAGAAGAAACGATGGTGGGTCGTTCTTCCAGGGCGGATTTGTTCGTGCAGGATGTTGGAATTTCGCGCATGCACGCACGGATTTTCTCGCAGGGAAGTGACGTTTTTGTCGAAGATCTGCAGAGCGCCAATGGCACGTATTTGAACGGTAACATTGTGACGAGCCAGCAGCGTTTGCAAGATGGCGATAAGATTACGCTCGGCTCAACGACAATTCTCAAGTTTACCTATCACGATGAGCTGGATGAGAACTTTCAGCAGCAGATGTTTGATGCCGCGCTGCGTGATGGTCTGACCAAAGCGTTCAACAAAAGTTATTTTATTACGCAGCTTCAAACCGAGTTTGCGTTTGCTCTGCGTCATGGCACGGCACTCAGCTTGATCATGTTCGATGTCGATCATTTCAAGCCCGTCAACGACAACTACGGCCACCTGGCCGGTGACGCCGTGCTCATCAAACTCGCCGAATTAACCGCGGCGTCGCTTCGGAGCGAAGATATTTTCGCGCGTTATGGCGGCGAGGAGTTTGCGGTGATCTGTCGCGGCATCAACAGTCAGCAGGCAGGAATGCTAGCCGAGAGATTGCGCAAGGTCGTCAACAGTACGCCGTTCTTTTATGACGGGCGCAACATCGCTATTAGCATCAGCCTGGGGGTTGCTTCGGTCCTGGAGATCGGCGCTCGAAATCATGAGGAGCTGATCGCGGCGGCAGATGCAGCGTTGTATGACGCGAAGAATGCGGGCAGAAACCGCGTAATGATCGCGCAGACGATTTGATAAATTCGAAAAGCAACAGGGGGCGACGTCCGATATAAAGAGGACGAATTTGAGGCAAAAAAGTTGATGGTTTCCGGCTTTCGCATAGACTCGGTCGGGCCATGTATTCTTTATTCTCAAAAATAAATCCCGCCTATCGCACTGCATGCACCGCCTGGTTTGTAAGCCGGCTGTGCTTGTGGAGTGTCGTTTTTATCCAGCAAACGCCAGCATTATTGAGTGCGCCGCGAACTTCTTATGGAGGGGGCGGTGCGCCGATGTTGCAGCTTTTGAAAGGAGCGCTGGATTGGATCGGATCGCCGGGCGTGGCGATGACAGCGAGCGGGATGTTTTTTCGTCATCTGTGGTCGCCGTGGGGCATGATCTGGTTGCTCGGTGAGCTGGTTTTGTTGGCGGGCGCGGTGAGTGTGTATCATTTTGCGCGCCGCGATAGCATTCCGCAGGTGGCGGAGCATGCGACCTGGCTGTGGCTGGCTTGCCCGCTGATGGTGTGGACAGCTCTGGATGCTTCGTGGTCGTTTACGGTCGGGCTCGGCGCATTGAGTCTGGCTCTGGCTGGACAGGGCAGGCATCGCACGGCGCTGGTTGCTTGCATGTTTGCGCTCGGGTTTAAGCCGGAGTTTTTGTTTTTGTGGCCGGCGCTGGCGTTTCTGGGCTGGAAATCCTACGTGTCGGGCCGCCATCCTGAATACAGTCGATTTTTATTGGTGCTGGGGCCGCCGGCCTTGTTTACGGGCTGGATTGTGTTTGCGATTGCGATGGCAGGGCGCCTGGGCGTGTCGCTGCGTGATTTGCGGGCAGAGCCGATCTGGCGGCTGACGTGGAGCTGGCAGGGTTGGGCAATTCATCGCGCCGAGTTGTGGGTCGCGCTTTTGTGTGTGTTGGTTCTGGCGTTGGCGATTCGGTACACGCGCCAGACACCGCGCGCCTGGATGCTGATCGTTGCGCCCTGTGCGATTTTGCCGCTGCTGCATGAACCCGCGTCGCTAGGAAGCGCGTGGCTGTTGGTGGCGTTGCCCGCATTTGCATATCTGGGCCGAGCGACGGAAAACCCGGTCATTGAGCGACCGGTTCTGGCGGGTTCCCTGGGAATGCTTTTGATTCTGGCGACGATGTTTTTTTAGCGTTTGAGCGCATAGCGTCGATTTATGCAGATACAAACGAACACCGTTTTGAGATCGGGCATTCACTTTGGGTGAGATGTCACCGTCGATGAGCATTTTTTCCGAATATTTCGTTTCATTTACAAATAACAGGCAACAAAACACCCCGATCTTCCGATAACAAATATAGCAAGTCGGAAACCCTTCACTCGTAGTTCCCGGGAGGCGCATGCGACGAGCTTCCGTGTGCGAAGGCAGCGCAGTATCCCGAGTGGCCATCAGGGATGCTGTCGTCGCCACGGTCGGTGCAAATCCCGGGAGAGGGTCGGGTGAAAGAGGCGCTACGGTAGGGTGACCTGGTTGCGTGAAACCCGCGGGCCTGT
>JBEBUW010000076.1:0-21000 GCA_040393065.1 Lujinxingia vulgaris | reverse complement strand
CTATATTTGTTATCGGAAGATCGGGGCGTTTTGTTGCCTGTTATTTGTAAATAAATGAATAAAAAATGGGGTGATGGAGGAGGTTTTTTACCCGAGCGGACGTGGCTGGCCGGATGCACACAGTACGAGTCGAACGCGTAGATGCGCGTCCGAGGATCCTCGCACACGTCCCGAACGCGCAGATGCGCGTCCGAGGATCCTCGCACACGTCTCGAACGCGTAGATGCGCGTCCGAGGATCCTCGCACACGTCTCGAACGCGTAGATGCGCGTCCGAGAATCCTCGCACACGTCCCGAACCGTCAGGATCGGTACTTTGCAGTTTTCAAAATCCGTAAAACACGATTCCGACGGGAGAAATCGTCTCCGAGAATCCTCGCGCGCGCCCCGAACGCGTAGATGTGCGTGCGAGAATCCTCGCACGCGCCCCGAACGCGTAGATGCGCGTCCGAGGATCCTCGCACACGTCCCGAACGCGTAGATGCGCGTCCGAGAATCCTCGCACGCGTTTTTACCCTCAAAAAACGCGTTGTAATGAACAAATCGTGGTTTTCGAATGCTCATAAATAGTGTTCAGTACTACGCATCACTCAGAAATGCGCCAGCGGGACTGTTCCACATGTAATGAGGAGAGCTGGCCAGATGAAGAGTCCGCAGCCGCGAACCTTTCATGTTCGTGGTATTTATTTGACCCGTTGTAAGGATGAAAAAGGGGAATTGCCATGAGTCAGATGAGTACGCAAATTGCCGCCCGGCGTGAATGGGCACTGTTGGTCTGCAATGTCGGGCGCGTGCACGGGCCGACGGCCACGGAGAAGCTGGGCGAGGAGTTGGATGGGCTGGAGGGGTTTGATGGTACCCATACACTGCCCTTCGTGATGGCCTCGTGCGCGCTGTTGGAACAGGTCACCGAGGAGATGTGGGATGCCGAGTATCACTACACGCAGGAGCAGAGCGAGGATATTGTTGCGCGTGATGAGCGTGATGCTCACTACGCGCAGGCCATGGCAGGCTACCTGGCGGTTCGCTCGAGCGTCGGTAATTTGCTGGGAAGCCAGGGGTTGAAAATCTACGCGATGCCTACGCGTCAGCCCGATACGCCGGCCAAACTCATGGTGGCGATGAAAAACACCATCCAGTTGCTGGACAAAAATCCGCGTCAGAAAAGCGACGGCCTGGGCAATTCCTTTGATTCCGCCCTGGCCCGAGCCGGGCTGGAGGCTCTGCTCCATCCGTTTACTGCGTCGCTTGATTTGATGCGAACGGAAAGCAAAGAAACCGAGCGAGCGATGCTTCGCCGCAATGCCAGCGTAACGCGCTGGGAGCGCGTGTACCGGGGCACGGCCAACATGCTGGTTGGTTTGTTCACGATGGCCGAGATGCCCGAGCTGGCCGAGCGCGTGCGCCCGACCATCCGCCGCGCCGCCGGACTGGATACTCCTGGTGAAGAAGAAGCCGCAGAATCGTCACCTGCCGCGCCGCAACCCGAAGTGCCGGCCCCGGATGCGGTTGCAGCGGACAGTTAAATCGTTTTTGAAAGTACTTCTTGCCTGAAGGGCTGGCGCGACGCAATCGACGCGCCAGCCTTTTTCTTTGGATGTCTTCTTAGCCTTCGCATTCGTTTTCAGTCCTACAATCCGCTACAATCACCCTGTTGAATATCGAATGCACTTTCGCCACCATCCCGTTGCGACCTGATAATTGACCATTCCCACGAGAGGTTTTTATCCATGCGACCATGTACCTTCCTCGCCAGATGCCTCGCGCTGGCTGCTATGCTGTTTCTCGCTGCCTGCGGTTTGGACGGCGCCCAGACCTGTCTGACCCATCAAGATTGCGCTCCCGCGCAGTACTGTGCGCAGAGCGGCGGTGTCTTTTTTTCGTCCTCCCGGTGCCTGGACCGCTCCCTCAACGCCGCGGACGATGTCCATGATGATGTCCATGATGATGTCCATGATTCAAAAGACGCAGAGGACGAAGAAGACGAAGGCTACAAAGGAAACGAAGAAGACACCGGCCTGTCCGAGCATCCGGATGTTTTCTTCATGGACACGGCTGCGGACGATACCGACGCTTTCGTGGATGCCGACGCGTCCGTGGATACCGACGAGTTCCAGCCCGGTACCTGCACCCAGGACGACGACTGCGCTCCGCCCGAAGACCCCACGACCAGCTCCGCATGCGCTTTTGAAACCATCTGCGCTATCAGCGGCACGCAGACCATCACCACCAGAACATCGCGCTGCGAAAACAACCTGTGCGTTGTGCACGAAACTACAACCACCGAAGCCTGCACCCGGCCCGCACCGACCGGCAAATGCAAAGAGAACGTCCAGTCCTGGAGTCTCTGCGAAGCCGCCTCTCCCCATCAAACCTGCGATCTCACAGGCGTCCGGTATCTCTCCACCACAACCTGGGCCTGCGAAGCCGGCCAGTGCAAACCCACCAAAGTAACGGACCTCGAACCCCAGGCCTGCGATCGCATCACCGATGGACTTGCCTGCACCTTCGGCGGCTACAGCGGCACGTGTGTCAATGGTTGCTGTGACGTCGACTGCCCTCCCGGCAAGCATTGCCTGCAGTGCATGCTTCAATAAAGAATTCTCTTTAAGAAAACCTGCGTAATTACATCGTCCCCCAAAAACAGATGGAAATGGATGAAATCGGCCCCGGTCGCATGTGGCGAGCGGGGCCGTTGTGTTAGCCGGGGC
Source organism: Lujinxingia vulgaris (assembly GCA_040393065.1). Classification (GTDB taxonomy): domain Bacteria; phylum Myxococcota_A; class Bradymonadia; order Bradymonadales; family Bradymonadaceae; genus JACCWM01. The sequence continues at coordinate 18,290 of JBEBUW010000076.1, read as the reverse complement.
CGCACATTACTTGGTGCCGTACAAACGATCCCCGGCATCGCCCAGCCCGGGCATGATATAGCCCTTTTCGTTCAGGCGCTCATCGATCGCGGCGGTAAAAAGCGGCACATCGGGATGCAGCGCATGAAAGGTCTTGATGCCCTCCGGCGCCGCCAGCAGGCACAAAAACTTGATCGAGCGCGGATGAAACTCTTTGATCCGCGTAACGGCCGCCGCCGCGGAATGGCCCGTGGCCAGCATCGGATCGACCACGATCACATCCCGCGTGCTCATGTCGTCGGGCATTTTCAAATAGTATTCGACCGGCTCAAACGTCACCGGATCTCGCCAGAGCCCGATATGCCCGACGCGCGCCGACGGAACCAGGTCCAGCAGAGCTTCCACAATACTGATGCCGGCGCGAAGAATCGGCACGAACACGAGTTTTTTTCCTTCCAGCACCGGTGCCTGCATCGTGGTCAACGGCGTTTCGATGGTTTCCAGCGTAAGCGGCAAATCGCGCGTGATTTCATAGCCGAGCAGCATCGAAATCTCGCCGAGCAGCCGCCGAAACCCGGCCGTGCTCGTCTCTTTTTTGCGCATGATGCTCAATTTATGTTGGATGAGCGGATGATCGATAACGGTAACCTGTGATTCCATGCTTCTACGCTCCTCAATGTCCCAGAAAATGCTCCAGCAATGACTGCCCGGTAAAATTGATTGCCCCTGGCCTACATCCGACCACTGACCGGAATGAGCGCACCGTGAATCGGATCTCCAAAAGGTTCGGTCAATCCCACCACCACCCGTGCCAGTTTTGCCGGATCGACCCAGCGCGAAAAATCCGCGTCGGGCATGTCCTTACGGTTTGGCGGCGTATCGATCACCGAGGGCAGCACGGCATTGATATTGATATTGTAGGATTTGACCTCGGCCGCGCTGGAGCTAACCAGCGCATTGATCCCGGCCTTGGTCGCAGCGTACGGCCCCTCGCCGGCGCCCGGATGCAGCGTGGATTTGGAACTGATAAATACAATCCGCCCGTAGTTGCGTGCTTTCATGCCGCCCAGCACTTCGCGCAAAACATACATGCTGGAGCGAAGATTCAGGCCTACTAGAAAATCAATGTCCGCATCGCCCGCGTCGGTGGCGTGCAGATAACGAAATCCGCCCGCGCAGTGCACAAGCGTATCGATGCCGCCCAGCGCCTGCTCGATCGTTGCAAATACGCTTTGTACCTCGGCTGGCTGCGTCAAATCCGCATGAATCCACTGCAAACCGGCACGATCTTTGTCGTCCTCCAACTGGCTGGAGTCCGAAGCGCTGTGCCTGCCGCCGATGCCAACCACCCGGTGCCCGAGCGCCAGAAATTGCTCCACCACGACCGAACCCAGTGCACCGGACGCACCGGTGACGACGACACGTTTTGAATCCGCATTCACGCTCATTGTTCTCTCCTTTTGCCTGGAAGCCTGCTCGATTTCTCTGCTCGGGTTTTCCCGTCCTCTGGCTCTGTTCTTTGACCCTGCGCTCTGGCCCTGACGCCTTGATTGCTTAGGTTGTTATCATCACATCCGATGCATTTCTAGTGCTGTTCAGCCGCATTTTTCACGCCCGGCGCGCTGATCACAGCCCCTTTTTGATGGAGCGTCCGCACCATGTCTACAGGCTTTTCGCCCAACGCTATCCGGCTGTTTTTCGTGTTTTCTCTTCTGCTTACCGGCTCTGGCCTGGGACTTCTTGGCTGCGATTCTAAGAACGCATCCAGCGCAGACGCTGCCAGTCCATCCACTCCGTCTCCGATCACCAGTGCCGAGCACGCCCTGCTGTGGACCGAAGCCGCCCGCCATCTCACACTTGCTTCGGCCACAGACACCGTGGCCGGTGTGCCGCTGCGCTATGCAGGCTCGGAAGACTGCCCGCTGGTGTATGATTTTGAAGTGACGACCACCACGACCCTCGCTGCTGACTCATCGTCGCAGGCGGCCAGCCCGGGCGCACCGTCCGGCCAGGCGGTCTTTCGAAATCGCCCCCAGACCCGGCAAGTCCTCGGTCGCTTCGAGCTTCGCCCCGGCCCGGCGCAGGCCGAACCAACCGAACCTGGCGAGGAGTTTGTGACCTGGCATGTGCACGGACGCCAGCTCGGTCATTACATTGTTCGCAACGAAATCCGCATGCCCGGCCAGGAACTCCAAGAAGACGAACTCGAAAACGTCGTCCTCCAGAACTTCGGCCACGAACTCCGCACGACACAACCCGAGCCTGTTTTATGGAACCAGCTTCATCCCTTCGGCGGCCTCGCGCAGTTTTTCCCGGGCCTGCCTGCCGCCGACACACAAGCAGGCGGCCCTTCTGCCGGACAACCAGCCCTCCGCGTCATCGAACGACTCTTCATCGATGAACAACCCGCCCTGGTCCTGGGCGCGACATCCGATCAATTCAGCGGCCGCTACGTCATGCTCACTTCCGGCCAGATGCTTCACGCCACCACGTCCCAGACCGACAAATTTTCCACCGAACATGGTGAATTCATCCGCACCCAGCTTGCCGAAGCCCGCCTGACCGGCTCCTGCGACGGCCCCACCCTGCCGCCGATTGGCCAGAAGACCTCACGCAGCCGCAACGCGCTCGACACCTACACGCGACTCGTCTTTGCGGTGCATGGCGACCATACCGACCGCGCCTTTTCCTTTCTGTCCCAAGATCTCGTCGATGCCCACGGCGCCGAAAACATCATCGCCCTGCTCAAAGAACACATCGACCAGTACGGCATCAACTCCCTGGGCGATCCCAGACTTGTCGATCCGGTCGACATCGATGGTCGCTTCCTGCGCTTTCGCGTCGCCGGCCGCGCCGAGAACCTCCCCTCCGAGCCGAATACACCGGTCACCGTCATCAACCACATCACCATCGAAGACAGCGAATCCGGAATGCGCGTCCTTTCCATCGCCTCCACCAGCCAGCAGACCTCCCAGAACTGGAACATGCTCGAAATCTCGCCGAGACGCATCTTTACCGCCTCGATTGCCGCCACGCCATGAGCCCATTTCTTGGCATTACCCGAAAAACTGGTAACACTAGCTCTGTCACCGAATGCGAGGCGCTTTCCGGCCTCAAAATTTCGTTCATGGATTTCGCAACACGAGTCGTCCGCCCTTGGCAGAGCACGCTTCCCACGCAATTCAGGTACGCTGTCCCGGATGTCAGGCCCAGTTCCGCCTGACGCCCCGACGCACAGCCGTGCCTCTCACCGAGCTACCCTGCCCGGCGTGCCATGCCACGATTTACGTTCCGCCCTATCCACAACCCAAAACGTCCAAAGCATCCAAAACATCCAACGTTTCAGAGCCGGCCCCCGATGCTGCCAGTGAAACCCGGCCCGCCCCAAGCTCTGCCGGGCCGCCGCCGCAATCCGAAGAACAGGGCTGGACCCGCGTCCGCCTCGGCGCGCTGTTCAACCGCCCCGAAACGCCACACCCCGAGCCAGCTGCTGCCGCTTCGGCCACGCAATCCACGCCGCTGCAAAGTCGGTTTCGCCCCGTCGCCGCCACCGAAGCGTCGCCCGAACACGAAGCGCCGCCCATCGCCAACCTCGGCATCTTCGAGCAATCCCGCCCCACGCCGCCCGTCACCAGCCTCGACCCCACGCACTTCCCAGCACCCTCCCCGGTCGCCGAACCTGCTCGAAATCCCCGACGTCTACCCGAAACCGACAAACCCGACGACGTCCACCCGATCGCTGCCGTCTTACTCAAACAACTACGCGAGAAACGCCCCCAGGCGCCTGTTTCCTCTGCCGGCGCCCCCACGTCGGTCCGGCCCCAGGCTCCTTCCACCACCGCTGCGCTCACTTCCTCTGCGCCTGAAACCGAAGAAACCAGGCTGGAACCTGTCGAAACTATTTCTCCCGTCGAACTCGATGAAATTTTCGACGATCTATTTTCCCCGGCCGACGAACCCGAAATTCCTTCCGGTTTCGCCAAACCGGTCATTCCGCGTACGCCTGCTCCCATCGCAGAACTCGAACCAGAACCTGCGCTCGAACCTGAACCAACGCCACAGCCGCTCGTCCTCATCGAATTACCTGCACCACCGGCGCCGCCTGCCCCAGAACCACCGCCGCCCCCGGCTTCGAAAAAGCCCGAAGTAAAACCGGAAACAAAAGACACAGAAGTCACCCGGCCCGCACCGCCACCCGCTCTCCCGGCGCCCGAAACTCCAGAAATCAAGAAACCAGAACCCAGAGAACCCGAAGTCCGCGAAAACATCCGAGCCGAAACACTCGAACCGGCAGCAAACACTGAAACCGCCAAGCCGCCGCAGCCAGGCCCAAAATCTTCCGCGCGCATTGCCCTGTTCGCAGCCCTGCTCCTCGCCACCGCAACCTGCAGCGCGCTGGCCGTACATTTCCACCACGCCAAAACCACCACCGCGCCGGCCCCGGAAACATCCGCGCTCGTTCTGCCCACCGAATCACCTGCGGTGAGCAACGTCGATCTCTCCGAATTACGCTCGCTCTGGTCCGCCATCGCCGTCGCTTCCGAAACAGTCACTGCCTCCACCCGACAAACCGCCCGCCGGCAAATCCTCGGCCTCATCGAATCCGAAGATCCCGTTCGCGCCCGGCAACTCATTCTCGACCAGTTCCAGCGCGAAGGCCTGACCCCGGAAAACCAGGCATTATTCGACATGAATCTGCGCGCAGATCCGCGCCTGCGCTACAACGTCATCACGATTTTGCCCCTGGATGAAGGCTCCCAGGCCGAGCCCGATCCGGACAAAGAGCGCCGCCAGAACATCACTTCTATCGACGAGCTACGCGCGCTCGGCGGCGGTCGCTCCCTGTCCTTTCGCATGATGCGAAACGGGCAAAACCTCTACGCCTTCAAACCCGACCAACGCGAATGGGAAGGCGGCTGGCGCACCGAAATCGCCGCCTACAACCTTTGCTTCATCATGGCCTGCCACTTCAACATCCCCGAAAACCGCCCCGCTCGCGTCAGCCGCGCCGATTTTGAAGCGCTCTACGCCCGCACCACCACCGAAAAACAGCGCAACTACGCCGAACGCTTCGACGATCTGATCTGGGCGCGCGAAACCGAGCCCGACGGCACCGAAACCGAATATCTCTACGGCACCCTGAAAGAGTGGATTCCAGGCTACACCCTGTGGCCCATCGAATACGAAGACATCTGGCGCCCCTGGCTCGACCAGGCCGCCGATCCATCCCTGCTCGATGTACCGCTTGACCAGGCGATTTCCTCGCTCCAGAGTCGCACCAACAGCCCATTTTACACGGGCATCCTGCGCGAAAAAGCCGACGCCACCACCCTCTCCATCGCCCGGCAACTCTCCTCGTTACTCGTCTTCGACTATCTCACCAACAACCACGATCGCTTCAGCCTCGTCGAAGATTACTACGGCGTGAACAATCACTTTGCTGCCGGCAACTTCGTGTCCATCGACAACGGCGCCGCCTTCCAATACCAGGCCATGCAACGCGTCCAGACCCGCTTCGACCAGGTGACTCGATTCAGCCGCACCACGCTCGATTCCCTGCGCCTGATGCGCCCGGAAGCCGTCGACGAAATTCTCTTCCCCGACCCGACCTCAGCCGAAAAGCTCCGCTTAGAAACCTTCTGGCAACAGCGCAAACGCTTGCTGGAACGCGTCGCTTCTCTCTCCCGCACACACGGCCCGGACCAGGTTTTATTTTTCGAGTAGCCTTGCTCGTTCATCACCCCTCCCGCAAGAACCAGGAATTTTCTCGCGCAGCGCCGGTTCATGACGGCATGGCAAGCAAAGATGCTTGCTCAAGATCCCTCGTCCAGATTATGGTACAAGCAAGCGCGCTGCTTCCTACCCTGTCTCAATGGCTGTCAGCCGCTTTGTCTATTACTCAGCAGGAAGAAACATTATGTCCGCGACTCCTTATCAGCCCATATCCGACGCGTCTGACGCGAACCCGGATTCCCCCCGGTTTCTTGTCATCGATTGCCCGGAATGCAAAAAATACGTCCTCACCGCCACAGATCTTGATGAAAACGGCGAGTTTATTGACGTTTGTATGCACTGCGAGAGTGTCTTGTCGGCAGATTCGCCTTCGGCACGCTGGGTCCATGCGCAGACTGTTCTGGAATTAGGCTATTTTGTCGATGGAATCGAACTTGATAGCGGTGAAGAAAAAGAAAGCGGATGCCGGGGCGGCAGCTGTGGTATTCGCCAGCCCGATAACTCAGTGCATGGTTGATTATCCTTATTTTCGTTATCGCAAATCCTCCAGGAGACGTTGATGCATTACGAAGTTTTTATCCCTTCTACCGATTCCGACGGTTTCGACACGACGATTACTGTCGAAGCGCTCAACTGGATGGCGGCCCTGAAATCCGGTCTTGAGCGCATTGGAGAAGGCTCCGATGTCATGAAAAATGTGATGTGCGATATCAAAAGCGATAACAGTATCCACGTCACCGATGCGACCAGCCGCCGTGTCTTCGTTCTCCGCGAAGTTTCTATCGATAGCCTTGCCGACGAAGGCACACCGACCGAGTCCGGCAACGAGGAAAGTAGCAGCGCTATTGAAACGGCCAGCACAGACGAATCCGTGCAGGCAACGCCATCCGCAGAAGAACCTGCTGTGCAGCCAGAAAGTACCCCGGCAGAAAGTGTCGTGGTAGAGAGCGCCCCGGCTGCCGAACCCGAAGAAAGCCCGGCTGCCGAAGCCCAAACCGTGCTCCTGGCACAGCCGCAAGAAGTTCTGGAAGTGGCCAAAGAAACCACGAAAGAAACTGCAAAAGAACCTGAACAAAAGCCCGCGAAAGCCGCTCAGGCCGAACCGCCCGCGGAAGCTGCGCAACCCGCAGCCACAACAAAGCCGGAAGAACAACCGGCCCCCTCCTCAGAACGACTCCGCGTCGGTTCTTCCTCGCAGCAAGCCCTGCGTCGCGACGAAGACCAACCCCGCATCGTAAAAGAAACACGCCAGAAAACCGACGAAAACAAAGCCCTGAACCTTGGTCGCGCCAACGAAAAAGTCTCCGAAACCCTCATCGAAGACGTCTTCCTAGAAATTCAGGACATCCACGAAAACAACATGTCGATGGAAGAAGTGATCAACTTCGTGATGGACATGTCTGTCGACAAACTCAATGCCGAAAGCGGCGCGATTTTACTGGCCGACGTCAATGGCAAAGAACTCTATTTTGCGACAGCGCGCGGCCCCAAAGCCAAAGAAGTCTTGAGCTTCCGCGTTCCCATGTCGCAAGGTCTGGCCGGATTCTGCGCGCGCGAAGGCGTCAGCCTCGCCATCAACGATGCCCAGAAGGATCCACGTTTTTACAAGGAAATCTCGCAATCCCTGGGCTACGAAACGCGCTCCCTGCTCTGCGTTCCCATTCAGCAGGAAGGCCAGATTTATGGCGTCATCGAAGTCATCAACAAAAAATCCGGCAGCCACTTCTCCAGTGACGAAACCAATGCCCTTGCCTACATTGGCCGTCAACTCGCCCGCTATATCTTTGATGTCGTGATTTCCAAGAGCTAAATTGCGATAGATAACCAGGCCAGACACAAAAAAAGACTCCGTTTTCGCGGAGTCTTTTTTATGAGAAAGAATGTTTCCTGCAGCCCCTGGTTTTTAACAGAGCCGCCGGCTTAGAAACCGAACAGGCCCGACGAAAAACCAATCAGCGAAAGGACAAATCCGAGCACGAATCGCACACCAACCTGCAGCACCGCGACGCCCAGACTGCGGAAAAAGCCTACGCGATACGCAGTCATAATGACGCCCAGCCACAAAAGCGCATAGAACAAGCCGCCGAACGGGACGATGGCCAGCACAAAGCCAGCCACGTTCAACAGCGCCGCCACACCGATTGCCTTCGAATACTTGTTTTCTGCCGACGCCTGCCCGAGCATTCCCAGCGCAAGTTTCAAGGCAAGTGCCTGCATCAGAAAACTGACCACTGTAACGAGAATTGCTGACATTCTATCTCCTTAATAATTTGATATGTGTTCTGGTTTTCTTTCGGATAATCTAAAACCAGACTCCATTCTGTATTTCCTGATAGCAACCGCCCAATAACGCTGTATTGTTCCCTTCTGCCAGAAGTTCTACGTGTCTTGAACGGATTATAACCACATCCATCGAGATTTCACAAAGGTAGCCGCTCAGGCACTCTACCAACACAGCGATTCGGACCCCAAGCCATGCTTCTTGAATCACCCGATACACAGCCAGTCAGCCTGATACCGCCGCCCGTTGATGCGCAAAATCTCTTTGAGATGTTTGAATACACCGCTCAAAACCACCCTGCGCGCGGTATTTATATACTCGATGAACGCGGCGGCCAGGAATTTCGTACCTACGCACAAATCCTCGACGCCGTCCTGCGCGTTGGCGCCGCCTTGCAACATCACGGGATCAAACCCGGTCAGCGCCTGTTTCTGGCGCAATCCACCGGCTTTGACTTTCTTACCAGCCTCTTCGGAACCCTCGCGCTCGGAGCCATCCCGATTCCACTTCCCGTGCCGCGCGCCGACACTTCTGCATCCAACCCGCTCTCCGTAGCCGCGCGCTGGGCACGCCTGTCCAAACGACTCGATAGCCAGGCCGTCCTGTTTTCCTCCCATGTCGAGTCCGCGCTACGCCCCCGAATTTTTCCCGGCAGCCCTTTCCAACTCGTCTCCGATCTGCCGGCGCTGCTCGAAAAGTCTTTGACAACCTCCGATTTCACGCCGTTGCGCCCCTCCAGAAACGACGTCGCTTACATTCAGCTCACGTCCGGCACAACCACCGCCCGGCGCGGCGTTTTACTTACCCATCACAACATTCTGCAAAACGTACAAACCGTCGGCAGCCTGCTTCAGGTCAATGACCAGGACGTCGTCATTTCCTGGCTCCCCGTCGATAACATCATGGGACTTGTCGCCGTCGTTTTCTTCTCCATTTACTGGGGCGTCGATGCCGTGCTCATCGAACCCGACCGCTTCCTCAAAAACCCGGCCGACTGGCTGACTGCCATCTCAAACCACCGCGGAACCCTCACACTCGCCCCGAATTACGCCTATCACTATTGCGCGCGCCGCTGCAAAAGCTCGGATTTAGAAGGCCTCGACCTCTCCTCCTGGCGCGTGGCCCTGAATGGCTCGGAACCTGTCCGCGCCCAGCACATGGAAGTTTTTTCACGCCGCTTTCGCCCCTACGGTTTACGAAAAAACATCTTCGTCCCCGTCTACGGCCTTTCCGAAGCAACCATGGCCGTCTCCATGGCCCCGCCCGAACAACCGCTCGTCATCGATGGCATCAACCGCGCCATCCTCGAGCGCGAAGGCCGTGCCGAACCCCTGCCTCCTTCCGGCGCGCCCACGCCCGCCGAACGCATGCACATTGTGTCGATCGGCAAACCACTGGACGACATCGAACTCCAGATCTTCGATGACCATGGAAACCCTGTCCCCGAGCGCGTCTGCGGAGAAATCGCCCTGCACGGCGACAACGTCATGACCGACTACGTGGCCTCGACCATCAACACCGACGATCGCCGTCCCGGCCTGACGCGCCTTGTCGATGGCTGGCTGTTCACCGGCGACGTCGGCTACCTCGCGGACGGCAACCTGTTTTTCATCGGCCGCCGCTCCGAAGCCATTCTCACCGCCACCGGCCGCCGCATCTTCCCCGAAGAAGTCGAACTCTTTGTCAATGCCATCGACGGCATCCGCTCCGGTACAGCCACCATCTTCGATATTCCCGACGACGCTGGCAAAACCAGACTGGTCATCGCCTACGAAACCCAATCCGGCGTCGACACCGACGAAGTCGACACAACGCTGCGCAGCCTGCTCAGCCATCATCTCGCGCTGGAACCTGACGTGCTCATCGCTCTCTCTCCGCGCTCCATTCCCAAAACCCGCAGCGGAAAAGTCCGACGATTCCTGGCCCGGCAACTCTACCTCGACCATAAACTTGATCGACGTCACCGAAACGCCTTCGATCTCTTCACCATCGTCCGCGGCCTGCGCAAAATCCGGCGAGATGCCGCACGCACGACACAATCCACCGTGGATAGGGTTCAGTCCCTCTTCAAAAAACGCCCCGAAGACTAAACTTTCTGTCCCCCAACCCTGCAACAATACACAAAAAAGCCGTCGGTTTTCTCAATTCCTGAGAAAACCGACGGCTTTTTCATTCATTCTTCCAAAAAATCAGAAGATCAGACCGCTCCGAATTACTCGGCTGCCGGCAAAACAACTTTGGCAAGACCGATACCGGTCAGGGGCTCATCGCCGCTGAGCTTGGTTTCGCAGTTCAGCTCGGAAGCCTCCTCGCTGTCACCTTCGCACAGGTAGACTTCGTAGTTATCAACGCCGGTGAAGCGCTCGTCGCAGAATCCGTCATACTCACCAACGCGAACGGTAAAGCTGTCATCCAGTGCAACCGCATTGCCATCTACCTTGAAGGTCACATACAGCTCGCCGCCGCAACCGAGAGCCACACCGGAATCCTGACGGAATCCAGCATTACGTACCGCCGTCGTACCATCAGCACGCGTGCTATCTTCCGTCGCTACGCAGTAGCCTTCTTTACCAGATTCTTCCGTCATTGCCGGAGCTTCGCCGTTCAGAACACCTTCGTAATCCGTGAAATCGCTATCGCCTTCGATGGTCGCGGCAATCGCCGTTCCATAGGCTGCAATCTCGTTGGTTTCAGTGTTCTCAAGACGAACGTACGTGATCTGCGATCCCGGGCTCTTGAAATCCCAGGTGGTATCCTCGCAAGAAGCTCCTTCCGAAACGTCTTTGATCAGAACCGTGAAGTAAACCGGATCTTTGTCTTCAAGTTCGCACAGACCGGTATCAAGGTTACAAACCTCGCCATCCTCGGTGCACTGAGCGTTGTCGGTGCAGCCTTCTTCCGTCTGCTCGTCTTCGCACACACCATCGTCGGTGCAAACTTGTCCGTCTGCACAATCTTCAACGGTTTCACAGTCTTCATCCTCGGCACCACAGGCAGCCAGAAGACCGGTCGAGCTAAACAACACCAACAGACAACCAACAAGTTTACGCTTCAAATCCATTTTGTTTCTCCTTGAATATACCATTATTAAAAACCGAAGCCTGAAAAGACTCCGCATTTCTTACTGGCGCTGATCTACAGCATTTTTCATGCCAATCAAGTCTTTTCTTGTAATTTATGGTGCTGAAAGCATCCAACACAAAAAATCCGCCGTCCGAAATTCTTCGGACGGCGGATTTTTTTAAAGCACTTTCAGTTTAGGAAACGAAGCATACGCCATCTCCTAAATCTTCTTTAAAAGGCAATACTTACGGCAATTCGATACCAACAGGCTTAAGACCATTAATTCCAGTCTCCAGCGATACAGTACAAGTGTCGTTTTCTAGATCAGTAAGTTTAACCGTAGTGCACAAAGCAACGTCATACTTGTCCAGACCATCTTTATCAAACCGTGTGTCGCAGTACTGACCATGAACACCAACGAAAACATCATGTTCTTCAGTCAAAGCAATTCGCTCGCCATCGCTATTATAGAACTGGACCATGACCCAACCACCACAACCCAACGCCACACCAGTGTCGAGTTCAAAGCTTTCGACGCACTGATTGGTCAGATTCGGTGCCGATCCGTCCAGAATACCGCTTACATCATCATAATCGCTGTTATCTCCAAGCAAATATCCAATTTCTTTGCCATATCCGATATTTGCGCCACTCGAATCTCGCAATGCAATATAAGTCAGCTTGGTTCCAGCCGAATTGTATGTGCCAGTGGTATCAGCGCAACGACCCGGATCAGTCGTTGAATCTCGGACCATAACAGTGAAATAAGTCGGTGCCGTCGTATCTACGCACAGACCCGTATCCTGGTTGCAAAGACCAGATTCACACTCATCATTGTCAGTACACTCCGGCTGATCACCGTTGTTATCGCCGTTATTGCCGCTGATGCCTTCGCTAACGCAAACTTTTCCGCTGCCACCGATACGATCAACACAGACTTCACCATCAAAGCAATCGCTCTGGCTCGTGCACACCGGCTCGCAGAAGCCATCATGGCAAAGCTCTTCGCCTTCAAGACAGTCCGTATCAAATTCACAGGAGTTCTCGTCGTTTCCGCAAGCGATCAGAAGTCCAGAAGAAGCAACCACAGCAAAAAGAGCACCAATCAGTTTACGTTTCAAATCCATGATCTTCATCCTTTTCTAAATAATGTTCGGGTTTCGGTTTCAAAAACGCCTGTACTACCAAATCAAGTGCCTGATACCTAAAAATGCAAAACCCTTGCCAATTCAGTCAACATTCGCACTTCAATGTTCCATACACCGCAAATTCAAAAATCTATCCGTGCTTTCTCTAACCGAAGATATGCCACACTTCAAGTTAAAGTATGTGACTATCTTACCAGGCGATGCAGCATTTATAACCATATCACAGCTCCGTTGTCACGAGGAATTCCGCATAGCCAGAGGCCTGAGCACCAAGTGGACTGCAGTCGGAGTCCAGATCCGGCACTTGATCAACTACAGAGACGCAAAGCGACACACGATATTCTCCCAACGCTGGCAGCGAATCTCCCGCCCCGCCGCAACTCTCACTCCAGGCGATCACGATCACCTTCCAGCCTTCTCCCGGCGAAATACGCGCGCCCTGAGAATCCACAAAGCTCACCAGATAATATCCGCCCTCGCCTCCCAGCGCGCTCATCGCCGGCTCAGCACCTGCCACGCACTGCCCCGACTCCTCCAACTGCACCGGCTGACCATCCAGATGCCCCGGCTGTTCCATGCCATCCGTGCCCGAAACCAACGCCAGCGTATCCCCGTAGCCGACGATCGAACCGTTTTCATCACGCACAAAAACCGCGCTTACAATCGTTCCCGGATGCCCCTCTTCTTCCACCAGATCTCGAGGCGTCAAATCTCGGATCAATAGAGCAGATACCTGCTCTACGCCCACCCCGTCGTTCGGCTCCGGTACAACACATCGATAGTTCAATCCGCAAATCGCTTCTTCCACCCCGAACAACGCGCGACATTCCCCATCATTCACGCACTGAAGATCCCCTCCAATAGCATTGTTCTCATCCGCAACGACCATGCAAACATGCACCTGATCATCCTCATTCTGACGAACAAACGCCTGACACGTACTCTCTCCATCGCACTGCTGATCGCTTGTGCACGGTTGGGCACACAAACTCTCCACGCACAGATCTCCGTGATTGCAATCCGAATCAAAATCACACGAAATCCCCTGGCTCGAGCAGGCCATGAGCAACGAACTCAAAATCAAAGACACCAGACTCAACACGATCCACATCCCGCCGTCTGCCCGCTTCAATCTTTCCAAATTCATGACCACCATACTCGTTATCCATTCGCCAAAAACACGGAGGTCCTCAGCTCCACTACCTGATTCCAGACATTTGTGTCACAACTGGCGTAACTTTACTCCACTTTCTGGAAAACTCTGCAAACAGCTAAACATTCTCTATGCCGATTGCACGCCGGCGGCTATAAAAATTCACGCTTGCCCGGCCAGAACTTCCAGACCGGCTTGCTTTTCATGCATTTTATAGGCCATGGTTCGCTTCATCGGCATGTACCGCGCTGATCTTCTATGACCTGCTGCAAAACTCTTCGACAAAGTACCGAGTTTTCCTATGATACATAAATCCTTAACGCTTCTGCTCTGCCTCTGCGCACTCTCTGCATCCGTCACAGGCTGCGCAACCGGAGCTGCATCCGCGCCCGTGACCTACAGCGATCAGGTCGAAGCCGCCTTCCAACGCGGCATGCGTGCCTTTGACAGCAAAGACTACCTGGAAGCGATCCGCCGCTTCAATACAGTCCGAAACCAGTTCCCCTACAGCAAATACGCTGCCCTGGCCGAACTTCGCATCGCCGACGCCTATTTTGAACAAGATCAATTTCAAACCGCGATCGAACAATACCGCAGCTTCATCCAGCTGCATCCCAATCACGAAGAATCTACCTATGCTTATTATCAGGTAGCGCTCAGCTACTATGAGCAGATGCCCGGCGACTGGTGGCTTTTGCCACCCTCCTACGAAAAAGATCTCAGCCGCGCCCGCGAAGCCGCCCGCGAACTCCGCCTCTTTCTGCGCCACTTCCCGGATTCTGAATACGCCAACGACGCCTCCCAAAAACTCCGCGTCGTTCGCCGGCGTCTGGCCGATCACGAACTCTACGTCGCCGACTTCTACCTCAACCGCGACAACCCACGCGCCGCTGCCAACCGCCTGACCTACTTGCTCACCAACTACAGCGGCGTTGGCCTCGACCCCGATGCCCTCTTTCTTCTCGGCCGCGCCTATCTCCAACTTGGAGAAGTGGACAAAGCGATCGACGCCTTCACCGATCTCATCGAAGTCCATCCTAGCTCCAAACCCGCGCAAGAAGCCCAGAAATATCTCAATCAGCACCGCACCTAAAAACATCCCCCACCAGTGACCCTACAATCCACAGGCTCCGGCACTTCCTCTTTCCCGAGGAACCGGAGCCTTCGCTTTTGCGGCGAACATCGAGCCGCTTCGCTCTACAATCTCACTACAAAATTCTCTGCCTACGGAAACAACAAAACAATCGCTCTTCGAAAGCACCGGATCTCGGCGGATTGCTTGACAAGCAGAGATGAGAGACGCTATACCATGCGCCCTTAGCAATCCCTTTGTTTTGGGCCGCAAAAGGCGCAGAGTAAAGAAGGACAGCCTTTAAGATGATTACTTGTTATTCCTCGTGAGAAACGAGATAACCCGGTTCTGATCCGCTCTAAATAAGCGGCTCAGACAGTTCGGTGGAAATGCTATGAAGACTTTTAACGCTAAACAAGAAGATGTAAGCCGTGACTGGTATGTCATTGACCTCCAGGGTCAGACCGTCGGTCGCGCTGCCGCACAGATCGCTGCGATCCTGCGTGGCAAAAACAAACCAACATTCTCCCCCAACGTCGATGTCGGCGACTATGTTGTCTGCATCAACGCAAAAGATGTTGTGTTCACTGGCAACAAACTCAGCCAGAAGTACTACCACAAGCACTCCGGTTTCGCCGGCGGGCTGAAATCGATCTCGGCCGAAAAATTGCTCGCGCTTAAGCCCGAAGCGATCATCGAAACTGCCGTGCAGGGTATGCTTCCCAAGACCAAACTTGGTCGCGCAATGATCAGCAAGCTCAAGGTATATCCGGGCGCCGATCACCCGCACGCTGCTCAAAAGCCCAAAGCTCTTGAGCTGTAAGATATTTCTAAAATACGACTTAAAGTACGAACTGGAGAATAAATCCTATGGCTAAAGCGGAACAGTATCATGCAATTGGTCGCCGCAAGAGCGCCAGCGCGCGCGTTTTTCTGCGCCCCGGCACCGGCACCATCACCATCAATAAGCAGGATGCCGACGCGTATTTTACGCGTGACACCCTGATGATGATCTTGCGTCAACCCCTCGCCCAGACCGAAACCATCGATCGTTTCGATGTTTTCTGCACCGTACGCGGTGGCGGCAAAAGCGGTCAGGCCGGAGCTGTCAAACTCGGCATTGCACGCGCCCTTACCCTGTACAACCCCGAGCTTCGCGCCGGCCTGAAAGCCTCTGGCTTCCTCACCCGCGATGCCCGCAGCAAAGAGCGTAAAAAATACGGACAGCGTGGTGCTCGTGCACGCTTCCAGTTCTCCAAGCGTTAATCTCCTCGCTTGCACCGGGCCTGCTGGTTACTTTCTCCAGAGGCCTGGCGCAAATCCGCAGAGAGAAACATGGATACAAACAAAAAACCCGCTGTGTGCTCACACAGCGGGTTTTTTGTGTTCTCAAACTTGTAAGCCCGGTCGTATTTTTATACGCCGACGAGCGTCATCACAAACATAAACGGAATCAATACCACGCCCATCGATTGCCAGAATCCCAGGTTATAAAACCAGCGAACCGCGCCCACTTCCAGGTTAAACAGCCACATAATCATCAGAAAATGCCCCAGGATAAACTCGCCCATGGGCGGGATGATCATGAATAAATACGCAGCAACTGCATAACCCACGATTCGAACTACATGCGACAATCTTGCATGCATTACGCCAAAGATCTTCAGCGCAAAATACAGCAACAACGCATGAAACGTGAAAAGCACCGCTGCAACGAACGGAATCGTAGCAAACAGAAGAAACTTCGCCTCTGCCGCCGACAGCGCCAACCCTTCCGGCGGCACAGCAAGCTGATCCAGAAGTCCCGGCTCAAGCTTTGCTCGCCAGAGAACCGAAAAAGCTAGCCCCAGGCTCATACACGTGATTCCAAAGACCGCCGGCGGAAACCAGTTTCTACTCGGTACCAGGCGCATAAAAAAAGAGCGCGGAGCCATCAAAATTTCATGGGCCGTGCGCGCAAAACCGACCGGCGTCCAGCGCAAGCCGTCCTTTTCCCAGGACGTTCCTGCTGGTTCATACTTTGCCCGGCAACCCGAACAAATCGCAAAACCCAGCAGGTTCGTCCCGTGACAGGGTGCGCACATATCCAGACCGCACTCCGTGCAAATCGCAACGGCCGACGCACCCGGATGATGTACGCAAAATCGCTCCTCTGTCTTCAAAACTAGCCCTACTTCTTGTTGGTCTTCCGCGCCTGCTTCACAGCCTTACGCTTACGCTTACGCTTATCCTGCGACATCGACGCTGATTTTGTGCCCTTGGCAGAAGGCGTCATTTTTCCACCCGGAGGCGAATAACCCGGAGGAAGCTGTGGTCCGCCAAAGCCCGGAAGCCCGGCCATACCACCGCCACCACCACCAAACATATTGCCCAGGCCGCCCATTCCTCCACCGCCACCGCCGCCCATCATATCCTGGAACAGCGAGCCGATATCCATCTCTTTGAGCTGACGAAGCTGATTGAGCTGCTTGAAACCCGGGATCTTACCCAGAATTCCGCCGCCACCCGACGAGCTGAACTGCTGCATCATTCCCCGCATCATATTGAACTGCTGAATGACCTGTTCAACTTTCTCCTGCGGCGTTCCCGACCCCTTCGCAATACGACGCACTCGATTGGGCTGACGCGTCAGATAATCCGGCTGCGTACGCTCTTTCACGGTCATCGACTGAATGATCGCACGGATCTTTCCGAGCTCGGAATCATCGATGCTCACACCCTGCGGCAATCCACCGCCAAAGAACGGCATCATTTCCAGAAGCTCACTCATTGAGCCCAGCTTCGAGATCTGCTCCAACTGATTGTAAAAATCGTTGAAATCAAACTGACCCGACAACATGCGCATCGCATCGCTTTCCGCGCGCGCAGCATCTTCTTCGCTCAACGTCCGTTCAAACTTGTTCATCAAGCCCATGACGTCGCCAAATCCAAGGATTCGGTTCGCAAGGCCCTCCGGACGAAATTCCTCCAGGTCGTCGAGTTTTTCGCCCATACCGACGAATTTAATCGGTTTCCCGGTGACTTCCTTGATGGACAGCGCTGCACCACCGCGCGCATCACCATCGAGCTTCGTCATAATGAAGCCGTCGATCTCCAGGCGACTGTTGAACTCCTTGGCCGTGTTCACAGCGTCCTGACCGATCATCGCGTCCGCAACCAGAAAAATATTCTCCGGTTTGGTCGTCTCCACGATCTGCTCAAGCTCAGCCATCAGCACGTCGTCCACAGCCAGTCGACCGGCCGTATCGAAAATCACGACATCCCGCTTTTCCTTTTCGGCGAGTTTCAGCGCATCGCGACAAACTTCGACAGGATCGCCGCCCTCGACTGCGTATACCGGAATATCAAGCTGCTGACCCAGTACACGAAGCTGCTCAATAGCCGCCGGACGATACACGTCCGCACCAACCAACAACGGCTTTTTGTCATGCCGATCCATCAACAACTTCGCCAGCTTCGCTGTCGTCGTCGTTTTTCCCGCACCCTGCAAACCAACCATCATGATCTTGGTCGGCCCAATACGAGGATTTGCGAACACGATGGTCGTGTCCACCGGACCCATCAGATTTTCAAGTTCATCATGGCAAATACGAACAAAGTGATCGCCCGGGCTGACATTCAGCTTACCGTCTTTGCCCTTCGCCTTGACCCGCACCACTTCGCCCAGCGCCTTTTCTTTGACGCGCGCGATAAAATCTTTCGCAATCCGAAAGTTTACATCCGCTTCGAGCATACTCATGCGGATATCTTTGAGAGCCTCTTCGATGTTCTCTTCGGTAATCTCTCGTTTTCCCTCGAACCGCATTCGAACGTCACGAAATCCCTTCGCAACAACATCGAACATAGCCATAAGACGTAACC
>JBEBUW010000075.1:0-21417 GCA_040393065.1 Lujinxingia vulgaris | reverse complement strand
CCCAGGTGGACGCACTTCGAGGCCGATAGGACGAGAGTGCGGAACCTGGGGCGGATGTGGCGACGTGCACGGCCGATGCTCTATAGCTGAGTTTATGGAGATGTGTTGAAGGCTGAGGGCTCGCCCCCGGTCGGACCGCCCCCTACCGCCGGATCGAATACAAAATCGCAAGAAACGCCAGCCCCACCACCGCACTGCCCACCCAGGCGTTCATCGCAACCGAGCCGGTTTGATCGAGCGCCATGCCGCCAATCGCCGAGCCAAGCGCAATGCCCACCTGCAGCGACGACGTGCTCAGGCTCTGCTGGATATCGGCGGTTTCTGGCGAGGTTTCGATGAGGTAGCTTTGCTGCGCGGGAGCGATCATCCAACTCAGAGCTCCCCACAGAACCAGAAACACCCAGAACAGTCCGGGAATCTTGACCGAAAACGGCAAGGCCGCAAGCGCCAGCGCAAAGGCCGCGACCATGCCCAGCATGGCTTTTTTCGGCCCCAGCCGATCACTGAAAATACCGCCGAGATACCCGCCAAGGATCGCCGCGAATCCAAACACCAGATAGCTCAGGCTGACCCACTGCGCATCCATCGCCATCGTGGTTTCCAGAAACGGCGCCAGATACGCATACATTGTGTAATGACCGGCCAGCACCAGCATCATCATGAGGTGCGCGCTGACGATTTTCAGGCTGCGCAAAGCCTGAATCTGCTGCCCGATGGTCGTCACAGCGCCCGGTGGAATCGCCTCAAGCTGGCGATAAATCAGGCCAAAGGCGGCAATCGTCAGCCCGGCAATCCCGAAGAACAGCACGCGCCAGCCAAATTTGTCGCCCACCAGCACGCCCAGCGGAATGCCCAGCACCAGCGCCGAGCTGACGCCCATAAACACCAGTCCGAGCGCTCGCGCCCGGTACGCTTCCGGCACAATACGCACGGCGATCGTAATCGAGAGCACGATGATCAGAGATGCGCTCATGGCCGAAATAATGCGGCTGATCATCAGCATCGCATAGTTCGGACTTACGCCGGCCAGCAGCGCTCCCAGAAAAAACACAAACAACGAGACCAGATACAGTCGTTTGCGCTCCATTTTCGAAGTGACCGTCAGTAAAACCGGTCCGGAAACCGCAAACACCAGCGCGAAGACCGAGATCAACTGCCCGGCCGTTGCAATCGAAACTTCTAAATCTCTGGCCAGCAGCGGCAAAATCCCACCGATGATCAGTTCCGCCATACCCACCACGAAAGCGGCTACGGCCAGGATATAAACCTTTGCATTCATACTTCTGTAAAACTCCAACAGCAGACGCTCATGACCAGCCATGAGACGCGCCCGCTCTTAACCGATAGCCACCGGCCTCGCAATGCATGAATGCTGGTCTTTCCGCCAGACTCTCGCTATAAACTGGAAGATGATTTGTCCTGGTGAACCTGACGATCCTTCTGACGAAAGCGACCTTTAAGACTGGAAAAACGTATGCGCATTTCCCCCTATCGCCCCACAGCTCCCTGGCTGCTCTCCTGTTCCGCTCTGGCACTGGCCGTGTTGCTGGCCGGCTGCAGCGATGATGTTTCCGGCAAGCTGAGCTCCGGCAACAACAGTGACACGCAGGACGTTTCTCCAGACGACACCGGCAACACGACGCCCGAGGACACCGGCCCCTCCTGTGTGGGTCCTCATTGCCAGGATGCCGGACCAACCGACACCGAAACCGACACAGGCCCCACCTGCGCCGCCGAACAGGTCTGTGGCTCGGAGTGTTGCACCAACGAAGAACTCTGCATTGCCGATGCTTGCGTAGTTCCTGGCGCTCCCTGCGAGCATAACGTTCAGTGCGAGTCCGGCGAAATCTGCGAACCCAACCTTGGCCAGTGCATTCCGCGCAGCACCAACGCCTGTATCTATCGGCCGGATACCGACGTCTTCGATCCCGTCGTGCATGTCGCCTGGGTCGATGATCCCACCACCACGCCGCTTCCAAACTATAACCAGGTGATGATGACGCCTTCTGTGGTCGATATCACCGGCGACGGCATCCCCGATATCGTATTTTCCACGTTCCAGAACAGCGCCTACGGCTCAGCCAGCGTCTTACGCGCAGTCAATGGACGCACGTATGAGCCGGTTTTTGATCTGGTGGAGCCCGAAAAACACGTCGTCGGCGCAACGTCCATCGCCATTGGCGACATCGACGGCGACGGCAAAAACGAAATCGTCGCCGTCAATCCCGCAGGCGGATTGATCGCGTTTGACGATATCGACACCGGCTGGGCCGTGATGTGGAACACCGCCGAAACCTTCGCCGTAAGCTGGGATGGCCCCGCGCTGGCTGATCTGGACGCCGATGGCAACGTAGAAATCGTCTTCGCCAACCGCGTTTTCGATGCCAAAACCGGCACGCAACTCTGCATCAATGCCGAGGTGAGCACGGCCGCAAACGGCTCGATTCCCGTCGATCTGGACGGCGACGGCATGCTCGAAGTCGTGGCCGGACGCGGCGCTTTCAAATTCATCAACAATCAAGACGGCACCTACGCCTGCCCGACCTACTGGGTGTACGAAGGCGGCGCCAGCGGATTTCCCGCCATCGGCGATTTCGGAACCTTCACCGGCGAATCCCCACAGTTTGACCAGCGCGACGGCATCCCCGAAGTCATCATCGTCCACGGCTCGAACATGCGCCTGTTCAACGGCCAGACCGGCCAACTGATCTGGGCGGCACCGCTTCCCACCGAAGGTCACCCGCACTTTGCACCCACGACCTGCGCCAGCGGAAACACCGCCGGTCCACCGACCGTCGCCGACTTCGATGGCGACGGCCAGGCCGAAGTCGCCGCCGCCGGCGCATGTTTCTACGTCGTCTTCAACAACGACGGCTCGCTTTTGTGGAAAATGGCCACGCAAGATCAATCCAGCCGCGTAACCGGCTCCAGCGTCTTTGACTTCCAGGGCGACGGCCGGGCCGAAGTCATCTACGGCGACGAATGCTTCCTGCGTGTCTACGACGGCAAGGGCAACGGCGATGGCACAACCGACATCTTGTTCGAAGTCGCCAACACCAGCGGAACCACCCGCGAGCTGCCCGTCATCGTCGACGCCGATGGCGATTTCTCCGCCGACATCGTCGTCATCAGCAACAATTACTCATCAGGCATCGCCAGCGGATGCGCTGCACGCTGGCCCGGATTTGTCGAAAAAGGCGGCGATTCCCGGGGCGTGCGAGTCATCAAGGACCGCGAAAACCGCTGGGTCAACACGCGCCCGGTCTGGAACCAGCATTCCTACTCCGTCACCAATGTATGCGACGGCCTGGTCGATGCCATGTGCCCCGGAACCACCAACCTGCCCGGCGCCATCCCGCGCGGACAGCTCCCCAACCACGCGATGACCTCGCTCAACAACTTCCGCCAGAACGTCCAGGGCGAAGGCATCTTTGACGCCCCCGATCTGGTCGTACTGAGCATCGCCATGACCTGCGGCCTGGACGGCACCCAGGTCGAAGTCACCGTCGCAAACCAGGGCGACCGCGGCGTGATCTCTGGCATCGATGTAGCGCTCTTCGACCACGAAGACCAACTGATCACCGTCCTGCAGACCACCACCAACCTTCTTCCCGGCGGACGCGAAACCCTTACCTACCACTGGAGCAACCCGCCCGTACTTCTGGGCCAGCAAGGCGTCCTCACCCTGCGCGCCGAAGTCGATAACGACGGCACCGGCCTGGGTCGCTCCAACGAATGCCGCGAAGACAACAACACCGCCACCGCCGAAACTACCTGCCCCTGCTCCTCCAACGAGGACTGCGAGATGGGCTACTACTGCGCCGACAATGGCTCCTGTCGCCCCATTCCCGGCTGATAACCAATCCTCCTGAACCCAGAATTTCGCCCACAAAAAAGGCAGCTCGCATACCGAGCTGCCTTTTTTATTGCAGACGTCTTTCCCGCCACGCATCCCACAACTACTGCAAATGCGCACAGCGCGGCGAATCCTTATACACCACAAACGACGTCCGCGTCGGAAACGTCCGATTCAATTCCTGATACATCGCCCGCGAACCGGCAAAAATATCCACATGCTTGCCCTGAATCCCGCCGCCGACATCATCCGCCCGAAAACATCCATCGTGCGTCATGCCCCCCAGCGTTCCAATCTGCGGAATCACCTTTCCATCCCATTCTTCCACATACAAAACCGTGCCATTGGCAATCACGCCGGTATCCACCGCCCAGGAGCGCAACGGCACCAGCGCATTACTGCGATTGCCCATCCCCCACGGAAAACGCGTCGGATCCATCACCGCCCAGGTAAACTTACACGGCCCGCCGCATTGCGTATTCGTCGCATAATTGATCACGCGCCCATCCTTCAGTTTCGCCGTCCCCTCAATACAGGCCAGCCTCGCGAACGACTCCGGCACCGTTGCCAACACACTGCACGAACGGTCATAAAGCCGCTCCGTCGCCGCACCGCCATGCGCGCTTTCTTCCTCTACATAATAATAGGTATTGATAAACGCCCCCAGCGACGTCCCCTTGCCGGGCGGCGGCTCCACCACTTCCGGCGCCTTCACGGTGATGGAAATCGTCGCGCGCGCAACCTCCACGCCCTGCGCATCCAACCCAAACAGGACGATTTCACGCGCATAGCCCGTACCCGAAAACGTGTACTCCAGCGTGGTTTTCGTGCTCGGATCCCAGGGCTCCGGCGAAAGTGGCCAGCCATCCGCCTCGATCTGCACCTTCGCCACATGGGCAGCCGCAATCGAAAACCGCACCGGATTCTCTACCTGCGCACCATGGACCGGACTCAGAAACGACACCTCCGCCCGGGGAACTTCCTCGTTCCCCGAATCCGCCTCCCCAACCTCCTCCACATCCCCGCCCTGCTCTCCCGCATCTTCCTCCCCATCCTCTTCCAGGCCGAGATCCTGCAAAGCATCCCCGCCTATATCCTGCTCGTCGCCCGCATCCATCCACACATCATCGTGCGGCGCCTCCCCACCCCGGCCTCCCTGCGTCGAAATCACTCCGGGCTCACACCCCGCCAGAACCATCCCCAGGCTCAAAATTACCCATCCAGAAGTCATCCTCTTCATTTCCCAAGCTCCAGCCAGACATAATTCCGAAACACACAAGCCGCGTCCCCACTCTAGCACACCTCTCCACGACTTGTGTGTTCCCGACTTGAATTCTCTCAAGATTCAGAAACTCAAAGATTCAAAGATTCAAATCTGCAAAAAAATCCAATCCACACTGCGCAACCATCGTATCGCAAAGCTGCGTTCTGCCGTGACGCTCCATACAATGCAACTGCGCAATCTCCACCGCTCCGCTCATAATCCCCATGCCACACCACAACCTGCACGCAGCCGGCTCTTCCTCAAACGCACAGCTCAAATACCCATCGCAAGCCTCATCACACCCCCAGAATCCCTCCATGCACTCGGCCAGCCCGCCGCAATGATTCACCCGCCCCAGACATCGCACATCACGCGCCTGCAACGTCCCCTCATACAAAGACCGCCCGCAACCACGCCGGCATTCTTCCTGAGTCGCTACGCCCTGCGGAAACCCGAGACACTGCGCAAGCATCGCACAAACCTGCACACACCCACTCTCCTCAGCTTCCTCACCCACATCCTGCTCACCTTCCGCAACATCCCTCCCAAACTCCCGCCTTATTTCCATCATCTCCCAGACATCCTCTGTGTCGGATGAAGCCTGAGACGCGCCAGAAACCTCCTCCCCGGCATCGCTCCCCGAAACCTCTCTGCCCGCTCGTTCCACCGTAGCCTGTTCCACACCACCGCAACCAGCCGCCGCCCATCCTGCCAGCAACAATCCCCAGACCGCCCAGACGCTATATTTCCCCAAAAAACACATGGTAGGCTCCTCAAAAACAATCGAAATAAAACCTTACAAATCAACAGGCCGCTTCCATCGCGGTCCGTATTGTTTTCGATGTTTTTAAGGATTTGTTGCCTGCAATTCGCCCGATTTTTTATGAACTCCGTTCAAGCCGCCGCAATCTGCGCCTCTTCCAGACGATATTTAATCGTCCGCAATAGCTCCGCACGCACCGACTCAAACTCATCTGCACGCACCCAGGCACTCAAAAGAAAGCTCATCGAACTCCCCGACAAACCCCTCAACGAAACCTCCGCCGCCGGACTTTTCAAAACCTTCGCATGCGCACGCAAAACCGACTCGAACAAGGCAACCACCTCATCGACATCCGCCTTCGAAGCCACGCCGATCGTCAAATCAATCCGCCGCGTCGCCATCAGCGATACATTCACAATGTTATTGCCCCACACCTTTGAGTTCGGAATCATGATGACGCGATTATCCGCCGTATGCAGCACCGTCGTCACCAACGTCAGATCTTTCACCACACCCGCCACACCACTCACCTCAATCGAGTGCCCGATATCAAAAGGCTGGTACAACAAGATCATCCCGCCCGCCGCAAAATTCGACAGCGTATCCTTCAACGCAAACCCCAACACCAGCCCCGAAACACCAAGCCCCGCAATCAGCGCTCCGGTATCCACGCCCAAAACTCCCAGCCCCACGATCACCGCGATCAACATCAGCCCACGGCCCGTCACATTGGTCGAAAACCGTATAAATAACGGCGACGGCTTCAAGTGCGACTTCTCAAGCGCCAGCCGAACCGTACGCGACGCCAGCCGCGCCAGCAAAAAGCCCACCGCCATGATGAGCACAAAACCCACCAGCTTTTTCCCCAGCACCACCCCGCTGCCCAGCAACCACAACCAGACCTGCTCCCAGAGTCCTGACATCAATCCCTCACCACGCTCCAAACTCCTCAAATGCCACCACATACACAACACAACTTCACCAACGCTCTACCTTTACGCCATCTACACCATCCACTAAAGTGCCCAATCATTACTTCCCACGATTTTCTTGCATCCCGGAGTCTGGCCCATGAAACCCTTCCCCCAAAACCTTCGCATCCGCTGCCTGACCACCCTCCTCGCCCTGCTCACATCCTTCACCGCCGGTTGCGCCACAACCACACAACAGTCTCCCACCACGACTCCCGAAACCCTGGCCGAAAACGACACATCCCCGGCATTCCACAAAGCCCTGCAAGTCGCCGATGAAGCTTGGCAACAACGCCTCGACCGCATCCAACTCGAAGCCGCCATCGCCCACTGGCAAGACGCCCTCACCCATGCCACGCCCGGCATCACCCTGGCCGATCAAGCCGCAGCACGCGCCGAAATCTACGAAAAAATCGCACGCGCCTTCTACTTCTTAGCCGACAGCCATATCCGCCTGAGCGGCACCGACGAAGAAGCCAACCACCCCGACATGAAAGCCGCCTACGAAAACGGCATCGCCGCCGCCGAAACCGCCCTGACCCTGCGCGACCCCGCATTCGTCGAAAAAATCACCGCCGGCCAGCCCTGGCAAGAAGCGGTTTCCACCGCCAACCGCGCCGCAATCCCTGCCCTCTACTGGTACAGCGCCAACCTCGGCAACTGGGCCCTCATCGAAGGCATCGCCACCCGACTCGCCAGAAAAGACGACGTCAAAGCCACCATGGATTTCATCATCGCCACCCAACCCGACTATTTCTACGGCGCCGCCTACCGCTACCTCGGCGTCTACTGGGTCACACTCCCCTTCGGCAACGACCCCGAACAAAGTCAGGCCGCCTTCGCGCAAAGCCTGCGCATCGCCCCCAACTACTTCGCCACCCACGTCCTCACCGCCCAGTACCTGGCCAAATTCACCAACAACCCCACCCTTTTCAACGAACAAATCGACTTCGTTCTCAATACACCGGCCGATATCCTCCCCGAACTCGAACCCGAAAACACCCTCGAACAAGAAAAAGCCCGCCGCCTCCGCAATACCGCCACACCAGCCCCCTGAGCCCCAACGACCTGGCCCAACACTCAAAAAAGAAATCGCAAGAATCTCCTGGTCTTACGAAAAAGCGTGTTCAACATTTCGTACTTTCTTACCCCCACAATCCTGACCAGGAGCCTCCCATGAACAAGAACGACAAGCACAAAGAACCCCGTCCCGGCAACTCTACAACCGGTTCAGGCGCCCCCGCGATGAGCGACCGCAACTCGCTCACCCTCGGCCCCGATGGCCCCATCCTGCTCCACGACGTCCATTTCCTCGAACAAATGGCACATTTCAACCGCGAAAAAGTGCCCGAACGTCAGCCGCACGCCAAAGGAGCCGGCGCTTTCGGCGTATTCGAAACCACCGAAGACGTCTCCGCCTACACCAAAGCCGCCCTCTTCCAAAAAGGCATCACCACCGAAATGCTCGCCAGATTCTCCACCGTTGCCGGCGAAATGGGCAGCCCCGACACCTGGCGCGACGTGCGCGGATTCTCCCTGAAATTCTATACCACCGAAGGCAACTACGATCTGGTCGGCAACAACACCCCGATCTTTTTCGTGCGCGACCCGATGAAATTCCCCCACTTCATCCGCAGCCAGAAACGCCTCCCCGACTCCGGCCTGCGCGACAACCACATGCAATGGGACTTCTGGACCAACAACCCCGAAAGCGCCCACCAGGTCACCTACCTTATGGGCGACCGCGGCCTGCCCCGCACCTGGCGAAACATGAACGGCTACGGCTCCCATACCTACATGTGGATCAACAAAAGCGGCGAAAAGTTCTGGATCAAATACCACTTCCACACCGACCAGGGCATGAAATTCTTTACCAACCAGGAAGCCGCCGCCATGGCCGGTTCCGACGCCGACTTCCACCGCCGCGACCTTTTCGAAGCCATCGAACGCGGTGAATTCCCCTCCTGGACGCTCTACGTCCAGGTCATGCCCTACGAAGATGCCAAATCCTACCCGATCAACCCCTTCGATCTCACCAAAACCTGGCCGCACGCCGACTATCCGTTGATCAAAGTCGGCAAGATGCTCCTCAACAAAAACCCGGAAAACTTCTTTGCCCAGATCGAGCAAGCCGCGTTCTCACCCGGAAATACCGTTCCCGGCATCGGACTCTCGCCCGACAAAATGCTGCTTGGCCGCGCTTTCGCCTACAACGACGCCCAGCGAAATCGCATCGGCGCGAACTTCCACCAACTCCCCGTCAACCAGCCCAAAGTCTCCGTCAATACCTACATGTTCGACGGCCACATGACCTACCACCACACCGGCAACGCCCCGGTCTACGTCCCCAACAGCGGCAACCGCCCCTGGGCCGACGAAACCGGCACCGTTGACGACGGCTGGGAAGCCGACGGCGAAATGGTCCGCAGCGCCTACACCCTACGCCCCCAGGATGACGACTTCACCCAACCCGGAATTCTCGTCCGCAAAGTCTTCGATAACGCGCAGCGCGCCAGACTCGTCGAACAAGTCGCCGGCAGTCTCCTTGGCGGCGTTCGCGAACCCGTCCTCTCCCGCGCCTTCCAATACTGGAAAAACATCGACCCCGAAGTCGGCGCCATGATTGAACAAAAAGTTCACGCCGGCCGCGCGGCCAAACCCGCCGAAGGCATGGGCGAATCCTGATCTTGGCTCGCCAAATCCACCACCGCACCAACAAAAAACGCCCCAATTTCCGCCCGGCTCTACATGCCGGACGGAAATTGGGGCCCACTCAAACCAAAACAGATTACTCCGCCGTCGGATCGCTCACACGTCCCAGGAACAGAATCGTATCGGTCGGCTTGTCATAAATCACATACGCAAACGGCCGATCAAACTTCATTTCGAAGGAATCAATAGGTCCTGCAGTCTCGCCCACGACAACCGCCGTGGCCGCGGCCGCTTCCGTACCTTCCTCATCCAGCGCGATAAAGCTCTTGTGCAAAATCGCGGTTATTTCAAGCCCCGAGCTGCCGCCCTCAACCATCCGGCTCAGATCTGCAAAATTCGTCCATCCCATCGATTCAAACAACGCCTTTGCATCATACTCGCCTTCAAACTTAAACCGAGGCAGCGCAATCTGCCCGCTCGCAACCGTCATACCTTCGATCACCGCATCAAATCGCTCACGATTCAGACCCGCCTCCCAAGCATCATAATCCGCCGCATCAGTTGGCATCAACGCGATAAACGCCAGCTCCCCACCCACATACGGAAGCGAAACAGCCAGCGTTTCATCTCCCAGATAGTGCAAGAAACTTCCGTTGTTATGCATCAAATCGACCGTCACCTCGCTACCATCATGCCGCACAAACGGCGCATCGACCGTTGCAGACTTAGGAAACTCGTTTTCCCACCCGGCCAGAAAATAAATCGCATTCGTCAACACCAGCGCCGTACTCGAATCAATACTTCCTTCCGGCAACAAATCCTTGATCCGATCATTGGTCTGATCTTCCACCCACTGATTGATCTCTTCTCGAACCTCATTCGGCGCATTCTGAAAATCAACCGCACGCAAACCCGCGCCGTAATTCACCGCCAGCGTATCAAGATACGACATACGGAAGGGATAATCATGCTGTCCCCAGGTCGCATTCACAACATTCAGCTGCGGAGCATCCCCGCTTTCCACCTCCACCTTCGAGCGCTGCGCCAGCTCCAGATCCAGCGCATTGAACGCCGTATGAAGCTCGGACTCCTCCAGCCCAAAACGCAACACTTCCGCCATCTGCGCCTGCGTTTCGCCTCCCGCTCCGGCATACGTCATCGCCAACGCAATCGAAATCGAATGCGGCGAATAAAAAATATTCGAATCTTCATTCTCACGAATTTCATGGAACAGATTGAAAGCAAAATCACGATTATCCGCACTCAACTGCTGACGCGCCGCAGCAGAAGGCGCCGGCGCCAGATTCCGCTCCAGGGAACTCGTCAAAACTTCCCCGGGCCCCTTCTGCTCCTGTTGCTCATCATCCGTTCCCCCACAGGCGCCCAGCGAAAACGCCAACGCCACCGCCAGAAATCCATTCCGCATCAATCCGTGACTCTTCATTTTCCATCCTTTCGTCATCGAAGTTTATCATTCCACCGCCACTTCCCGTGGCGCATCCTAACTACCTGACAACTGCAGAATCCGTGCCACCCCCTTTTTTCATGCAAATAACCGTAAAAAACCCCCGAATCCCACAATTCTGTCTCTCTACTGGCACAAAACTTATCCATATCTGGCCGTACTTCTCTCCTGCTCAGCTCCCCTCCTCTTGATAAACGCCTCTTTTCTTCCCAAAACCTCCCCGGCCCTCTGCTCAACGCCTCTTTTCTCCCCAAAACCCCGGCCCCCTCATGATAGACCTCTCTTTTCTTCTCCAGACCTCGCCAGGCCAACGATAAACGTCTCATTTCTCGCCAAAACCCCGCCGCCCCGCCGCTCAACGTGTCCTCATCCCCTCCACCATGCATTTCTCACCCTCCCAACACATACTCGCCCCCAAACAACGCGTTTTGCACAGCTTCCGCACTCATTTTCAAAGAAAACAAGCGTTTATCACCCTCCAACCTGATCGCCACGCCACCAGCCCCCCAAAGCTGCGCCAGCAGCCCAAAAGCTGCGCCAGCAGCGACACACCCAAACGTCTGCGGCGAGTCATAAATCGAGGAGCGCAAAGCCGTTATCCCGAGGGATAGGCCTGATAGGCCGTCCCGAGGGTAACGGCAAAGCGATCGTCGATTTAGGACCGCCGTATTCCCAAGCCGTCCCGAGGGTAACAGCAAAGCGATCGTCGATTTAGGACCGCCGCCCCCCGCCGCAGCTTAAAAGAATTGCCCCCCGCCCATACTCAGTCCCGGGCCATCACCGCCATAAAGATTGAATGCATAACCGATGCGACCGACAAATCCGTAGAGCTTGGGCGACATCACGCGCAGACCTATCCCCACACTGGCCGCCGACACCCCCCAGATATCAAAAGCCTGATTCGACATGCCCAACGCATCAAAGAACACCACATGCTGCACAGCCAGCCAGCGCATATCGATGGAGGGGATGCGATACTCGGCATTCGCCAGCCAGAAGAACGCGCCCCGAAAACGTTGATTCGGAAATCCTCGTACAGCCTCCAGCCCGCCCAGGAAAAACGCCTGATGTTCTTCCGTATGCCGACTCAACCCAAGCTGCACACGAAATCCCAGCGTACTTTTCAGCGGCAACGTCACAAAATACAGCAGACTCGCGTTCAGGCGACCAGACTGCGCCGTCCATTCTGGGAGGTTGATATTCTGCAACCATTCCAGGCGAAACTGCGTGCCATGAACCCGGTAATTGTCCAGATTCAGTCGCCCCCAGCGCGAGGCTAATCCAAACGTCAGCGCAGCCTGCTGCGGCGGTAGTCCCCTGCCGGCTTCCTGCTGCTCACGATGCGTATCCGATATCAACGTATAAGAAAACGCGTCCTGCCTGAGTCCAAACGTCGCGCTCGTTCGCCACCACCAACGCCATTCTTTCTCGAATGCCAGGTCTGCATAGGTAGCGCTCTGCAAGAATCCGCCGTTGATTTCTCCATCGGGCTCATAAAACAGCACGTGACGATTCGACAGACCAGCATCGGTTGTCATCGCCAGACGTTGATCCAAAAAACGCGGATTGGTGAACCAGAAAACAAATGAATTGGCCGGACCGGTACGCGAAAACTGAGCGCCGACCTCGTACAACCTCCCGAAAAGATTTGCGTCCGACGCGCCCACCATCAAATGTCCGACACCGCCGCCAAAACCAATGCGCCCGGCCGGCAACAAAGTCCAGCGTTCATCAATGATAATACGCAAAATGCGACGCTCCGCACCGGCCGCCGCCAGTTCCTCGGCTGGTTGTTCAAGCACAGGCTCGAGAAGTTCATACTCCACAAGCCGAAACACGCCGGTGTTCCGAAGCCGCTGCATGCTTTCTTCGAGCTCCGCCTGGCGAACAACCTCGCCAGCCGAAAACGTCAGCTCACGCTCAATCACCGCATGCTTCGTACGAAAAGCCCCCACAATATCGATGGCATCCACGATGTAGCACGGGCAATCATCCTGCGTTTCACCAGCCGCGGATTCCCCGTGTGCCTGCCCAACCTGCTCCTGCGCAAACGCTTCAGTCGTTACCCACAGGCCCAGAGCAACCAGCAGTCCAACCAACGCTTTCATTCGCTCTCTAGTCTTTCTTCTTTTTCTTCTAGCTCGTATTGCGCCACTTTTCGAATCAGGTTTCGACGACTCACACCCAGCTCACGCGCAGTCTGCGATTTATTGCCGCCTGTTTTTCGCAAGCTCTCTGCAATCATCCGTCGCTCTAACAATTCAACAGCTTCCGGCAAATTCAGTCCCTCAATGGCTGGCCATACTTCGGAATCTTCCTGCGCGCGACCACTGATCCATGGACTCAGCAAATCCACATCAATCACCTCGTCGTCGCCCGACATGATAACCATCCGCTCCACTTCATTTTCCAGTTCACGCACATTTCCCGGCCAGGGATAACGTTGCATACGAGCCAGGCAGGCATCGCTAAAAACACGTCGCGGTCGCCCTAATTTATGCGCCGCCTTATGGATAAACGCATTCGCCAGCAGCGGAATATCCGAAGCACGCTCACGCAACGCTGGAACATGAAGCGAAATTACCTTGATGCGATAATACAAATCCTCTCGAAACGTGCCTTCCGCCACCATTTTCTTCAAATCACAGTTGGTCGCACACAACACGCGCACATCCACCTTACGAAGCTGGCTATCTCCCACGCGTAAAAACGTTCCCTCCTGCAAAACCCGCAGCAGCTTTACCTGCAAACTCAAATCCATATCGCCGATTTCATCGAGCAACAGCGTGCCGCCGTGAGCCGCTTCAAACAGCCCGGCTCGATCTTTATGCGCGCCCGAAAACGCCCCGCGAACATGCCCAAACAGCTCGCTTGCGATCAATTCTCCGGGAATCGCCGCACAGTTCACCGCAATATACGGCGCATCCGCCCGACGACTGTTCTGATGAATCGCCCGCGCCACAAGCTCCTTGCCCGTGCCATTCTCTCCTTCGATCAAAACCGTCGAATTGCTGCGCGCCACCCGCTGAACCATCCCGAACAAACGCTGCATATTCGGACTCGCCCCCAGCATATCGCCCAGACGTGTGCTCTCGCTGGCCTCCAGCGGCTGCTGTTTGTATCGACTCGCGTCCAGCGTTTCCAGAACCTCCTGAACCATACCCGAGCCCAAAATCTGGACCCCTCGACGCTCCTCCAGGTTCAATTGAACAATCCGCGCCCCTTCCTCGTCTTTCAAAGCAGCCGCAAGCTCAGCCGGGATATGCGCCTGAATTTGACGAATCGCAGCCGCCGCATTTTCCGCCGGAACAAACCCGGCGATATAAATCCCCAGCACCACTTCATCTTCAACCAACACCGGCAAAAGTAGTGCCGAAAACCCTACATCCATGACCACCGTAAAACTTCGTGCACTTTCCCCCTCTTCGATCAATCGCCTGGCCCATTGCATCGCATATTGATGCGCTGTGACAGGGCGCCCTTCAATGTCCCAGACCAAAACACCGGCAACCAGATGGTCAAACAACGACTTCTCTCGGCCCACAACGACCGTATTCAAGGGAACAAGCCGGCCTGCCTTCTGCACAAATCCGCAATGCAAGCCGTAACCGTCCCAGAGCATTGCCGACAAGCGCCGAAGCGTCGGATTCAGCGCTAACCTATTCAGATCCATCTTTGTCGCCTGTTTATTTTGATTTCGTCTGTTCAATAGAAACGTGGAATTGGACCTATTTTCAACACCCTTACAAAACCGAACCTTATCACTGCCCGGACTTCTATCACAAACTGTGCGCCAACAAGAAAACAATCTTCTCCCCAATCAACACTTCCTTCACCAGAAACGTGACACCTGCCCTGTTTGCGGGCTATAGAGGTATGTGAAGACCCAAACTCAAGACCGTTCTCTTCATATCAGGAGGCAGTACCATGGCATCACCACCCACCATTCCCCAACCACCGGTAAAAAAAGGCTGCAGCGGCATCGTCGTATTCATGATCGCCGTCTTCTGCATGGTCGTCGGATTCATCGTCGGCGCCGGCGGCCTGTACGCTTACCTCATGTACAACGAAAATGCCCTCAGCAGCCTCGGTCTTGAATCCGCCGCACCACCGCCCGTCGCCGTTGCACAGACACAACCACAGGCCAACACACAACAACTCGCCAACGTATACGCTCTGGTCTATCCCATTGAAGAAACCCTGCGCATCGATGGCAATATCGACATCACAACCGTCCGAAACCGCATCGCAACCCAGCGCTTCTCCTTCCAGAAATGCTATCAGCAAGAACTCAAGAAAAACCCGGACTTAAAAGGCGAAATCTCCCTGCAATTCACCGTTTCCAACCCCAGTGGCGAAATCATCGCAGCCGTTTCCCGCCAGAATACCACCGGAAACGACGCCCTTCCCCAATGTCTCGTCAAAGATATTAAATCCTGGAAATTCGGCAAAGTAGACGGCGGCCCGCACTCCGTCGTACGTTTCGACACCCTGTTTCTGCCCATTTCCAGCGCCCGTCCTCCTGAGTGATTTTCACTCCGAGCCACATGGAATGTCGAGGTGGGCAGGCGGGCAAATTCGATTCAGGCCCGCCGCCCGCCACCTTATTTCCCCTGCTTCAAATACTTATTCACAGCCTTGTTATGCTCGCCAAAAGTCTTCGTGAAATGATGCCGCCGCGTCCCGTCCCGGCGCGCCACGAAGAACAAATATTCCTTAGCCTCCGGCGCCTCGCTCGGTAACAACGCTGCCTCCAGGCTCGCCAGCCCCGGATTCGCAATCGGCCCCGGCGGCAAACCGTAAATCACATACGTCGAATAACGATTCAACGGATCACGACAATAGCGCGGATGCGGAATCTCCCGATACGTCTCCTCCCCGTACACACACGTCGGATCGGTCTGCAAACGCATATTCTTATCCAGGCGATTCAAAAACACGCGCGAAATCAACGTCCGCTCATCATTCACACTGGTTTCCCGCTCGATCAGACTCGCCAGAATCACCACTTCATGCTCACTAAAATCATACTGTTCCGCCAGCCACGCCAGCCGGTCAGCATGACGACTCTTGATGCCCTCCCACATCGCTTTCCACTGCGCATGCATCTTCTCCACAATCGCACGCGCGCTGGTCCCCTGCTTGAAACGATAGCTGTCGGGAAACAAATAGCCCTCAAAACTATCCGCCTCAATACCGGCCGCCGCCAGCATCTCCTCATCGCGCGCCGCCCGCAGAAAATCCTCCCGGCTCACAAGCCCTATCTGCTCCAGACGGTCGGCGATATGAAAAATCGTGAACCCCTCCGGCACCTGCAACAAAACATCCTTCGCAAGCCCGCCGCGCCGCAGTTCCGCCTCCAGATCTTCCAGCGTCATCGGCCCCGCCAGCTGAAACGTCCCTGCACGCACCGCCGCCGGCAGCCCACGCTTTTTGCCCCAGTAATCAAAATAAGACGGACGCTTCACCAGGCGCGACTCTTCCAAAATCGTCACCACCTGCGGCCACGCCGTATTCGCCGGAATCACCAACGTACGGCTCTCGCCCTCGCGCAATACCGGCATGTTCACATACGCCGAATAATGCAAATACAAGCCAGCCGCGCCAATCACACCCAACAGCAACGTCACCGCCAGCAGCGACGCCACCACACGACCGCGCCCCTCTAAAAGTTCCTCAGTCTTGCTTCTCGTCATAATCTTCCTCACGCTCCGCGCGAATACGCAGCCCGTCCAGGAAACCCTGCAGAATATGCGCGGCCGCAATCTGATCGACCGTTTCTTTGCGTTTCGCGCGCGATACGTCGCTCTCGATCAACAACGCCTCAGCAGCCGTCGTCGTCAGCCGCTCATCCCAACGATGCAAAACAACTGAAGATAATGTAAGCCCCCGCAAAGCGCGCTCCAATTCCGCCTCAAACGCGGCAACGACCTTTGTGGCCCGCCCCTCCCGACCACTCATCTCCACCGGCCAGCCCAAAACCACGCCCACCGCCTCATACTCGGCCACGATGGCCGCGATGCGACGTGTTGCCTTTTTCACATCGCGACCATCCACCGTTTCCAGCGGCAATGCCATCGACCCAAACGGATCGGATACCGCGACGCCCACCCGCCGCGCTCCAACATCGACTCCGATATACCTTGGTTTCACGCCTTCGGCTCAATCTTGGTCATGCCATACATATACGGACGCAACGCTTCAGGAATCGTCACCGAACCATCCGCATTCTGATAATTCTCCAGAATCGGAATCAAAATCCGAGGACTCGCCGCCAGCGTATTATTCAACGTATAGCAGTGCTTAATCTGACCATCCGCATCCCGATAACGAATCGCCGAACGACGCGCCTGATAATCATACAAGCTCGAGCACGAATGCGTCTCCGAATACGCCTGCCGCGACGGCATCCACGTCTCCGTCTCATGCTTCAAGACCTGCCCCAGTCCAATTTCACCCGTACAGGCCAACGAAATCCGATGCGGCAACTCCAGCATCTGCATCAAACGCTCCGAGTTCGCCAGCAACTGCATATGCAATTCGCGAGATTTTTCAGCATCCGCCTCACAAATAATCACCTGCTCAACCTTCGTGAACTGATGCACCCGATACACACCACGCGTATCGCGCCCTGCACTGCCAGCCTCACGACGGAAACACGACGAATACCCCGAATACTTCTTGGGCAGCTCGCCAAGATCCAGAATCTCATCGCGATTCAGGCTCACCAGAAACACCTCGCTTGTGCCGACCAGATACTTGTCCTCACCCGGCAGATGATAGGTGTCCTCCTGACCGTACGGGAAAAACCCCGTCCCGGTCATTGCATTTTCATTGACCATCAACGGCCCTAAAATCGGCTCAAAACCCTGCTCAACCATGATATCCATGGCCAACCGCATCACCGCCAGCTCCAGCAAGGCACCTGCGCCACGCAACAGATAACTACGCGCACCAGCAAACTTAATCGCGCGCTCCTTATCCAAAATCCCAAGCAACTGCCCGAGCTCCTCGTGGTCGCGAATCGGAAAATCAAACTCACGCGGCGTTCCATACGTACGAATCACCACGTTGTCTTCATCACTGACGCCATACGGAACTTCCGGCAACGGAATATTCGGAACCATCAGCATCAACTGATCAAACGCTG
Source organism: Lujinxingia vulgaris (assembly GCA_040393065.1). Taxonomy (GTDB): domain Bacteria; phylum Myxococcota_A; class Bradymonadia; order Bradymonadales; family Bradymonadaceae; genus JACCWM01. The sequence continues at coordinate 3,296 of JBEBUW010000075.1, read as the reverse complement.
TCTGCGTTTCCGTCAACGCCGCTTCCAGCTCGACAAGCTCCTCTTTGACCTGCTTGCCTTCCTCGATCAGTGCCTTCTTTTCATCAGCCGCAGCCTTCGGAATCGCACTGGCAACCTCGTTCCGACGCGCACGACGCTCTTCCGTGCGCTGCAACAATTCACGACGACGCGCATCAAGCACCATCAGACCATCAATATCGACATCAAACTGCTTGTCCCTGGCCGCCTTTTTTACAGCCTCGACATTTTCTCGAATAAACTTGATATCCAGCATCGCTTTTATCTCCCTATCACTCAGTATTCTTCACAAATTTCGTGCAAAACCTGTACCTGTAGCTGCGTCTATCATGCAGCCCGGCTTACAAACAATCCACAATCACAATCCATCACATTTCAAAAGATGAATAACCGACCGGCCCGTGCTAAGCTCTGCTTCACGGCAACAAAAATTTCTAGTTCTCACTGAACTGACGTGTTTTTCATTTACATGACTATTTTTCTGGAGATTTCATGCGATATCCCGCCCGCCTCTGCCTCCTTGTATTCCTTTTAATCCTGTCCGCCTGCTCCGACGATCCCGACGACAAAACACCGAACAACCAGACAGATACCGACATCGTCGCGGACACCGGCTCGGATACCGGCGCCCCACAAGACACCGACCAGACCGACACCACAGAACTCGACGACGCCGAAACAGACACCGATTTTAACGATACCGATTTGTCCGACACGCCCTCCGATACAGATCCCAATGACGAGTTCGATGTCGAAGACGACCAGGACACCGAAGGCGACACCCCCACCGTTCCCGATACCTGCCCCGACGGCACCATCGACATCCACGGCGACGCCAGTCACTGCTTGCCCCAGGTACAAATCGCAATCGGCCTCCACCACGCCTGCGCCATCACCGAAGAAGGTACGCTCTACTGCTGGGGCCAGAACCTCGAAGACCCCAACGATCCGCACCTCACCGCCCAGCAAGTCGGATCTGATAACGACTGGCAAAATATCACCGTCGGCGAACGCCACATCTGCGGCATCCGCGCCGGCGAACTCTACTGCTGGGGCAACAACGCCAGCGGCCAACTCGGCGACGGCACCACCAATGATGCCACCGCCCCCAGGCGCGTCGGCGTCGGCATCGGCTCCGATGACGCCTGGACCCTCGTCTCCGCCGGCGCATTCTTTACCTGCGCCATCCAGTCCGGCGAACTCTACTGCTGGGGCAACAACACCACCGGACAACTCGGCATCGACGCGACCGACGACGCCGACACCCCGACACGCGTAGGACTTACCAGCAACTGGACCCACATCAGCACCGGTTCCAACCATGCCTGCGGAATCCAGGCCGGCACACTTCACTGCTGGGGCAACAACGCCAGCGGAAAACTCGGCGGCGACACCAACCAGAACCAGCTCACCCCCGCGCAAATCGGCGTCGAAAACGACTGGACCGACATCAGTCTCGGCGCCGAGCACACCTGCGCCATCCACGCCGGCGAAACCTACTGCTGGGGCGCCAACCAACAGGGGCAGCTCGGAATCGACAGCAATGAACTCTCCGTCTCAACACCCGCCCCGGTCCAATCCAACGCTACCTGGAAATCCGTCCACAGCGGCCGCCTGCACACCTGCGCCATCAGCACCGACGACAACCTCTACTGCTGGGGCAACAACGAATTCGGACAGCTCGGCAATGACTCCACCACCCACACCAGGCTCCCCACCCGCATCGGAACCGACTCCGACTGGCAGTCCGCAGCCGGCGGCCACAACTCCACCTGCGCCATCCGCAACAACACCTTTTACTGCTGGGGCTCCAACGCCAACGCCGTCCTCGGCAACAGCCAGAACGGCACCCGATACACCGCTCCCACACCGGTTACCGAAGAAACGAACTGGACCGACATCAGCACCTACACAGATCACACCTGCGCCATCCAGGCCGGTGAACTCTACTGCTGGGGTAACAACCGAAACGGCAAGCTCGGCATCGGCCAAGAAAACCACGTACACAGCGCGACGCCCACCCGCATCGGTGCCGACTCCGACTGGCAATCCATCAGCGTTGGCCATGAACACACCTGTGCCATCCGCACCTCCGGTGAACTCTACTGCTGGGGCAGCAACAGCAACGGCGCCCTCGGCACCGGAGGCAACAACCTGGCCCACGAACGCGTCCCTGTTCGTATCGGCCCCGATTCCGACTGGACCCTCATCACCGCCGGCAATCTCAAAACCTGCGGCATCCGCGCAGGCGAACTCTATTGCTGGGGCCATAACTACGACGGACAACTCGGCATCGGAAACAACACGAACCAGCTCACACCCACCCGCGTCGGCACGGATTCCGACTGGACCCACATCAGCATCCAACAATGGCACACCTGCGGCATTCGCTCCGGCGAACTCTACTGCTGGGGCAATGGCTCCACCAGCGGCGGCCTGGGCGATGGCACCACCAATTCCTCCAACGTCCCCCTACGCATCGGCACCGAATCCGACTGGACCGACGTCGAAACCGGCACCAACCGCACTTGCGCCACACGCCAGAACAGCACCTACTGCTGGGGTAACGCTCCCACCGGCGACAACACCAACACCGCGCGCCGCGCCCCCGTCCAAATCGAGGCGAACGCCCCAACCACCATGAGCCTCGGCGATTCCCATGCCTGCGCGCTCTTGGGCAGCGAACTCTTCTGCTGGGGCTCCAACACTGCCTATCAACTCGGCACCTCGGCCCAGAGCAATATCCTCACCCCAACCCAGACCGGCGCCGACTCCGGCTGGACCACCATCAGTGCTGGTAAACTACATACTTGCGGCATCCGTGCCGGACAACTTCTCTGCTGGGGCGAAAACGCCAGCAACCAGCTCGGAATCCCTGCCCCTGTAACACCCCGCCCAGTCCTCGGTTTCTAACACTTCCAAACGCAGGCTCGTCTCCCTCGCCCCGGCTGGCTACGCCCGGGTAATTGGCGGCGAGCCTGCAATCCGGCCAGACCGGGCCCCAATTTCTCAACATATCTCGAATCGACAGGAGATTAGGACTCCTGCCAGCTTCGCTGACCCTCGAAATCTGCTTCAGTGACCGAAGACCCGCATTCGTTCACTCGCGAAGCAAGGCCGGCGCAGATCCCACATATTCTGACCAACTGGAGCTTTCTTTAAAGAAAATTCTGGCCCGGCTAAAATTCGTGGAAATGTAGAAAATTCCAGGACCGGCCGGCCTGGACAGAACAGTTCTTGAAAAGACATGAAATTTATAGAAATTTCTACATTTTCAG
>JBEBUW010000074.1:0-21495 GCA_040393065.1 Lujinxingia vulgaris | reverse complement strand
GCCGGCGCCGTGCCAACCCTGGGGCTCTGCCCCTGGGACACGCCACCAACCACCCGATCCCCTCCAATCCACCCGCGCAGCGAGGGCTCTGCCCTCCGCGGAGCGCGCCGGCGCCGTGCCAACCCTGGGGCTCTGCCCCTGGGACACGTGGCCAACCACCCGATCCCCTCCAATCCACCCGCGCAGCGAGGGCTCTGCCCTCCGCGGAGCGCGCCGGCGCCGTGCCAACCCTGGGGCTCTGCCCCTGGGACACGTGGCGAACCACCCAATTCTCCGATCTCCACCACGCCACCAACCGCCCAACTCCTCTACCCACCACGCCACCAACCACCCAATTCTCCGATCTCCACCACGCCACCAACCGCCCAACTCCTCTACCCACCACACAACACCACCCAACCCCATTTCCGAAAACCCGACAAAACTGAGATTATTGCGACTCTCAAAACCAAACTCGCGCAAATATTGCGTTTGGAGCGATCTTGGAAACCAAGATCGCCTCTATTTCCAATCTGGAGGCATTTGCCAGCGCCAAGTGCCTTCAAACTACAACCTGGAGCGATCTTGGAAACCAACATCCCTTCACACACCAACCTGGAGCGATCTTGGAAACCAACATCCCTTCCCGCGCCAATCTAGAGGCATTTGCCACCGCCAAGAGCCTTCAAACAGCAACCTGGAGCGATCTTGGAAACCAAGATCTCTTTAAATGCAAAATTGAAGGCATTTGCCGGCATCGGCCAACGGCGAGATCGCTCCAGACCGTCAAATTCAGCAACGGACAGGGTGCTGGTTATCAATTTGAATGGACGATCATCAGCCGTCCCGAAGGTTCCCGCTCACAGCTTTCAAACACCTTCGCCGCAGAACCCGAACTCTGGCTCGATCTGGCCGGCACCTACGAAATCGAACTCGACGTTCGCGACACTGACGGCTTCGCAAGCTGCGCGCCTTCTATCGTAACAATTCACGCCGTCCCCTCTCAGCATATCCACATCCAGCTCACCTGGAACGCCCCCGCAGTACCCAACCCGGTTGCAGGTCGCGGCACCGATCTGGATCTACATTACCAGCATCCACTCGCTCAGGGCTGGAACGATGCTGTCTACGATATTTACTGGAGAAACGCGGCTCAAAACTGGGGCTCAACAGCAAATCCAAGCCCGGTAACCCTCGATATCGACGATCAATGGGGAAACACCACCGAGAACATCAACCATAAAAACCCACAAAACCTCACCTATACCGTCGGCGTCCATTTCTTTCAGGACAACGGACTCGGCGACGCCAAAGCCACCGTCCGCATCTACCTCCACGGCCAACTCGCCGCCGAATTCCCGGACGAGCTCATGAAACACCGCTATTTCTGGGAAGTCGCCGCGATTCAATGGCCCAGCGGCAATATCATCCCCATCAATAGCAATGCCTGCGCTGGTACTTTTCCGGGATTTGGCAATGAGCAATGCCGCTAACCCGCCAAACACATGCCCAACAAAAAAGGCCGCGCAAGCGGCCTCTACCCAATGTCTGCGGCGAGTCATAAATCGGGGAGCGCGAAGCCGGGAGCCCGAGGGATAGGCCCTGACCATTGCACACATTTTTTCACGCTCTCCCCTTCGTTCTTTGTTTTTCTTAGCCTCTCTTAGCTTTTTCCTTCGCGATAATTCGCGGCTTCGCGGCTTCGCGTGCGCCTTTTGCCTTTGCTTTTTCCCGCTCCCAACACCCCAAAGACCACCTTAGGACCGCCGCCCCTCTACACGCGCGCCACCAACTCGCCCGTCTCCCCATCCATCCCCAGCACCGTATAAATACGCTGCCCGAGCCTGGCCTCCACGTCGCCTGAAAGCCGCACGCGCAAATAGTCTTCGGTCAGGCCGTAGCCGCCGGCTTCGACGACGATTTCGGCGGCCTGCCCCACACGACTCGCCCGGTAAACACGGCCTTTCTCGATGACCAGATCGCGCAACTGGCGGCTGCGCGCGGCGGCGATGTCGCCCGGAATCTGGTTGGGCAAACCGGCCGCGACGGTATTGTCGCGCACGGAATACGGAAACACGTGCAGATAGGTGTAGGGGAGTTCTTCGACGAGCGCGCGGGTCTGGGCGTGGTCGTCGTCGGTTTCGCCGGGAAACCCGACGATGATATCCGCGCCAAGGCCCAGGTAGGGCAGGCGGCTGGCGATTTCAAGGACGCGGCTGCGGTACTGCTCGCGCGTGTGCCAGCGACGCATCGCGCGCAGCACGTTGTCCGAGCCCGCCTGCATCGGAACATGCAGATGCGGCACCAGCCCACTGTTGTCGGCCAGCAGCTCGATCATCAGATCGTCGATCTCTGTGGCTTCGATACTGCCCAGCCGGAAACGCGCGCCCGGCACATGCAGCGTCAGGGCTTCGACCAGTTTCGAGAGCGTAAAATCCTTCTGGCGGCCCACATTCAGATCGTTGCCATAATGTCCGATATGAATGCCGGTCAACACGATTTCGGTGTGATGCTCGGCCAGCTGCTGGGCCTCGTGAATCAGATCTTCCAGCGACCGCGAGCGGCTTTTGCCGCGTGCCAGCCGCGTGGCGCAAAAAGAGCAGAGGCGATCGCAACCGTCCTGAATCTTCATCCAGCCGCGTGTTCCGCGCAGATCTTGCACCAGAAGCGCTGCGCCGATCGGTTCCTCGTCGCGCTCCAGCAGCGGCGATTCCGGCGCGATCAGCCCGGCCACCTCGAGCGGATCGTGCCCGCGTACCACACCGAAAACTTCCGGCATCGCGGCGTATTCGTCCGGATACAGCGCCGCCGAGCAGCCCGCGACCACGATTTTGACGTTCGGATTCTCGCGTCGCGCGCGCCGGATCGCCTTGCGCGCCTCGACATCGGCCTGATTCGTGACCGTGCAGGTATTGATCACACAGGTATCGGCCTGCGTGATGTCATCGACCACGACCTGGCCGCGCGCCTCCAGCTCCTGACGGAACTTCTCGCTGTCGTACTGATTGGCTTTGCAACCGAACGTAATAAAATGGATTTTCTTCATGGTGTGGATTCTTTCGATGATTCGTGAACATCGACCGCTTTTTGCTCGGCCGGCGACAGCTCACGCGTTTCTGCACGATGGATCAAGAACGCCAGAATACCGCCCAGGATCAATCCCAGAATCAGCACAAACGCCGAGTACTTCAGCGCAGCCGCCCGGTATTCGGGTGTTTTTGCGTGCGGTTTCTTTTTCTGGGCGGGACTGTGCATCCAGAACCTCGTTTTTGTCTCGTGCAGGTTTATGCGGACAACGACACTGGCAACATCACTTTTTTGCCAGTAGTTGCTTATCGACAAAGGCTTGTCGGGCTGTCAACCACCGTGATAGGTTTTGAAAGTTTGTGCTCCGGTGCAAACCAGTCCTTGCAATGAATTCATTGGGTTACGGAGCCGGCCCCAGGCAACAAAAACGCTTCCTGAAACCGGGCTGCTTTTTCCTACAATGTTCTGCAATTCATAAATATCTTTCTTATTCACAGTGAGTAACCACGTGCAAAACAAACAACCAGACCTTTTGCTCACGGGCGCGACCATCGTCACGATGAACGCCAACTGGGATGTGATCACCGGCGACATCCTCGTACAAAACGGAAAAATCACCGCGCTGGGCAAACTTTCCGACCAACAGCTCGCCGAGCACCAGGCCCGCGACACCCGCAGAGTGGATGTCACAGGCCACGTGATCATTCCCGGGTTTGTGCAAACACATATCCATCTGTGCCAGACCCTGATGCGCAACAATGCCGACGACATGGTGCTGATCGACTGGCTCAAAACACGCATCTGGCCCTACGAAGCCGCACTGACCTTCAAAGAACTCGGCGTCAGCGCACGCATCGGCCTGGCGGAACTGATCCTGGGCGGCACGACCTCGATCCTGGATATGGGCACCGTGCACCACACCGACGCGATCGGCCAGGCCGTCGAACAGTCCGGCATCCGCGCGCACATCGGCAAATGCATGATGGACTTTGGCGACGAAGTCCCCGGCCCGCTCTCCGAGAAAACCGACGAAAGCCTGCGCATGAGTCTGGAACTCTTCAAAACCTGGCACGGCGCCGCCGACGGCCGCATCCAATACGCCTTCGCACCGCGCTTTGCCGTCAGCTGCACCGAACGGCTTTTGCGCGAAGTTTCCGAAGCCGCCGAAGACTTAAAATGCCACATCCACACCCACAGCTCCGAAACCCAGTACGAAAACGAATTCACCATGGAGCACTACGGCGTCAACAACATCGAATTTTTGCAAAAAGTCGGCATCACCGGCCCGCGCAGCGTCTTGGCGCACGCCGTCCATGTCACCGATGACGAGTGCAAAATTCTGGCGCACACGCACACCGCAATCTGCCACTGCCCGTCCAGCAACCTAAAGCTGGCCAGCGGCATCGCCAACATGCCGCGCTTCGATAAATTCGGCGTGCGCGTTTCGCTCGGCGCCGACGGCGCGCCCTGCACCAACAACCTGGACGCGTTCATCGAAATGCGCCTGGCCGCGCTGTTGCAAAAACCCATCCACGGCCCGCAGTCCATGCCGGCGCGCCGCGTTTTGCAGCTGGCCACCATCGACGGCGCCCGCGCACTCGGCACAGATCATGAAGTCGGCAGCCTGGAAGTCGGCAAGTTCGCCGACCTTGTCGTGCTCGATCTCGACAACCACCCGGGCAGCGGCCCGACCGGCGATGTGTACTCGCGCGTCGTCTACGCAGCCCAGCGCCACAACGTCAAACACGTCTTTGCCAGCGGCAAACAGCTCGTCGACAACGGCCAGCTCGTCGGCGAAGATATCAGCCAACTCATGGCCGAAGGCCGCGACGCAAACCGCGCCGTCATGCAACGCATGCAGCAATTCGTAACCAACTGAGATGTAAAAACGCCATGGAATACCGTGAATTTGCCGAGCGTGTCCTGCACGCCGACACGCTCGAAGGAAAACTATTCTTGCCACCCGACGGCATCGCCTCGCTCACCGACAACGAGCCGGGCAAAGCCGTACAATGGAAAGAACCCGCGCGACCGCCCGGCCTGGAAGTTTCCCACAAACGAAACCGCAAGCGCATTCCTCACCCCGACTCGCTCGGCAATCCGGAAATGGCCATCCGCTGCCTGCATACCTTTGCCAACCATGAGCTGATGGCCGTCGAGCTCATGGCCTGGGCAATTCTGGCGTATCCCGACGCGCCGCCGGCTTTTCGCGCCGGCGTCATTCGCCTGATCGTCGATGAACAGGAACATTTCCAGCTCTACCGCGACCGCATCCGCGAGCTCGGCGCCGAATTCGGAGATCTGCCGCTCAACGATCACTTCTGGCGCGGCGCCGACAAGCTCACCACGCCGCTCAAATGGAGCTGCGCCATGAACCTGACCTTCGAGCAGGGCAATCTCGACCACGCACCGTTTTTCGAAGAGAAATTCCGCCAGGTCGACGACGAACGCTCCGCCCAGATCATGGCCCGCATCACCGCCGACGAAATCCACCACGTCGGCTTCGGCGTCCACTGGCTCAAGCAACACACGCCGCCGGGCCAGTCGACCTTCGAGGTCTACCGGGAAAATCTCACCTACATCAACGATCCCCTGCGCGCCAAAGGCCAGCATTTCAACGCCGACAATCGCCGCAAAGCAGGCCTCGACGATGATTTCATCCACGCGCTCCAGAATTTTCAGTGATTTTTAATCCGCTTCAAACCAGTTTTCGATGGAAAGTCCTCTGAAATCGGTAAAATCACGCACATTCCGCGTTACCAGAACCAGATTTTTCGTCGCTGCAATCGCAGCGATTTGTCCATCGGCGAATGCCGGTGTACGCCCACAGTTTTGTAATCTTGCGCGCTCTCGGGCATGCCATGAGGCAGCTTGCGCATCATAAGGAAGCACTGGAAACGTGGGCAGCACCACGTCATTTACATAAAGCTCGAAAATATCGCGTTTTTTAGACGCAGCTAATCGCTCAATCCCATAGATCAGTTCATGTAAAACTACGCTGGCAATATACATCTGGCCATCGACCCGAGCCATTTGCTCCAAAACCCGCCTGGAAGGTTCTGCCCGACATGGTTCTGAAACGATATTTGTATCCAGAAGATAATAAACTGTCATAATTCCACGTCTCTGCCCGGATCATGAGAACGAACATTATCAAACGCGTCTTCCTCTAATTCTTCGCGATCAGAGCCAACCTTTTGATAAAACTCCGATAACCGCTCCGAAAACGATGTTTTTCGCAATTTGACAGCTTCTTCTAGCAAATAGATCGCCTGTTGATTGACACTACGACGTTCCCGCTCCGCGACTTCACGGAGTTCGTTTAACAAAGATTCGGGCACCTGTTTCAATGTAAGAGTCGCCATAATCACCTCCTGTTGATACCGTCCCGATAGCTCAATGCATCCAATATGGATGCAATCTGCATCAATTGTAATTTCTCAACTTTTTTCGTCAACGCCCCCCAATCGCAGAATCTGCACCAAAATCTCTATTTTCGCACAAAATACTTTGTCTGCGCGCAGTTCTATGGCTCAATGACAATGGATGTATGATGTGTTTGCATCGACGTTTATTGGTTGGATTGAAAAATGACTACGCACGCCAGAACTTTAGAAGCCACATTTCGCTCTACCACACCGATATTCATGGCCGGTGCTCAAGCTCGGCGACTTGCCGAAATCCGCATCGCGGGCGTCAAAGGCGTTTTACGGTTTTGGTGGCGAGCGCAGGCGTGGATGAGATGGCAGGATTTGGGGAAGGTGCGGGAGCAGGAAGCGATGATCTTTGGCAGCACCGACGCGCAGTCTCCGGTGCTCTTTCATCTGGTTCCCTATCAGGAAAACAGCCTGCCCTACGGCTACCGCTACCAGCTCGACAATCCCGAAAACGGCCAGAATGGCGAAGGGCTGTTGTACTTCGGCCACGGAATTTGCGAACGCGTTGACCAGGCCGGCGCCTACAATGTGCGTCGCGGCGCACGCTCCACCGAACTGCGCCTGACCCGCGCCTGCCTGCCCTCCAAACTGGTCTTTACGATCAAAATGATCGTGCGCCCGTGCGAAAACCAGGCCGTAATTGTGCAGGAACTCGAAAAAGCCCTGCAACTTACCGGGCTGCTGGGCGGCATCGGCGCGCGTACCCGCCGCGGATTCGGCAGCCTTACGCTGATCGATCTCAAAGGCGGCGAAGCGCCCTGGGTTGCGCCCACAAACCTGGAGGAATTTCATGCCTGCCTCCACGCGCTCAACCTGTTCGGAGCTCCTGAAAAGCCAAAAACCAAAAAAACCTCGACACGCAAGAAATCAGCCGACAGCGATGCCAACTCCGAAAGCGACGCACAGCTGCCGCCCTACACCGCGTTTTCAAAGCACAGCCGCGTGCTGATTTTGCAGGGCAACGACGGCGAGCGTCCGCTGGAGATGCTCGATCGGATCGGCAAAGAAATGATCCGCTACCGCAGCTGGGGCACCAAAGGCACCGTGCTGGGCGCGCGCGCCGAGAAAAACTTCCGCAACGATCACAACCTGATGCTCAGCGCCACACGCGGCCAACGCGTTCGCGATTATCCTCAGCGCATCGCATTCGGTTTGCCCCAGGCTTATTTTTTCTCCTCGCTGCGGGCCGGCACCTTCGTCGCGCCGAGCGGCCACGGACATGGCCGCGGCACCGACCGGCGCGCAAGCCCGCTGTTCATCCACATCCACCAACCGGAAGAAAACCTTCCACCAATCGCCGTGCTCACGTTTTTGCCCGCGCCCTTTCTGGCCGCAGACGACAGCATCCAGATTGGAAAACTCACCCGCGTGAAGTTCAAAAACGAAGACGATTTCTGGCAGCCCATCCACGGCTTTCTCGATCGCCTGCAATCGGCTGAAAAATCAGTAGAAACTTTCCAGACTGCCCGCGAATTTCGAGCACAAGAGGTGTAAATGAGTCGTTCCATCCTTGCGCTGCTCTCCGAAACCAGCGTCCACATCCAGCCCGCCGTACCCCTGCCGCCCGACAGCCTGCCCGGCGAACCTCTGCCTTGCAGTTACGCGCCCATCGCGCGCGAAAAACTTCAGCCCTGGCCCCTGTTGACCACGTTAGAACTGCAACAAACCTTTGCCGACCGCGGACTTACGCAAATTTCCGGCAAACTCGAAATCGGCCGCCTGCTGCTTGTGCCCGTCCGAAGCCTGGACAACATCGCCAGCTGGGTCACCTGCCCTGCACTGTTAAGCCGATTTCTCGAACTTTTTGGCGATTCCGACGCAAAAACCTGGCTGGAAACCCTGGAAACCCGCTCCTGGGAACATGGCCAGGTATTTTCGAACCTCGATAACAAACGCATGTTCCTGGAAGGCTTCAACTTCGTAACTTGTGGAGAAATCCCCCGGAGCATGCTCGATATTCTGGGCGACCTGATCGAAGACGAAACAACCCGCACACGCCTGCTCTCCAAAATCAATATCATCGGCGACGAAGATTTCGCGCTTTTGCTCGGCTCGGGCGGCATCCCCATCCACATCCGCGGCCAGTTCAACACCAACAAAACGCGCCAGAACCTGCGCTTTGAAGAAGCCCTGCCGCCCGACACCCTCTTTTATGTCTCCATCGCCAAAAGTGCGACGGCAACGATGAAAAAGAAACTGCAAGCCGCCCTCGATCAAGATCCGTATCTGCAAATCGGTTCGCACGAAACGACAGGCCGCGGATGGTTTCACGCCGTTCTTCGCGAGATTGACGTATGAAAAAGAAAAAAGCCCTCGATCCTGCCGCCGCGCTCCAGGAAGCACGCCAGCAAAACACCCTGACCTGCTACGAACGCGAAGCCGCCCGCGGCCCCGACAAACTCGCCAGATATCTCGAAGAAGCACGCCGGCTCCAGCCGCTACTCGTGATGTATGGTCTGGGCCAGAGCCTGGCCGGCACCCTCTCGCAGGCCGGCGGCCGACACGCCGAACCGGGCTACATCCTCTATCACGATCTGCAAAGCTGGCTGTGCCGCTCCACGCCCCACGTCCCGGAATCCGCGCCGTACTCGGGCCAGACCGACCTGCTCGATGCGCTCATGCGCGAAGAACAACTCAAATATACCCTGGCCCTGCGCGAAACCAGGCTGTGGCTGCATACGTTGTTGCAAAACCCCTGACCGTTTTTACCCATGAGTTTGTTGCATGCGTCCTCACTATTTAATCCGCCAGAAAAGTCAGCGCCCCCGGTTTTTTCCTGCCTCCAGCCACGTCGGATTATGGCACGACAAATACTACGGCGCCTGGAATACGCTCTCCGCGCGCCGCTGGGTGGTCGACGACACCAAACTCCGCGACTGGCTCAACGCCTTTGTGCAACACCCGCTCGGTGACGCCGACTTACTCGACGAATACGCGCGCCGACAGGCAAAAATTCTCCGCTCGCGCGCGGCCGAGCCGCTGTTCATGCAAACAACCTCGCGCTTTCTTCCCGGCCAGGGCCGCATCCATCCCATGCTCGGCGGCATGTCCTTTCACCCCACACTCGGTCTGCCCTTTCTGGCCGGCTCCAACCTGAAAGGCCTCACCCGAACCTGGGCCGCCTTCTGGCAAAACGCCGATGCCGAAGACGTCACGCGCATCTTCGGTGCTCCCGAACAGCCCGGCACCGTGATTTTCCTCGACGCCCTGCCCACCCGACCTGTCACCTTTGATATCGACGTCGTCACACCGCACCACATTTCCTACCAGCACGGCACGCAGCCACCTTCCGACTGGGATCTGCCCCACGCTTCTAACTTTTTAGCCGTTGCCGAAAAAAACATCTTCCAGTTCGGCGTCATGACCCGCATCAATCACGATCCAGCCGCGCAAGCCGACGCTCTACAGGCACGCGCGTGGCTGATCGAAGCCCTGGAATGGCTCGGCGCCGGCGCGAGAACTTCCGTCGGCTATGGCCGCTTCTCGGAAATCTGACATCACAAACACCGGATAGCGCACACCCGCCTCCGTACGCCGCCGACCCGTAAACTTTCCGGTCACTTCCCCATAAGACGCCGCCGAAAGCACTCCCGCACGCTGCTCAAAATCCTGCAAGCGCGCCAGAACATCCGGATTTCCATCCACAAACGCCCGTAGCCAGCGCCCATGCGTGCGAATCTCAAACGCCGGCACATCGCAACGCGCCGGATTGTGCCGCAGCCGCAAAAATACACCCGGCGTCTCGTCCGCTTCCGCTTGCCCCGACGCGCGCCCGTCCTCCACCCTCTCCTGACCTGCCACAACCGCGCGCTCCAGCGGAGAAATCGCCTCGCCCGAAGCACAGCCCTGCAACACGATTCCCGCCATCACCCCCACCACAATCCTCCACCAGCCGCGCTCACCCATGCCCGGCCCCCACAAATTCGCCAGAACCCAGCCTTTCCGCAGCCTCCGGCGTGCTGGAACCATCCATTGCATGCAAAAAAAGTGGCGGCCGTACCTGAAAATCCGGCGCCGCCCCGCGCCGCAACACATATTCCACCAGATACGCATCACGATCCGGCCTGCTGTGCACAAAACGCAGCGTTTTCAGCCGCAAATCCGTGTTTTCAATCGCCGAAAACACATCCGGAACCCGCAGCGGCGGCGTAATCAATTTCAAATACCCGGTCGGCTTCAACACATAACGTGCCGCGTCGATGAAATCCCTGAGCGTCCCGTGCAACTCATGATGCGCCTCCGCCCGCACCTGATCACTACTGATCCGCTGCTCACCAGCCCGAAAATACGGCGGATTGCACACGACCAGATCTGCACTATGACTTTTCAAGTTGCCCCGAATCTCGCGTATATCGAGTAATTTACACGCAACATTCGAAAACTCGTTCAGCGACACGCTTTCCGCCAGCAAATCCAGCAATTCCGCCTGACGCTCCACCGCAATAACCTGCACACGCGGATATTTTGCCGCGATCGCAAGCGAAACCGGCCCGTGCGCCGCGCCAAAATCCACGACCGTCGCGCCCTCCTTCAAAAGCGGCAGATCGGTCGCCAACAACAGTGCATCCGTCCCAAAACGATACCCGCGCTGATACTGAAAAATTCGCGCCGCCCCCTTAAAAATCACATCACATGTGCGATCTCTGCTCATCCAAGCTCACCCTTATGCAGAGCCATCGCAAGATCGCTACCGGCGAATACTCGCGCGCGGATCGTCCACATCCGTGCCATAACGCCGCTCCATCCCTTCGCCCTCGGCCGCAATCTGATGCGTACGCACGAGCTCCTCAAAAAGCGCGCGATATTTTCGATAAGAAAACACAAGCTCCACCAGATCGTCCGGACGATAACCCAGATCAAGCTCGATAAACTCAAGAACCGTCGGAGTTTTCACAAGTGCCTGCGGCGCACTCGTCAAAAAGTTGTTCATAAAACGCAGCGCTCCACCCAGCGCCCAGTTTCCCCGCCCCTGCGGCAAACCATAGGTCGGAAAAATTTGCTCCACCTTGCGTTTCATCATCCGCTCCAGGCTGATCAAATAGCCCTGGACCTCGGAAACCTCCTCCGGCATTCCGACAAGCGCAAAATTACCGGAAAACAAAAACGCGTGTTTTTCCTCATACAACGCCATGCTGCCAGCCGTCGGCCCCGGCGTCGCCATCACTTCAAACTCGTAGTTACCGGCACGCACAAACTGCCCGTCACGCAGCGGTATACACCGAAACACCTCCGCAGCCGGCGGATAATACCAGGCCGCAAAAGCCTCGGCCGCAGCATACGCGTCGTCCGCATCCACCTCACTGCTTTCATCCAACGCGGCAGCATCGGCCTCATCCACTTTTCCGTGATTGCCCAGATGTCGCTCGATCTGCCGGGCAAGTTTCAGAAAATCGCCTCGTTTGCGCGCCACGATTTTCTCCAGACCCGACGGCTGAATCATATCCGGACTCAACACAAAGTGATCGGCCTGCGGAAAATAACTCGCCCCGCCCAGCGCTTCCACGTCCCAGCTCGTATACAGCACACGCTCGATCTGAGCCGGCGTAATCCCGGCCTCGCGAATCGCCGCCAGCAGACTTTGAACCTGCGAACTATGCCCGGTATTAATCAGCGCGCACGCGTCGCCCAGCAATAAATAAACATTGGTCGGCCGCGCAACCGCGTCGGCAAGCCCTTCCGGCTTGTCGAGCGCGATCTGCACGATATCGTCGCCGATCGTGTAATTCTGATAAGTCATGGAAGGTTTTTATCCGCGATAAGAAAATCGCAGCTCGTGATCGCACAGATAAAAGACGTCACCGTCATCGATCTTTTTCGATTCAATGCGATTTCCACGGAATTCGATACCGTTCACCGAATCCAGATCTTTGATGTAGTACTGACCATTGCGAAAAATAATCGCGCAGTGTTTCCGCGAGATATTTCCATCGCGAATCGTCAGATCTGTATCCTGGCTACCACGGCCAATGACAAATTTCTCTTTATCAATCGTATAACGATTGTCATTGAAAATCATAAACAGCGGCGCACGCCCGTGATTGTGATAGCCCGGCTCCGCACCAAAACCAGCCTGAGGCGGTTGCGGTGCCATTGGCTGCTGCGGCGGATACGGCTGCTGCTGTTGAAACGGTTGCGGAACAGGCCGCTGCTGCGCCTGCCATGCAGCCGTGGGAACACCCGGCCGAGGCGGCGGCGGAGGCGGCCCACCCAAACCACGCTGCTGCATGGGCTGCGGCGGCATCGGCTGCTGCTGTTGAAACGGTTGCGGCGCCGGCGGAGCCCCGTACGCCCCCGGCGCAGCGGGCGGCATATGTCCACCACCCGCATACCCACGATTGGCCGTGGACGTCGGCATCCGCTCAAAATTACGCGCTGCAGCCGGATCATGCCCACCCGGCACCGGACGCTGGCCCGGCATCATCTGCGGCCCGCCATAACCCGGCGCACCGGCGCCCGGCCCAAATCCGCTGTCCTCCATCTGATCGTTAGGCACAGCATAATCACGGCTTCGCGCATACAATCGCATCGATTCATTGATCAGATAGTCCATGGAGCAACCAATCTCCTGAGCCATCTGTTCGAACAAATCCCAGATATAATCGCGGCAATAGAAACTACGTAAGGTTTTTCGGTTCTGATCAGTCATCGAATACTATCCCCTCAGGGAAGGATCGGGTGGGAGCAATACTGGCGATTGCCGACACGGAAATACAGCCACTCAAGCAATTCGGAACCATAACACACGCCATTCCAGAGTGTCCAGATGCGGCGCGCACTTGGACAACTTTCCAGAACGGTTTTCGCTCACCGAACCGTAATCGCAAGAATCAATATTCCGTCCTGATAATTGATCCCGGCCTGAAAAAACGTCGAACCTGGCTTGACCCGCAAACTCGTATTCAGACGATTTCCAATCGCCAGCCCCAGCTTCACAAAGTCCCCGGCATATCCGTGAAACGTCATCGTCAAAGCATCCCCGCTTACCAACTGCGTTGTATTGGATGCTTTTTCCGCAAGCGTAAACCGCGTCGAACCCACCTGCTTAAAATTCGTATAGTTTGCGAACCCTTTTTCCAGATTTCCCTTCAGATCATTCAACTTACGGTCAAACGAAACTCCCTTCGTACTCGCAGAAATCGAGCGAACCTGAACCGTCACAGTTTCAGCGGCCGCTGGTTGGCTGAACGCAAAGAGACTGCCGGCGACGAACACCATCATCATCATGAAATTTAGCAGCGTTCTCATCTTCTCTTCCTCGGGAGCTTTTCCACATCCACTGTGCAGCTCGGCAATTCACGCGGGTTCGTACTCAAAACTCAAAATCTCTTCGTTCAAAAAATCAGTTCCATTTCATCAGATAGGACCACCCGGCTGACCAGGTTTCGAATCGGCCGGCGCCTCTTCATCCGCATCCAACAGCCAGATTACAGTCGGAAAATCCTCTTCCTCTTCTCCGACCTGACCCGCCTGCTCAATCGGACTATTGATATCCACCCGAACACCCGGCCCATGCTCCACGCTGTCAACAATCACAACCGTGCGCTCTTTGATGATCACGGTCTCCGAGCCAAGAATCCGCTCGGCCAACAACCCGCCCAGCAACAGCAAGGTCACAGCCGCCGCAAAAGTCATCGCCGGCCGGCCCCATCCACGCCGCTCGCTGCGCACACTGGCCAGCGAAACAACCCTGGATTCCGCAGCAACTTCAGCGACTTTCTCCGCACGCTCCGAAGCCGACTCTTCCTGCTCCAGTGCATCAAGCCGCGCCTCAACGCCGCCCCACATCGCACTCAAGTCCACACGTTCCTGCGCAAGTTCCACGCTCGCGTTGACCGCAACATTGAGCTCCGCCAGCGCCGCAATCGTCTGCTTCACTTCCGGCTCATTGGCCGCCAGCCAGCCTTCCACCCGGCTACGCTCCGCATCGTCGACCTGTTCGTCATGAAAACGATACAACAGCACCGCATGTTCATCGGCATCATACCGATCTTCAGCCGCCGACTCCTCACCATCACCCAGCCGCGCATCGATTCCACGCCAAAAATCGCCAAAATCGACGTCCGCACCCAGCGTTGTCCCGATCTCACGCAATCCGCCGCGCAACTCATCCAACTGTTCCAGATAAGCCGCCACATCTTCGCGCTCATCGATCAGCCCGGCCACGAAAATACTCTCAACTTCGTCCGCCTCGCCGTCAAAGAACCGCTCCAACAACGGCGCAAGCTCCGCAAGCGAACGCTCCGAAAGCCCACTGCTCTTTGCAGCAATCTCTGCGATTTCCTCGCTCGAGGCCACTCCGGCAGATTCCCACACCAGCGCCTCACTCTCGCGAACCGCCAGCGCAAGCTCCTCCAGACTCGCCAGAAAAACCCGTGCCGCAACGCTTTGCGCCAACAGCTCTTCAGCCGCCATCGCCTCTGCGCCTTCCAACTCACCATCAAAATGGCGCTGCAGAAGATTTTGCTCCCGGTATGTCAATTCTTGTTTTTTCATGCCCGCGCGCTCCGCTCGGTAAGGTCTCAGTCTTCATCCGGTTAAATAGACGAGACGGATTCCACACTATTCAAAAAGTAACCCGTGTTATTGATCTTTTTTTGAAAAACTTCAGACAACCTTAAGATCGTTACCCAGGTACTCGCGCAGAGCGTCTTGAAAATAGCGGCGCGCATGAAACAACCGGCTCATCACCGTGCCCTTAGAAATATTGAGCACCTCGGCCAGCTCGTCGTAACTCAGCCCCTCAACCTCCCGCAAAACCAGAATCGTGCGGTGATTCTCCGTCAACGTCTCCAGAGCTTCCAACATTTTTTGCCGAAGCTCCTTGCGCCCGTACACCTTGTCCGGATTCAAACCCAGCGTAGAAGGCATGATATTATCATCGCCCTCCATTGTCTCCATCCGCGCAATCCCATCATCGTAATCAACCACACGCATGCGCGAATTCTTACGAATATGGTCGATGCACATATTCACCGTAATCCGATACAACCAGGTATAAAACGTCGACTGACCATTGAATTTCTCCAGGTACCGGTAAACCTTAACGAATACCTCCTGGCTCACATCCATGCTGTCATCCGGATTCTTCAGCATCCCATAACAGATCGAGTAAACCTTGCGCTGATACTTCTCGACGAGTTCTCGGAAGGCTTCGCGATCGCCCTGCTGCGCGCGCTCCACCAATTGCAAATCGTTGTTTTCCACTCAAACTCCAAATATCGCTGATTATACGCTGGTCGGTCTTCTGCGCAGACCCTTGGCTTTTCAGGCTCCGGCACGCCGCAGTGTAGAAACATTGCGCCTCGTGAGCAACCCTGCCTACCACAGCACAAACCCTGATGACTTAGACATTTTTTTATTTTTAAAATTCAGTCTTGCTTTCTTTAACAATCTGTTTACTCTGATTCGCATCTACCACATCAGTGCGAGAAGGTTTCGCGTGGGTACTGTCGCCGTAAATGTTCGCCAAAGCGCGGGCTTTCTGGTTACTGTTTGCCGTCTTTATCCTTCAAAGCCCTCTGCCTCGATTCGTTTAGCCATTTTCAATCAAGATTGATTGCGAATTTCGTTGTGCATAGTGCACAGAAATTCGGCTCTTACTCAAGGAGAGACCGGTGGATGATGAGGGATTGTCCAGAGTTGTTGATTATCACTTAAGCAATGGCAATGCGCATAATGTGAGCCGTGAACAGCTCTGCGAGCGTTATGCCAATCTCGTCTACAAAATCGCTCAGGGAATTCATCGCCAACTACTGAGCAATGTCTTTCTCGAAGATCTCATCGCCTTCGGACAAACCGGACTTCTCGAAGCCTACCAACGCTTCAACGGCAGCTACAACGTCAATTTCTCCACCTACGCCTATTATCGAATCCGCGGCGAAATCCTCGATGCCTGCCGACGCGCCGGATGGGGCCTCAAAGGCAAAAAAAGCACCGACCACCTCGATATCGAGGAACAAATCCTGCTCAACGAATTTCTCGAATCCGAATTTCTCGACCCAGAAAACCCACTGCACCTGCCCGAACGCACCGACTATCACGAGTGCGTCAACTACCTCAGCGACATCGTCAGTGATACCGCTGTGCTCCTGATGCTGCGCCGCGCGCACCGCGAGCAGGCTCACGAAGGTCCCGCCCAACATCGGAACCTCCACATCAGGCAGCGCAACAAACTGATCCGCGAACACATCAGAATGCTCGACGAACCCTCCCAGCAAATTCTCAAACTTTACTACTACAAAGAATACAACATGCAGAAAATCGCCGACGAACTGCAGCTCTCCAAATCCTGGGTATCCAGGCTTCACACCCGCGCACTCAAACAGCTCTCCAAATCCCTCGCCAGCGTTGTCGACGAACTCTAACCCTCCCTATCGATTTCTAATTTCCCGCCTCTCCCACCAAAAAGCCTCCAGGAAGCCAGAATCGCCGGCCACCAGGAGGCTTTTTATTGCCTGCAATACTTCCTGCAATCAATACTTCCTGCAATACTTCTCCCCCTACAAATCACATCACCGGCACAACCCCGAAACGATCTCCACCACCCGCTCAAGTTCATCCGTCCGCAGATTTGAACCCGACGGCAGACACAGACCGTACTCAAAAAGCTCTTCCGCCACCGATCCGCCAATCACCTCATATCCCGCAAAAATCGGCTGCAAGTGCATCGGCTTCCATACCGGACGCGCCTCAATATTCTCCGCCTCCAGCGCCAGCCGAATCGCCTCGCGATCTGTCCCGAACTGCTCCGGCCGCACCGTCAAACACGTCAACCAGCGCGTATGACGCCCAAAATCAGCCTCCGGCATAAACGCAATCCCCGGCAAATTTCCAAGCGTTTCCTCATAGAAATGAAAATTCCGACGCCGTGCCTCCACCCGCTCTTCCAGAACCTTCAACTGCCCGCGCCCGATCCCCGCACACACATTGCTCAACCGATAATTATACCCGATCTCCGAATGCTGATAATGCGGCGCCGCATCCCTGGCCTGCGTCGCCAGCTTGCGCGCATGCGCGATCAACGCCGCATCCTCGCTCACCAGCATCCCACCGCCCGACGTCGTAATGATCTTATTGCCATTGAACGAAAAAATCCCCGTCTGCCCGAACGTCCCCGGACTCTTACCCTTATAATGCGCCCCCAGCGCCTCGGCCGCATCCTCGATCAGCGCCACGCCGTACTTCTCGCAAACCTGCACAATCGGCTCAATATCCGCGCACTGACCATACAAATGCACCAGCATCACCGCCTTCGGCAGCCGATTCTCCCGCGCGCGCCGCTCGATCTCCTCACACAACAAACCCGGATCCATATTCCAACTCGCCCGGTCACTATCCACAAAAACCGGCCGCGCCCCCACATACAAAATCGGATTCACACTCGCCACAAACGTCAGCGTCGATACCAGCACCTCATCGCCCGGCCCCACACCACCCGCGATCAGCGCCAGATGCAACGCCGCCGTACCCGAACTCAACGCCAGCGCATGCGACGAACCAACAACCTCACAAAACTCCCGCTCAAACGCATCCACATGCGGCCCCAGCGGCGCAACCCAGTTGGTCGCAAACGCGTCCATCACATAATCCTGCTCCAGCCCGCTCATATGCGGCGTCGATAGATAAATCCGTTCCGGCAACGTTTGGCTCATCGCTCGTTATCTCACGCAAGTAGAAGGTTATTTTGATTCGATTCCCTTACCGACTCGATCTTAAACACCACTTTCCCTACGGAATCCAGCCCGCAAACACTTTTCTCATCTCCTCACCGCCCTCCCAGCCCTACCCACAAAAGCCCCATAAACTCATACACCGCCCGCTCCACCTTGCGCAGATTCACCCCGTCCGGCAGCAAACTACTCGCCCGCGCACGACCCGTATAATGCGTCGGCGCCGCCACCGGCTGCATCCCCAGATCTTCAAACAACCGCATCGCCCGCGGCATATGCGAAGCCGACGTCACCAACAAAAACCGCTCGTCCCCGATCACCGCCTGCGCCGCCGCCGCCTCCTCATTCGTATCCCTGGCCAACCGATGCACCACCACATGCTCCGGCAACACCCCCAGCTCCACCGCCGTCCGCGCCATCAATTCCGCATGGCTCACTGCATCGCTTTCTTTGCCGCCCGAAACCACCAGCCGACTCCCCGCAAGCTGACGATGCAACCGAATCCCCTCCATCAACCGAACCGACGCCGGCTCCGACAACTGCACTCCCGCCGGCAAACTCTCATCCCACGAATTGCCCGCGCCCAACACCACCACCCACCGAATATCCCGATACGGCTCCAGATCCCCGATCGCCTCATACCGATCTTCCACCATCCCCACCAGGCGATTCGAAACCGGCCCCGAACTCCCCACAACCAGCAGCACCAAACCCGCCGTCACCAGGACTTTTCCCGCCCGCTGCCGCCCCGTAAACCACAGCAGACACAACCCCAACGCCACCAACAAAAGCGTCAGGTTCAGCGGCATCGTCATCCCCGCCACCAGTTTTTTCAGCATATACATCAAGAACTACCAGGCTTTCGCGCAGACAACTTTCTCATACAGAAACCGGCTTCTCTGTCTTTACATCCGCCTGCTTGATCACCCGGCCCGGATTACCCACCACCGTCGCATGATCAGGAATATCACGGATCACAACCGTGCCAGCTCCCACCACCGAATGCGACCCGATCTGAATCCCCGGAATAATCGCCGCACTGGTCCCAATATCCGTAAACTGCCCGACCGACACAAAACCCGACATATTGACGCCCGGCGACAGCGTGCTTCCCGTCTGAACCGTCGCATCATGCCCGATCGTGCACGACAGATTGACCAGCACAAAATCCCCCAGCGTGACCTGCGTCGTCAAAATACTGCCCGCACAAACCACCGTCCCACGCCCGAGCTGCACAAATTCCGACATCGACGCCTGCGGCGCCACCAGCACCGGCCACTCCAGATCATAATCCTGAACCGTCTGCAGTATTTTCTGCTTGATCCGCGGAATCCCTATCCCCAGAGCCGCGGCACTCCCCGGCTTTGTACGCAAAAAACTCACGTCACCCACCACCGGAACGCCGCAAATCTCCTGCCCGTGCAACGCTGCATTATCGTCCACAAACCCACACAGACGATACCTCTCCGAAACCTTATTGAGCTCCCGTGCCAACCACAGAATCTCTCGCCCCAGCCCTCCAGCTCCGATGATATACAGGTCTTTCATGGATCTCCTCTTTCCTTATGCGATAGCCGCTGCCGCTCTGAACACCAGCCCTCAGACTACAAGCGAACCGGCAAAGCAACAACCCGGCCTGCGCCTTAAAACAATTCTTCACAAGCCCTATCCACAACCGCCCGCGCCCCCTCAAAACTCCTCAAATCCTCCTCCGAAGCCTCCACATTACGCCGCGCAAACAAAAACCGCCCCCGCCCCACCGCCAGCGACGCCCCATAAACCGCCCCCTTCACATACGACCGCACATACTTCTTCACCACCTGCCCCGGATACCTCAGAACATACTTGCGCAAAATCCGCCGGTGCACCCCGTACTTCGAAATCGCCGCCCGCATCTCCGCCTCCGAATACGCCTCATGATACGCATACAACACCGCCGGCATCACCCCGTAGCTCTGGCCCTGCAACGCGCGCCACAAAAAATCCGGATCTTCACACTCCCGCAGCCCCTCATCAAACGCATGCGCCCGCGCCACATCCCCGCGAAACATCGACGGCGGAAACGCAAACTCAATATCCTGCAAACCCTCCATCCGCCGCTTGATCACCGCCCGCTCCCCCGCCCCATCCGCGCGCCGCACCCCCACCAACCGCTCCCCCTCCCCCACCACCGCCATCCCCAGACTCACCAGCGCCAGCTCCGGATGCTCCAACATCACCGCCAGCTGCCGCTCCAACTTCTCCGGATAATACCAGTCGTCCGCATCCAACATGCAAAAAAACTCCCCACGCGCCAGCTCCAACGTCTTTTGCCGCGCCGCCCCGCGCCCCCGATTCTCCTCAAACCGAAAATACCGCACCCGCGCATCCCCCAACCGCTCCACCACCCCCTTCACATCGTCCATCGACCCATCATCCACCACCAGACATTCCCAATTCGCATGCGTCTGCGCCACCAACGACGCCAACGCCCTCGGCAACGTCCCCGCATCGTTAAAACACGGTATCGCCACACTGATTAAAATATCTTTCCCGTCCAACCAACCGCTCCCATGTCCCGATACCCGTTCCTGCTTCATCCGCACGCAAACTACCACCTTCTTTGCACACTCCAAAGACTCTGATGGGCGGTTCGCGACGTCACATTATATCCGATGGGCGGTTCGCGACGTCACATTATATCCGATGGGCGGTTCGCGACGTCACCCCCGGTTTCACCGGGGGCTAGCACAGATGCGGCGCTACGCACGGGTTTCACCCGGCTTCGCGGTGCGTGCGTTTATGGTGTGAGAGCGATTTAAGGAGTGGATTTCTCCAGACTCGGAATATGCGTACGATTTCGATGATGAGACTTTTGCTTCGCAATGTAGCCGATAATTTGATCAATCCGTGAACGATCAATGCTCAACGAGCCATAACCACGTTGCCAGGACAATAACGGAATTTCGAGTCCAGACCCTCGAACCATCTCATTCCATTCTGTACTTGTATCGCCCTTCAAACGCTTCACAACTTCGCCAATCCCATATTCCGTATTCCACCGAAACAACGAATGCACATGATCCCATGCAGAATTTACTGCCATCAGATCTACTCGAAACTCTGCCCCAATTTCTCCAATACGCTGATGAACGAATTTTTCTAAAGTCCCTTCCAAAATCCTACGATTATATTTGGTCCGCCAAATAAGATGCACATACACATCACAATACACATGCGACATAACGCCCTCCTTGATCGATGAACATCAATAAATCCCCCTACTTTGTTATCGACCGATTCCCCCCAAATGTTGCCCACTATATTCACCCACCCCGCACCTCCCATCCACCCGCGGAGCCGGACGAAGTCCGTGCGCCGCGCAGCTGCTGTGCTAACCCCCG
>JBEBUW010000073.1:0-21640 GCA_040393065.1 Lujinxingia vulgaris | reverse complement strand
GCCTCCCGGGAACTACGAGAGAAGGGTTTCCGACTTGCTATATTTGTTATCGGAAAATTTCGGAAAATGTTGCCTGACATTTGTAATTATCTGGCAATTTATTCTTGGTGAGGTAGTCCGAAAAAGCTGTTGAAACCATGAAAACATCTAAAAAACATCTGTTAAAAACCGCTGTTGTTCTGCCAGAGTTTGCAGCCAACTTTCTGCTTCAGCAGATGTACATTGCGTATGTTGTTGATGGATACGCACAAGGGTTTCGCGAACTGCCGGGGCCATTTTCGAGCCGTCGCCACATACAAATAAATGCGCGCCCGCAGCGAGCAATTCGAGGACGCGAGCGCGCTCGGCCCAGAGGCGATGCTGCACAAAATAGATTTCTTGGTCATGTCCGGCCGGGTGCTGTGAGAAGGCCGGATAAACTTCAACGACGCCGTTCTTCTCCCAGTCGTTAAGTTCATCGCGGTAGAGAAAATCTACTTCCGGGTGATCGCAACCAAAGAACAACGCAATAGGAGCTGTTTTCTGAGTGGCTTGTTGATAGGCGCGATTCTGGATGAATCCACGAAACGGCGCGATTCCGGAGCCCGCTGCGATCAAGATCAGCGGCGTAGCCGGATCTTCAGGCGGGTAAAATGCATGATTAGGACTTCGCAACGCGATGTGAATGCGCGCTCCTGGCTGGAGCCTGGCAAGATAATTGGAGCAGGCGCCCCGATATTGACCATTGCCAGACCAGGCCGGAGCATCGAGCACAGAAACCGTCAGAGTACAGCGCGTGGGTTCATGCAGAGGCGATGAAGAAATCGAGTACTGGCGCGGACGCATAGGCGAAAGCATGTCGAGAAAGTTCGCAAAATCAAGTGTGCAGGACGGCAGCTGCTCAAGCAATTCAAGCAAGCTGACGCGCCTTTCAAGAATCTCGGTACGATACGCATCGGACTGCTCCACATACTTTTTGAGCATTTGCTGCTCAGGCGGGCAAGCTGTTCGGGTAAGCAGGCGAGTAATATCACGACGTGTAGCAGGTTGACCGAGATCGACATAACGACTGAGCAAATCTGCTACACGAACGGGAGAATCCGTGGGTAACGCGTTGTCCGCAGTTGGATTCTCGGGTTTGGAAAGACGCACAAAGTCGTCAGGCGCAAAGCCAAAGTGCTGGCATGCCCGCGCAACACGTTCCGGGTCATTCTCGGGCAAAATCGTCAGGTAATCCCCCACAGCATACGTAAGTTCTGATGGAAGTTCGATTTCCAGATGGCGTTTGGAGCGGCCAAACGGAGAACTTATATCGACAAGCTCGCGGTTATCGAGAACCGTCGCAGGACGCGTGTTGTGGATTTTCGCAAGAAGATCTGCTGCCTGCCGTAACCTCTCAATCTGGTAGCGCGGCCCGCTATCTTCGAGCTGCCCGGTCTGAACATCAAAAGTAGCATCCAATGCAGGCCAGAAGGTTTGATACCAGTCTTCAAACTCACCGAAGAAATCGCTTCGAGCATCGGCTTCACCACGCTCTATCAAGTACGTGGCCCCGGCGCGCCTCAACCCCTCATCGATCCGACGTGGTATCGCCTGATAGGTAGCAGCCCAATCGCGATCTCCACAGCCAAACACAGCAAACCGAACCCCCGCCAGCGCATCGGCTGGCAATGTATCCAGCCAGGCACAGAATTTTGCGGCATTATCCGGCGGAAATCCGTTGTACGAAGCCGTTACAATCACAACTGCGCCCTGAGTCGGCAGCTTATCGGTATAATCATCCAGCGAGGCAATTTTGCAGTCCCAACCACGCCGGACTGCGTCATCGGCGATACGCCGGGCAAACATCCCAGCCGATCCCGTGTTGGATCCGTACAGAACAAGCAGGGGCGTGGCATGATGATAGGCATCCGAGGCAGGCTGAGTATTGGCTGATGTTGCCTGTTCGATAAACTCAAGTCCGCCCGGCTGAATCGCAAAATGCTGCGGCACCGTAACCTGGCGAAGCTTCATGCGCGCTTTCGCACGGATCTGTAAGCCTTCGGGTTTAAGCGTCAGTGTCTCTTTGACATTGAGTTTATAACTTCCAACGCCGCTAATATGAAAACGGCGCAACATCATCGCAAGCACAAGCGTGGCTTCCTGCATCGCAAAGGGGCGACCGATACAAGCTCGCTGACCATGACCAAACGGCTTCCACGCGTTAGGCGGAATCCGATCGATCCGATCCGGCGCGAAGCGATCGGGATCAAATTGCTCGACGTCGTCGCCCCAGACACTGCGATCACGGTGCAGTGTTGGCAAAAGCACCAACAGCTCCTCGCCGGCTTGCACCGCGTACTGACCTCCGATGACCGTATCTTCCTTCGGAAACAACGCGTACGCTGGCGCTGTCGGCCAGAGACGCAGCGTTTCACGCAAAATCTGGTCGATATAACCAAGTTTTGCCATGTGCTCAAAACGCGGCGTGTCATTGCCCAGCACTTCATCCGCCTCAGCCTGCGCGCGCGCCAGAACCTCGGGATGCTCCAACAACAAATGAACGGCAAAAGACAACAGGCCACTGGTTGTTTCATGCCCCGCCACCAGAAACGTCACAATCTGCTGGCGAATATTCACATCGTCCAATCCCTCGCCCGTGACCGGATCTCGACCTTCGAGCATAAGCCCGAGCAGATCTTTCGGTCGTTCGGTAGCAGGCATCAGACGACGCTCAGCAATGACCTCATCGACAATCTGATTCATAAAGCGAATGTCGTCCGCATACTGACGACGCGTGAGCAACATCAGACGCGTCTGCAACGGAAGACGCCGCGCACGCGCTCCAGCTTCGGCCAGGGCGCGAACCATCGCGTCCACAAACGGATGCATTTCGTGCTGATAAAAACTGTTGAAGCGATAGTCGAATCCGCACAACGCGATCGTATCCAGCGTCAGACGCGTCATATTATCAGCGACATCCAGCGAAACCTCCGGCCCAAGCCGCGCCCATTTGGTCAGCATCTGCTCGGCCACATCGACCATCGCATCGAAATACCCACGTACCGTCACAGGACTAAACGCCGGCATCAAAATCCGATGCGCCTTGCCCCAGTTGGGTTCGTGCGTATGCGCGGTAAAGAGCGCATCGCCGGCCAGGTCACGAATCTCGATCAGCGGACCGTGCACCATTTTTTCAAAACGCTCGGTATCAGAAATCTCCTCAACCAGTTCATGCGAACTAATCACGAGCATCGACTTGGTCGGAAACTCCAGCCGATAAATCGGACCGTATTCCCCGGCGAGTTTCATCAGGGATTGAACGGGAATTTCCGGATCCATATCCGGGATATTTCCCAGAATCGGGCGCAGAGGCGGTTGCGGAATCGAATTTTGAGAAAATTCTGAAGACTTGCCGAAGACATCAGCAGAAAGCACAACCGACTGAATTTTCTGGCGAATTTTTTGTCGTTTGCTTGTCGGAATGTTCATCAAGTTTCTCGGAAAAGTGGGCTGCATTTATAAATCTATCAGCAGAGTTCTGATAAATCTATAAGTGCAAGATTTCCCTGTCAATTCCCGCTCTTGCGACAGTTTTTGATAAACCTTCCTCTATGTACAAAAATTTTAACGTGGCTCAGCCAGAACACCGCGCAAAAGCACTTCGACGACAGTTCCACAGTACGTTTCAATGAAATCGCTGGAGGTCGTATCCACGCCGAACGTCCGGCCTGCGATTTGAGGCTGAATAAAAGGCTCAGTGGCCGCACCGACGATCACAAAATACAGCGCAGCAGAATTCAGCGAGCGAATCGTGTGATCTTGCTGCGCAGCAGAAATTTCCCGTTCAAAAAAAGCAACCAGATCTGCCACCCAGCGCTGATAGAGTTCGTCAAAAGCCTCGCCACCACCACTGCTTTCGGTGTGAATCAGCCGGGCGAGCTCGGGATGTCCACCACTAAAACGTACAAAGGCACTCAACAGTGCAGTCAACCTTTCGGTTCGCGTTGCACCGGCAAATTCAAGCGCAACACGTTCAAGCTCCAGGCGAAGTCCACCAAAAATTTCATTGATTACCGCTGTCCACAGACCTTTCTTGGAACCAAAATGGTGATAAAGCAACGGCTGCGAAACGCCGGCAAGTTGCGCAATCGCAGTGGTGGTAGCTCCCATATAACCGCGATTCGCAAAAACCTGCGCAGCAGCATGCAGAAGCTCTGCGCGCCCCGGACTTCCTCCGCCTGAATTTTCGTTGGCGGATGCATCGTTTTGAGAAGATGTCATGGATTTTCCAACAGATACGGTACGAATGACGTCATGATTTCAAAATGCCATTGGCTAAAGCAACGTCACGCATTTCATGAAAACCACGCAAAAGGCAAAAGAAAACCCCTTCATAGAAGCTATGAAGGGGTTTCTCTGAGTGCGGAAGGGGGGAGTCGAACCCCCACGTCTTTTTGAAGGACACTGGATCCTTAGTCCAGCGCGTCTACCAATTCCGCCACTTCCGCGTGACTTCTTTCGGACCTCCCAGGAACTTCTGAAAAGCTCCAACCCCGAAAGCGAAATGGTGTATAGGCAATGTATTTTCCTGTGTCAACAAAAATCGTCGCAAGTGACAATTTTTCTAGAATAATCCATGACAGCCATTCTTCAACCAGGAGCGAGAGAACTGACGAGCACATCGCGATATGCAAAAAATAAAGCGCTCATCCTCCGGGAATGAGCGCTTTTTAGCGGGCCTATACTCGACCTGTCAGTCGATCTTTAGAGTATTTTTCTGGATGTGCTCAGCCGCAAACTCCGTTGGTGCAGCTCAGTCCGCTCGGGCAACCGCAGGTATCTTCGCAGCTAATCGGCTGTGAACCCGGATTGGCAGGAGCGGGCTCGCACAATCCCTGATCCAGGTTGCAGACCTCACCAACCGCGCAATCTTGATTGCAGGAGCAGGGCGCTTCACACGTGCCATCCGTGCAGATTTCGTCGCGGGCACATTCGGCCGTGCTACGGCATTCTACATTCGGATCTGGCTGGCAGTAGTTGTACGAGTTGCACACAAAGCCCGTGCTACAGTGGCTGTCTTTTTCACAGGCCTGCTCACATTTGGCTTCCACGCACAGGTTGCCGGCCGCGCAGTCGGCATTGCGGCGACACTCGATGACTTCGCACAGATTCTGGCGGCAACGCTCATTGGCACCGCAATCCGCGTCTTTCGAGCACGAAGCCACACACTCGCCGTTTACACAGGCGCCGCCGTCACATTCTGCGTTGAACACACACGCTGCATTTTGTTTGATGCACTCGCCGTCGATGCAAACTTCCGTCGCGCCGCAATCCGAACGCGTCAGGCATTCCGGGCTGCCCACAGCTTCACACTTGAAGTTACGGCA
Organism: Lujinxingia vulgaris; assembly: GCA_040393065.1. GTDB lineage: Bacteria > Myxococcota_A > Bradymonadia > Bradymonadales > Bradymonadaceae > JACCWM01. Next base: position 16,292 of record JBEBUW010000073.1, on the reverse strand, counting down.
TTCTTGGCCCGCTCCACACGGCGTGTTGCTGGTGCATTCAGCATCTTTCGGACCGTTGCACACATTGTTCACGCAGCTTTCGCCCACGGCGCAATCCGTGGCGCGGACACATTCCAGATCTGCGCCGGCATTACACGTCCGCAGATTGTTGCTGTCTTTTTTCGGCAAACACTGCGCCGGCACACCTGGCTCGTCGCTGATGTTGACGCACTCAAACCCGGTCGGGCAATCCGTGTTGTACTCGCAATCACGTGCACAGATCGACTCGCCCTTTCGCGAAACCCGATCGAAATTCAAGCTGATGCAACGCGCATTTTCTTCCACACAATCTTGCTGCGTCTCACAAACCTGACACAGGCCGCTCACGCCGCGCTCTTCGGTATTCGGGCGATGGCAGTAATCGTTCACGCAAATTGCATCACCTTCGCAATCCAGCGTGCTGTAACACTCGACCGTGCCATTGTCCGGGTAATAAGGCGCGTCATTGCAGACATACGAACAGCTCGTCTCCCAATGACACTCATCCCAGCAAGTCCACGCATCGCACCAGGTCTGACAAACCTCATAATCATAGCAGTCCGTGCAACTGTCATATTCAGTGCCGTCCGAAACGATCAAACAGCCCTGCAAAAACAAAGCCAGCATTATCGAGCTAATACAGTAAAAAAATGTGCGCTTCATGGGTTTCTCCTGACAGGTTTCATTCGAGAATCGAGACTTTCTGCAAAAATCACGTTCCAACTGAGCTTACCACACGTCGGACGCAAACCTATTCCCGCTTATTCAAAGACTTTGTAATTTAATTTGCGATCTTTCCGTTCCGGCCCCCAAACACCCTGATCAAAGCAGGCTGAAGGCCATGCCCTTAATTTGACTCTCTGAAGTAGAATTTGCTATGTTCCGCTCCGATTGCCTGCGCCGATTCCGAGTACTGGCAATTTACCTCTTTTCTTCAGGCTCGTCCTACCTAATACGCTGCAAAATCCTTGAAAAAGGCGCATTGAAATGAACCCACAATCTGAATCCTTCGCCCACTTCCGCACCATGCACCGCATTGTGTTCCTTATGTTCTGCGCCGTCGTGCTCAGTCTGGGTGCCGCTTGTGGAGACGAAGAAAAAAAGGACGACTTCTCTACCGTTGACCCGGCAACAATCACGGTCTCTCCCAGTTCGATTTATTTCGACCTGGTCAACATAGGCGACACCGACCAACAAGTACTCACCATTACCAACACGGGTACCGGTGTTTTACGGGTTCATAAAGTCGACCTCATCAATCAGGAACCCGCCAATGCCAATTCCTTCAAAAAAGTGGGCGACTGGACCGTTCCAGAACTCAAACCCAACGAAGAATTCGAGCTTACCGTTGAATACGCGCCGCTCTCCGAAGTAACCAGCTCTGGTTTGATTCGAATCGAAAGCAACGATCCCGATAACCGGATCGTCGAGATCCCGATCAATTCGGCCCTGCTTCAGCCTCAGATTTTTACGCCGCCGCTTTTGAACTTTGAGCGTGTTGGCCCGGGCACCACCGATACCCGCATCATCCATATTCAGAATATCGGCCGCGTTACGCTGAACATGGAAGACATCGTTCTGACCGGCCATCACAGCTTTAAAATTACGTTTCCGGATCCAGAATCCCTGGAAACCCCTGCCAACGACACAGTCGATCAGTGGCCCACAAGCCTTGAGCCCGGCGAGTCGTTCCCGGTACGGATTCACTTTACGCCGGAGGATACCGAACCGGCTGCCGCTCAGCTTTTCCTCTATTCAAATGATCCCAAAGATCCCAAATACGAAGTCACCATTGCCGGCAACAGCGGCGCGCCCTGCATCCAGGTTACGGACGAAAGCGGCATCAACTTTGGCTCCAGCTTCATCGGACGCACATCGCGCCGCACGCTGACCATCGAAAACTGCAGCGGCGGCTCCGATCTCATCATCACTTCCATCGAGCTCAACAATGACGGCAATGGAAAATTCAAGATTCCCGTCGAGCAGCTCCCGGCCGAAATGGCCTCTGGACAGATTTCAATCCGCCCGCGCGAAGCCGCAAACTTTGTTCTCACCTACGATCCCGATCAGGAAGTTGAAGATATTGGCGAATTGCTGATCCGCAACAACGATCCCAGCAAGATGCAGCTCAGAATCCCTGTCGAAGGCAAAGGCTCTCTGACTGCCTGCCCGACCGCCGTGGCCGAAGCCCGCGTAAAAGGCACCAGCGAATATTCACAGGTCGTCAATGCACGTCCGCTTCAGGATATTGAGTTCAGCGGCTTGCAAAGCTCCGGCGAAAGTGCGCTTACCTACGAATGGACGGTTCTTAGCCGCCCTCCAGGCTCGCAATCGCGCATTCTCCCCAGCTCCACCATTCCGGAACCCAATCTCTGGCTCGACCTTGCCGGTGACTACCAGGTCGAACTCGTCGTCCGCGACGCAGAAGGACTCGCCAGCTGCGAATCCTCCATCGTCACCATCCACGTTGTACCTGGCGCCGATATCCATCTTCAGCTCACCTGGTACGCCAAAGCTGTGCCTAACCCGATAGAAAATAGAGGTACCGACCTCGACTTGCACTACCTCCATCCCCTGAACCAAGGCTGGAATGACAACCAGTATGACGTTTATTGGAGAAATAAACACCAGAACTGGGGCACCGCTGGCGAACCGAGTATGGCAACCCTGGATATTGACGATCAGTGGGGCGTCACCACGGAAAACGTCAATCACAAAAACCCTCTAAACCTGACTTATAAAGTCGGCGTCCATTATTTTCAGGACAACGGATTTGGTGATGCCGATGCGACTGTCAGAATCTACATCAGCGGCCAGCTCGCAGCAGAATTCCGCGACCAGACCTTGAAACATCGCTACTTCTGGGATGTCGCTACCATTAAGTGGCCGAGCGGTGATATTACTCCGCAAAACAATGTCGCGTGCAGCGGCACCTTCCGGGGCTTTGGCAACGAACAATGCCGTTAAACATATACTGGTAATGAACCTCTAAATCACATACAGATTGGACACTCATACAAAGCGCCGCTTCCCCAAGCGGCGCTTTTTTTGTGCGCTGAATGACACGATTTGGACATATCGAAGAGCTGCACGAGCCATCGGCCTGAATAAAACAGGGGAAAGCCCGCATAATTTGACTATCCACAGCACTTTTTGCTATATTCTCCTAATCTTCTTACCTTGTGCACACTGTCGCAGGTAAATCTCTATTGTTTTTAGGAATCTCCCCTGAACAAGCCGTAGATCATTGGTTAAAAGGCGCACGAAAATGAATACACAAATTGAAATGTTTGCTCCCCCCAAAAATAGAATACGACGCTTTGCGCTGCTGGCCTTTTATACCTTTCTCATCAGCTTTACCTGGGCTTGTAGCGATGAAACCGGCGCTGACGACAAAGGAAACATCTCCGGCGTAGATACGGCCACCCTCACCGTGACCCCCGGCTCCGTGGACTTTGACCTGATCAATCTGGGTGAAACCGATCAGCGCTCCATTACGATCTCCAACACGGGCAGCGGAACGCTGAGAATTTCCAGTATCGAAATCATCAAAAACGGCGCGCCTAACGCCAACAAGTTCAACAAAGTCGGTGACTGGGAACCACGTAATCTCAAAACCAATGAGTCGTTTGACCTCACCGTAGAATATGCGCCGGTTGACCCGGTTTCCGACTCGGGAGCCATTCGCATCCGTAGCAATGGATCCGCCGGCGGAACACATGATATTCCGATCCGGACAACGGCCAACCCGCCCCAGATTTTCACACCGAGAACGATCTCTTTTGAACGTGTTGCACCCAACACAACAGAATCTCAAATTGCCATCGTTCAAAATATCGGCCGCTCGCCGCTGATTTTTCAGGATATCATTCTGACCGGAAGCTCTGCTTTCAGCATCAGCTTTCCAGATCCCAACGTTTCGATCGAAGAAAACAACCCGGAAACCGACACCGACAACTGGCCATCTGTCCTTGAGCCGGACGAATCCTTCCCGATTCGAGTTTATTTTGCCCCCGGCGACACCGAACCGGCCAACAGCGAACTGGTTTTCTATACCAACGATCCCAATGATCCGCAGTACAAGGTCGATGTGATCGGCAACAGCGGCGCGGCCTGCATGAACGTCACCGACGAAGCGCTCATCAACTTTGGCGCAAGCCCCATCGGCCGTACCTCACGTCGCGCAATCACCATTGAAAACTGCAGCGCTGGTTCCGAACTTGTCATCAGCGCCATCGAAATCAGCGATGATGGCGGCGGCAAATTTGACGTACCCGCCGAGTTCCTTCCCCCCGGGCTGCTGGACGAGCCGATCAAACTTCGCCCGCGCGAAACGACGAACTTCACCGTTACCTACGATCCGACCGACGAAGTAGAGGATGAAGGCTCGATTCTGATCAAAAGCAACGATCCCATCAAATCCTCCCTCACAATTCCTGTGAAAGGTAAGGGTTCGCATGTTGTTTGCCCCGAAGCGATTGCCGAAGCACGTATTGCAGGAACGACCCAGTACAAAGACGAGCTGCTCGCCCGCCCGCTCCAGAATATTGAGTTTAGTGGCACGCGCAGCTCCGGCAGCAGCCAGCTTACGTATGAATGGTCGGTACGCAGCCGTCCTTCCAACTCGCAGTCCCGCTTTACCCCGAACAACACCGTCGCCGAACCCAGACTCTGGCTTGACCTTGCCGGTGACTATGAAATCGAACTCGTCGTCTATGATGCCGATGGACTCGCCAGCTGCGAACCGTCCATCGTAACCATTCATGTTGTCCCAAGTCAGGAAATCCACATCCAGCTCACCTGGTTCACGCCTGCTGTGCCCAGTCCCAGAAACGGAAATGGAACGGACGTTGACTTGCACTACCGCCATCCGCAGGGCACGAAATGGAACGACAGAACCTACACGGTTTACTGGAATAGCAAGGCATCCGGTCTTTCCTGGGGCTCTACACCCGCTCTTGCCAACAAAGCAACCCTGGATATTGACGATCTCTGGGGGGTAACAACCGAAAACATCAACCACGTCCAACCGCTCAACGGCAATTACGAAATCGGCGTTCACTATTACGCTGACAACGGCCGTGGCGGCACCGACGCAACGCTCCGTATCTATGTTCAGGGTGTCCTCAAATATGAGCTGCTCGACAAACGCTTGCAAAATAAACAGTTCTGGCGCGTTGGCTCCCTGCAATGGCCGAGCGGTGATATGATCTGGGTCGATCAGGTCGTTTGCGATCACACGCTGGCAGGTTTCCCCAATACAACTTGCCGTTAATAAAAGCAGCACTGGATTCGCTTGACGAATCCACCAATAGTTTCTAACCACCGAAGGCGCCTTTTCATGAAAAGGCGCCTTCGTTTATTTTCTCTGCCAACTGTCCATCTTTTTGTGTTTTCCGTTCACATCTGGAGATGTCATGTCCTCTGAACAAGCGATGATCCGCATCCGCATCGGCATGGAACACGCCCACTATGCCGGCAACCTTGTTGACGGCGCGTTCATGCTCAAACTTTTTGGCGACGTCGCCACGGAACTCCTGATCCGCCATGATGGTGACGAAGGACTCTTCCGCGCCTATGATTCCGTCGAGTTTCTGGCTCCCGTCGAAGCCGGCGATTTCATCGAAGCTGTCGGCACAATTACATCCGTCGGCAATACCAGCCGAAAAATGCAATTTGAAGCTCGCAAAGTCATCATTCCACGGCCTGATCTTCCCCATGGAACAGCAGCCGACCTGCTTGAAACCCCGATCGTAGTTTGCCGCGCCACCGGCACCTGCGTTGTCCCCAGGGAGCGCCAGCGATGACCCAGAACACCGCTCAAAAACCATTGATCATTACCGCCGCGATCGTCGGCGCCGAAGTCATGCGTGAACACACACCGTATGTGCCCTACACGCCGGATGAAATCGCAGCCGAAGCCGTCCGCTGCCGCGAAGTCGGCGCTGCTATGGTGCACGTTCACGGTCGCCGCGATGACGGAACGCCGACCCAGGACCAGGAAACCTTCTCGCAGATCCTCTCGAAAATCCGCGCCCAGTCCGATGTACTCGTTCAGTTTTCTACCGGCGGTGCTGTCGGCATGAGCGTCGAAGAACGTATTGAAGGGCTCGTGCATTTACCCGACATGGCAACGCTCACGACGGGCACTGTCAATTTCGGCGACGATGTTTTCATGAATAGCCTGCCCATGGTTCGCACCATTGCGCAGCGTCTACAGGAACTGAAAATCCGTCCTGAAATTGAAATCTTTGACACCGGTATGGTTGATACTGCCCTCCGGCTACTTGACGAAGGTCTGCTCGAAGGGCCGCTGCATTTTGATTTTGTCCTGGGCGTTCCTGGCGGTATGGGTGCACGTCCAGAAAACCTCGACTTTCTCGTTTCCATGATTCCCGAAGGCAGCACCTGGTCTGTCGCCGGCATGGGAAGACACGAATTGCCACTCGCCTACCGCGCCATTGAACTTGGCGGCCATGTGCGTGTGGGGCTTGAAGACAACATTTATGTATCGCGAGGACAGCTTGCGAAAGGAAGCTGGGAACTTGTTGAAATCATTGCGGAACATGCAGAGAAGAGCGGCCGGCCGGTGGCAAGTCCGCAAATCGCCGCAGAAATACTACGCGTCCATTAGTCGTTGAAACGCTGTAAGCCAGTGAAAAATCTGCTTGTATTTCGCAGATTTTTCATAGAAAACAGTGGATAGTAGTCCGTAACTGCTTGACATCGGAATGAGGCGCTCATATTGTCGCGACGTCTTAAATTCCGCACCATCATTGACGTATGTGAAGTTTTATTAAGGTTCTTAACCTTGTCGGTGTTTGAGTAGCTGTAGATGCTTGGCTTTTTTATTGTAACCATTGTCTTGTAAGGGGATACCACCATGACGAAGTCCGAACTGATCAACGCTGTAAACGACGCCGCTGCTGAGAAAGGCATTAATCTCAATAAAAAAGAAACCGGCGAAATCATCGACGCTCTTTTTGATATTGTTTCCGGCGTCATCCAGGAAACCGAGCGTTTTGCATACCCGAATTTTGGAACGTTTACGGTAAAGCATCGCAAAGCCCGTGAAGGCCGCAACCCCCGCAGTGGCGAGACCATCCAGATCGCCGCTTCGAAATCGGTTGCTTTCAAGGCGGCTCCGAGCCTGCGCGATCGCATCCAGGATTAATAAACGGTCTCATTAAGAATCAACAAAAATGCCGCCATGGACTGTACCATGGCGGCATTTTTGCGTTCTTCACTGATTCTTTTGTTTCCGGTTATTTTTCGAGTTCTGCCCCACCCCACCTATGACTTCGTTGACGAAGTTACGAAGACCTGAAAATTCTGTTCCGCACACGTTTCACAATAAATTCCAGTTCCGGCGGCCGAATCATAAGCGCCAGCAGTCCGATCACTCCACCAAAAACAATCCCCATCGCCACAAGTTCTGCCAGCTCGCCGATTCGACCATAATTTTCCAAAAACGGCGAAACCGCATAACCCACCCCCCAGGCAGAAAGCCCGGCGCTCACCGCCAGGACGGAACCGCGCCACAACCCGTCGCCAATCGGGCGCAGGGGCAAGGTCCGCCCGCGCCTTCGATACACAATCGCCGTCACGACAACATTGATCGTAATTCCAAGCGACGTCGCTGCCGCCAGTCCTGCCAGCCCAAAAGCCTGATCTAGCCCGAAATAAATCGGCAATACGCCCAGCGCAACGACGGTCCCGATGATCATCGGCGTCAGCGTATCCTGACGCGCATAAAAACCGCGCACCATCACGGTTTGCGCACTCCAGGCCATCAGTCCTAGCGAGAAAAATATCAGCAATTCCGCCGTGCCATCGGCATCCGCCACACTGAATGCCCCATGCCGAAACACCAGATGCACCAACGGATAGGCAACCGCGATCAGCCCCGCAGCGCTGATGGTCGACAAAAACACCACGCGCTGCAAACTCTGCGCAAGCATTTCCCCCATTTCACGCTCTTTGCCTTCATGAAACATCCGGCTCAAATACGGCAGCGCCGCCTGCCCTGCCGCCTGTCCGATGACCGCAAACAGCACCATCATCAGTTTACGCGAGTTATTCAGCCAGGTAATTGCCCCCTGTTCATGCATGGAACCAAAATACTTCAGCAACCACTCGTCCACCGTCACCAGGCTTACACCCAGCATGAGCGGCAATGTCAGCCACAAAAAAGCCTTAAAATCCGCATCGCGCGGCGCAAACCGAAACCGAAACCGAACCGTCTTACGTGCCGCCCACAACGGCAAGGCCAGCGGCCCGAGCAAGGCCCCCACCACGACTCCGATCGAAAAGCCCTGAATCCCAAACCACGGATCAAGCAGTAAGCCGCCCAGAATAATGCTTCCATTATAAATCAGCGGCGCTATCGCCGAGGGCCAGAAAACCTCGCGCACAAACAACGTCGCCTGCAAAAGCCCACCCAGGTAAAAAGCGATCTGCGCCGGAATCACGATCCGTGTCATCGTGACTGCCATCTGCATCTGCTCGGCATCGCTAAACCCGGGGTTCAGCCACCCGACCAGCGTTGGCGCAAAAACAATCCCCAGCAAACTGACAAAAGCCAGCACACACCCCATGGTTGTCGCAACCGTCGAAAACAGGCGCCAGCCACCTTCTTCATCGTCACGCGCCATATACGACGAAAACAACGGAATGAACGTGATCGAAAGCGTGCCGCCGGCCAGAAAATAATTCATCAAATCCGGCAACGTAAACGCCGCGTAGTACGCATCCGTCATCGCACTCGCACCGTACTGGTTGGCGATGACCGCATCACGTAAAAAGCCCAACACCCGGCTCAGCAAAATACTGACCGCCAGAATCATCGCGGCCAGTCCCATTCGATGGCCAACGCTCCGACCCGCTTTTTTTGTATTCGACATCTGGTTATTTCGCCCGTTCGGATGCATGCTTAGTTGCATAGCAACGAAAATCTGCCCGAGTTACAGCCCTCCAGATACCCCGGGGCTGTTAAATTAACCACAGCAGAATTGTAATTTGAACGTAAAATGCTCTATAAGACAGAACCCTGAGAGTTTATGAACAAGTTGATTGTCCAATGCTCCAAAGGCTCTAGAACCGTTGTTCCGGGGCACGATGTCCTGATTATCTGTGCCACCTTGTCACGGTTTTAAGTGTGCCCGAATAGAAATGCTCCAACAATGTCGCCGAAATATCGAGGATTGATTAATTTTCCAATAAAATCACGTTTCGGCATGAAAATTGCTTCGATTATAATGATTGCTGCGAAGACTTCCTCCACATACAGCTCAAACTGGTGAGAGATAAAAATGGATTCCACAGAAAAACAGCCTCGCAACGGTTCCCAATATATTCTTGGTTACGCCATGCAGGCTATTGTCCATATTTTGATGACATTGCTCGTTGCTATTTTGCTCGCCTGGGCCGTTCTTCCGCTGCATTCTTTGCAAGCGTTGTTTCAGTACAGTGCCAATGTACCGGATATTCGCAGCATGAATGTCTCTCAGCTCGCGATTCAGCTAGGCCTGGCCGCCTGCATCTGGGCCATGTGCGTGATTCTGTACAAACTCGTTGCCTTGCACCGCGCCGCACCAGCCAAACAGCGATTGCGCGCTGCCCGGGGCACCGTCCTCACCGAATTTCTGATTATTCTGCCAGTTTTCTTGCTGCTTACCTTCGGCATGGCACAGCTCTCCATCAATAATATGGCTGGAATGCTTGCCAATGTTGCTGTCTACGAAGCTGCCCGTGCCGTCTGGGTTTGGCAGCCCGAAGTCGACAGTGGTCGTGCCTCCGCCAATCCTGCCGACCGAGCACGCATTGCTGCGGCCCAGGTGATGACTCCGATCGCACCGGGGAGTTTCACCATCATCCCCACCGAACTTTCCAATGAGTTCAAAGCCAGCCGCCGCGCCCTGCTCACCGCACAGGTACCACTGGGCCATATGGTTCCTTCCGACATCACCGATCTCGCTGCCGATCTGGGCTCAGTAAACCTGAAAAGCACCAGCGAGAAAAACTTAACGCTCGCCGATGCACTCGATAAATCTACCTTCTTGCTCCGATCGCTGACCAAATACACACATGCCTACCTGGCCACCGAAATCACTCCCATCACCGGAGCTGAGCTTGGTGCCACGCTTACCTATCACCACAATCAGGTGATGCCTCTGGTGGGTTATGTGTTCGGACAACACAGCGGAGGAATTCTCGGCCTCAATACAAGTTCGCCAGGTATGCGCGGCGGATATTATTCTACTTACAAACGGACTTACACGCTTAAAGCTCAGGCATGGCAACCCAACACAGCCATGCCCAATGACGATAGCTTTAAAGAATACGATGGCTCCGATAAGCCGGGCTCTCCCAATGTTAAAGGAGAGATCCAGGGCGGTGCCGGTGGTGGTTGGTAAGAGCGCTTGTTGCCAGAGTTCCTCAAACTAAATGGATGAATCTCATGAATACCATATCGATGAAACAACGAGTACAACAGCGCCTTGGCCAGTTGCATCGAGAACAAAGTGGTGCCGTTGCTCTGCTTGTTCTGGCGGCGATCCTCATCATTTTCATGATCAGCCTGGTGATTTTTGATACAGGCCGGGCATCACGCGACAAGATTACAGTCTCGGCCGCAGCGGACGCTGCAGCCTGGAGCCAGTCTTCCATTGAAGCGCGCTCCATGAACATGATTGCCTTTTCAAACGTTGCAAAGCGCGTCACCTTTGGCATGACGTCCTATTATGTAGCGCTTTGGCTGGCTTATACTGAGCTTTTGGTCCTGGGTATTGCTCTGTCTGTCGCATGCTGGATTGCCAACATACCTACGTTCGGAGCGCTCACGCCTATCTGTGAACAAGTCACCGAATTTACGGTAAAAATAGGTATCATTATGGGGAAGGAGGCCCCGGACTTAGGGGTCTTTGCCGGAGATCTAAACTCAAACTATTTCGGTAGAGATATGAAAGCGCTCAACAGTTACCAGGAATACATGATGGAGCTGACTCCCTGGTGGGGTTGGTCCGAACAATTCCTGCGTGGAACACGTAACGGCGCTTCGATGACCGCTTCTTTCCCGGCTCCCAAACTGCTGCCCAGCTCGGTCAGCAGCATGCTCAGCCAGTCAGGAAAAACCGACAGTCTGCCAGTTCAAAAAGACGACCCATCCAAAAATTACTCCAATATGTGCAAGCGCGTTATTGGCGACTGGGATATCGTTGTTCACGTTGCCGACTATGCTCTTAAAAGCGGCCCGAATGCCTGTACATCGGGCGGTTGGCAGCCCCCTGTTATCTGTGCTCTGACCGGCCTGCTCGCCGTTCCCAACATGATACCCGCCTGCAAGATTCAAGAAAAAGTCTTTGGCGATGAGGGCGCTCCCTACGACATGAAAAAATATTCTTCTGCCGAAGAATGGCAGCTTGATAGTTCTAACCTGGTTTTTGCCTATAAATCAGGAGACAAGCGCATGAATAATGACGAAGAACGTAAAAAATACGGTTTCTTAAAGGACGAGCATGATCAGGATTCTCTGATCTACAAAAGTGGCGGCTACTGGGGCATGGCACGTTCTGAAATTTCCTTTCAGGGCGGAAAACCAAGCGCCTGGTATCCCTCATGGACCGCGCGTATGCGTCCCGTATCGCTGCCCGGTGAATGGCAAAGTGATATAGAACTTAGCAACGCCTGGAGAGACGTGGCGCCCTATATGATTCTCGGTGCTGCACTGGATAAAATCGTTGACAGCGATGGAGCGACACTCGAAGGAGCTGCTGCAGATCTTCTGCGCATCGAGCTCAGCACCAGCGCCATGGGCAAAGACAATGTGCCGGGGGTATCGCGATGAATAATTATTTGAAACTCATAGCCAGACGTTTTCACCGGAATCAAAAAGGCGCGGCCCTTACCGAATTCATCCTGTTCTTACCCATCTGGATTACAGTTTTTATCGGAGTCATCAACCTGGGAAAACTCGGGATTGAATCCACAAAAGTACAGATGATTGCCCAGAATAAAATGTGGGCCATGGCGGTCGACACCAGCACCAGCGGCTTAGACAGCGAATGGGCATTCCCGTCGACAGGAGGCGCAAATGCCGCTTCTACGTCTGCAGATCTCGGACGAGGCATTGGTGATGGATTTGAAGCGGTCGCTTCTGGTTTTCAGGCTGCCGAAGGTCACTGGGGTGAATCTTTCTCGAAAACCCTGCCGATTTCACTGGTTACCAATTCCGTTGATGATCTGACCGAAAATCCAAAAGATATCATTGGTGACGCGGAGTATCCGGACAGCATTGTAAACGATAATGCAGCTCGATCCGTGATGAGCATGAGTGGAGGCGGTGTAAAAACCATTCTCACAAAACTCGTCTCCGGCTCCGGCCTTACGGTTTCGTTCGGTGCTGGCATTCGTTATGGTATGGCACACGGCCGACATACCGAATCCATCTCATTGCTCCGTGGCACAAGCTTCGCGCCAGATTTTCATTACGACGTGATCGCAGCGCCAAGTCCTGTTGAAAACGGATTTCAGACATTTGCCGTGGCTCGCCTGATGGCAGAACTCGACAGCAGCGACAACTACAGCGTCATGATGAACTTCGGTGAATCCGAATGGGAAGGCAGCGGAAATAGCAGCGGCGAAAACGACCTGGGTATCCCCACCGACTGGGGTGATAAAATCGATAAAAACAACAAAGACAGCGAAGACAAACAAAAAGAAGCGGAAGACAAGAAAAAAGAGTGCAACAAAAATCCAAAACCTGAAGGCTGCCCCTGATTTTTATATGATTTCTATCAATATATAAATCTTTTGAGCCTCCCATATACGCCCAGGTAGAACGATGACAATCCAAACGAAAGCCCTTTTGACAGGCTTTGCCAAAACAACCGGCGCGGTCGCAATCATTGCCGCAATCGCATCCGTCATCTTAACCGCCAAATCCCCTCAGGAACTCAGCGTGGCCGAAGCCGATGCAGACATTTCCTGGGGTGGCATTATGCCGCTTAAATCCAATCAACAGCGTTTCGTCACTACCCTGATGGAAGAAGGCTTTGCAAAGCCGCGCTCTTATGACTGGAACGGCAATACATTTTTCTTTTCCATGATGGAAACCTCGGAATCTCCTGCCGAGGTGACCGCACGTCTGCAAGACGGCTTTGTTCGTAATAAAATCAATAAAAAGAAACATGTAACGGCTGCTGCACCGCTTCCGGCAGATGCACTGAATCTCACGGCAGAGCAGATGCCTGTTGCCATGAAGTCTTTTGAGCACTGGGAAGAGTTTTTCACCGGCGGCGTTGTGCCCATCGATGTCACGCCCAATCACATCACCATGAGTGGTTCGCAAACCAAGAACAATGCGAAAAGTGCCGCGGACATGTTTATCAATGTTGCAGAAAACGGAAATCTTGAGGATTCCATCAAATCCATGCGCTTTATCGAAGCCTGGAGATCGGAAGGAAGCACAAAAACCACGGTGACTGCCACCTGGAGCGATGAAAACCTGAGCTTTGATAAATGGCAGCAGCGTGGTCAGGGTCTCGACTACTCGGTGGATGCCGCTATCCCGGCCTGCATTGGTTGCGAGCGCGAAATGCGTTTTGCCGGCGAAGACAAAGAATCCGGTTATACGCAGACAATCTTTTCGGGACACAATACGGTGGAAGCCACCAATCGGTTTTATGACCAGGCACTTGGAAACCGTGGCTGGCGCCCCACGGAATCGGCCAATGTCATGGCAGAGCTAAAAGAAAAGGGCTTTCTTCCTTACGATGGTGCCGAGATCACGACGTATGCACGCGGCAAAGACTTTATTTCTGTCCTGGTCTATTCCGATCCGCAAACCGGACGAGCCGTCGCTCATATTGTCGAGACTCCGTAAGACTGCCGCACTCATGGATTGAAAGATACCTTCTACCTGTACCGGCATGAACGCTCGTAAAGCCCCGAATTTTTCGGGGCTTTTTTGTGTTCTTTTCACAAGTACAATGCGCCACGCCCATCGAGTGCTTGATTCCTTTTATCGCTCTTGCCAGCGAATTGGGCGTGTGCCAAAGATCCAGACTGACAATTCGTTTCTATGGAGAATTCATGAACATACAGGTAAACGGACAGCAACAGCAGTTTCCCAACGAATCGAATCTCAAGGTTACCGACTTGCTTGCCGGGTTTGAGCTCAAAGAACAGCGCGGAATCGCAGTTGCCATCAACGATCGCATTATTCCTAAAAGTCAGTGGCCACAAACGCAGCTTGCCGACGGCGACATCATCGAGATCATCCGGGCTACGCAGGGTGGCTGACGCGACTTTTGTGCACAATCAACAGGTACATCTATGAACGAAGATTTTCTGCAAGTTGGCCCTTATCGTTTCCAGAGCCGCTTGCTAGTGGGCACCGCTCGTTTTGCCAATTATCAGCTCATGCTTGAGTCGGTTCAGGAAAGTGGTACGGAACTTGTCACGGTCGCGATTCGGCGTGTAGATCTTGCGGCCTCCAAAGATTTCGGGGTTCTCGATGTGCTGGGGGGACAGTACACGCTTTTGCCCAATACGGCCGGTTGTTTTACCGCCCGTGATGCTGTGTTCACGGCGCAGCTTGCGCGTGAAGCTCTGGAGACGGATCTGATCAAACTCGAGGTAATTGCGGACGATCAAACATTGCTGCCCGATAGCGAGCAGTTGCTTATTGCGGCGCGTGAGCTCGTCGCGGACGGTTTTGTCGTGATGGCGTATTCCAATGATGATCCTGTTCTGTGCCGAAAGCTTCAGGATATTGGCTGCGCGGCCGTTATGCCACTTGGCTCTCCCATTGGCAGTGGTATGGGGATTCGAAATCCATATAACTTTCAGATCATTCGCGAGTTCTTAGAAGTTCCCATGATTCTGGATGCCGGCGTGGGCACCGCTTCGGACGCCGTACTTGCAATGGAGCTGGGCTGTGATGCCGTGCTTTTGAATACTGCGATTTCAGGCGCCAAAGATCCGGTGGCTATGGCCAGGGCGTTTCGTTTAGCGGTCGAAAGTGGTCGGGCAGCCTATCTGGCCGGGCGGATTCCACGCCGTCTTTATGCCGAGGCTTCCTCACCTATCGTCGGGATGTTGCCCAGCCTTGAAGAATCTTGATTTCTCGAGCCAATCTCAACCTCCTGTTGTTTTGCCGCGTCTGTACGTGATCACAGACTCGGCAAGTGCGCAGTCAGCAACCGGAAGCCTGATCACCACGGTCAGAGAGGCGATGCAGGCGGGGGCGCGATTCTTTCAGCTGCGTGATAAACAGGTTGAATGGCCGACGCTGCAAACAATCGGCCAACAGCTTACAGAAATTGCCGGTTCCACGGAAACGATCTGGCTAACGAACACTCATACACGCTCCGTCATGTTGCCCGGCTTTGATGGGGTCCATCGCCCTGGCTATGGCCTCTCGATTGCAGAGTTACGCGAAAGGCTTGGCAGTGCTGCCATTATCGGCGTTTCCACCCATTCTCTTGAGGAAGCGATCGAGGCTGAAGAACAAGGAGCGACCTTTGTTACGATCAGCCCCGTATTTTTATCTGCTTCCAAACCAGGCTATGGCCCGGCCCTTCATCTTGAAGGTCTGGCTCAGGTTGCCAGGAATTTAACCATTCCTGTATATGCACTCGGTGGTATTTCGCCCGAAAACACACTGGATTGCCTGCATGCCGGGGCTTATGGAGTTGCCATAATGGGAGGGATCATGGGAGCAGCGAACCCTGGAGATGCTACTCTTCAATACCTTGGCGCGATTCAGTCATTCGATTCTGTAAATTCTTAGAAAACAGCCCTACTTCTCCACGTTTGCGCTCGCGGCGCCAGGAGAATTTGATTTTTTCTTAGATATTTACAAATAGCAGGCAACATTTTCCAAAAATCTCCGAAAACAGATCCAGCAAGTCGGAAGCCCTTCCCTCATCAGTACCCGGGAAGAGCCGGTTGGCGAGCGTCAGTGAGTTGGGTTAGCAGTTTTCCCGAGTGGCCATAGGGAAATCCCGCCTGATGTCGACGGTTCTTCTTCGGGAGAGAGAAGGTGCCAAAGAGGCGCTACGGTAGGGTGACCTGGTTGCGTGAAACCCGCGGGCCTGTTGTAGGAAACATGGTTGTAGGCCCAAAGGACTGCGAATAAGGACGAGAATTTTTCGCACAGCCCTGTTTTCTGGCGGTGTGGTGGCTTGTACAGAAGGTTTGTACTGGCAGAAAGCAGGGCACGTATCCGGGCTCCTGGAGCATGAGACGGTGGGTTGACTATGCCGGTCGGC
>JBEBUW010000072.1:0-22595 GCA_040393065.1 Lujinxingia vulgaris | reverse complement strand
TGCAACCCACCACCAACCGCCTGCAACGCCTTATTAAGCCATTGCAACCCACCACCAACCGCCTGCAACGCCTTATTAAGCCGTGCAACCCACCACCAACCGCCTGCAACGCGTTAATAAGCCGTGCAACCCACCACCAACCGCCTGCAACGCCTTATTAAGCCGTGCAACCCTTCAACCCTCCGCCTTTCCTTCGCGGCAACTTGCACCTCCGCGCCTTCGCGTGCGCCTTTTGCCTTTCTTGCCTTTGTAGTGCTTTTTCTTCGCGGCTTCGCGGCTTCGCGCGAGACATGCCCTGCTTGGCCTTCGCCGCAATTTGCGCCTCCGCGCCTTCACGTGCGCTTTACAGGACGACAAATGACAGGCTACACTTTCACACTGTTTATGGATTGTCCCATCTCCCCACCGGCCTACTCATTCCCTCCGTTGTCGATGAAGCCTTTTTCACCTTTCCAATCCCACAAAAAAACTCTCCTGGTCTTGCTCTTTCCCATGCTCTGCCTTTTGACAGTGCTCGGAACCGCCTGCAACAGCGAACTCGATCCGACCAAACCGGAAGACGCCTACCTGATCTTCCGCGACGCCCTGTTTGAAGGCGATATCGACACCATCTGGCAGCGCAGCGACCAGGCCACCCACGATTACTTCCAGCAGCGTTACGAGCAACTCGTCCAGATGGGCGTTTTCATCGACCGATACCTGCCCCAGACCGATCACCGCCTCGCACGCCGCCAGTCCGGCGTCGAGCTGACTGAATCCGCCAAAAACGGCCACCAACTCTTCGCAAAAGTCTTCCAGCCGCAGCTTCTACCCGCAGCCGACGGCGTACGCTTTGGCTCCAACGTGCGCGAGATCCAGATCTCCGAAGACGGAAACGCCGCCATCATCGTCACCCGCGGACAACAAGAATTCCCCCTCGTCCGCGCCGCCGACAACCAGTGGTACGTCGGACTCATCGATGCCGGCGATATCGTCGAAAACGCCTTCAAATGGATCGACCAGAACGAATCCGCGCTCAAACAAACCGTCGAGGATCTGATCGCCGAAGAACGCAAAAAACGCGAAGCCATCATCGCTGAATTGATGGACGTCAAAGAAAAATAAGCCCGACCGATCCTCCGCCCCGAACACGCCGGTACCGGAGCTGATGCCCTGAGTAGTATGAGCGACGACAAGAACTTCCCCGACATCATCGACATCGACGACATCGAAATCGAACCGCTTTTCCCTGACGATCCGTCTTTGCTCGCCGATCTCGACGCCGAGGACGCGCTTTTGCCCGTGGAATCCCGTGAGCCGCAAATTCCGGCCGCCACACCAAAAAGCAAAGCGAAAAAAGAAGTCGATCCCTTCATCGGCCTCACACTCAAAGGCATGTACCGCCTCGACCGAAAAATCGGCGAAGGCGGCATGGGCAACGTCTACGCCGCAACCCAGTTCCCCCTGGAACGCCAGGTCGCCATCAAAGTCCTCAAACCCTCCGAAAGCAATCCCGACGGCGAACACTATTTCATGCGCGAAGTCCAGGCCATCAACCGACTCCGCCACCCCAACATCATCAGCATCCTCGACTACGGCAAAGAAGAAAGCGGACTGCTCTACCTGGTCATGGAGCACCTGCCCGGACGCACCCTCAAAGACGTCATCAAACAAGACTACCCGCTCGATCCCGTCCGCGTCTGCACCATCTTAAGCCAGCTTTTAAGCGCACTCGAACAGGCCCACACCGACGGCATCATTCACTGCGACTTAAAACCCGCCAACATCATGCTCGAAGAAGTCGCCGGGCAATCCGACTTCGTCAAAGTCCTCGACTTCGGCATCGCCAAAATCAAAGGCCCCGCCATGGAAGTCGGCCCCTACACACAGGCCGGCAACATCGTTGGAACCTTCGATTACATGAGCCCCGAACAGATCATGCGCCGCGACCTCGACGGCCGCGCCGACATCTGGTCCGTCGGCGTTATCCTCTACGAAATGCTCACCCGCAAACGCCTCTTCCACGACAAAGACGCCGTCAGCATCATCGGACGCGTCATGCAGATGAACATCCGCCGCCCCTCCGAAGTCGTCAAAGCACACCGCATCCCTTCCATTCTCGAAGACATCGCCCTCAAAGCCATGGAGCGCAACATCAACAAGCGCTACCAGAACGCCGGCGAAATGCGTCAGGCCCTGCTCGACGCACAACACGAACTCCTGGCAACCGACACCGGCTCACACTCCCACACCGGTCTGCGCTACAGCTACGGCCTGGGCAACGAAATCAGTGACGTCGCCTCCGACAACTACAGCGGCCCCATTTCACGCAGCGGCCTGATCCGAAGCAACACCGGAACCCAGGCGCGAAGCCGCCCCGGCGGCACCTTCACCGACACCGGACGCCCCGGCATCAGCAGCCTCTATAGCCGCTCCGGCAACTTCGGACTCGCCGATTCCCAGCACCTCGGCGACTCCCAACGACTCGCCACCGCCATCGCCCAGGGAACCTCCATCCTCGACCAGACCTTCGGCATCGGCGAACTCGAAAGCAACCTGATGGGAGAGCGACGCAAAGTCGCCGTTCTCACCATCCAGCAACGCGCACGCCGCCGCGAAGGCATCGATCCCGAAGAAATCGCCCGCCGAAGCGCACAGGAAGGCCAGTACATCCGCGAAACCGTCGCCCACTACGAAGGCGAACTCGAAAACAGCCTGGGCGGAACCTACACCGTCCTCTTTGGCGCGCGCCGCGCACGCGTCGGCGACAACATCCGCGCCATCGAATGCGCACTCGCTCTCCAAAAACGCCTGCGCGCCCTTGAATACGGCGCCGAACACATCGGCCTCGCGCTCACGTACGGCGAAGTCTACATCTCCGACCGACGCGGCGGAAACGCCTACGGCGAAGCCATCGATCACGCCATCGACATCGCCCGAGGCGTACGCGATGCAAAAATCTTCGTCGACGACCAGCTCATCGAACTCACCCGCGAACAAGTACTCTACGACGCGCCCCGCATCATTGCCGGCGAATCCGTCTGCGAAGTCCTCGAACTCACCAAGGTCGCCGCGGCCGCTCAGGCCGATATCGAACAAAACCTCGAAGAAATCGACGTCTACGTTCCGCGCCCCGCCCTCTTCGACGAACTCGTCCGCCGCGCAACCGACGTCCGCACCAACTCCCACGGCGGCGGCGTCGCCATGCTCGGCGACCTCGGCACCGGCAAAACCGTCCTCCTCAACCGCTTCCTCGAAGATCAGCAGCAAAACGGCTGGAACATCTTCCAGGCCACCAAATCCGACACACAAAGCAACGAAAGCCTGGCCCCCGTCCTGGCCTGGATCCGCCAGATCGCACGCACCTACAAAGATCCCGCCACCCTGATCCGCAAAGCCTGCGAAGCCACCGGCCTCAAACAAAACCTCGACGCCGCCGTCCAATACTTCCTCGGCGAAACCGAAAACAAACAAAGCCTGACCCTGCCCTGGGAAGACCCCAACGGCCTTTTGCACTTCGCCTCCGCACTTCTGTACCGCATGATGCGCTTCGCCATGAAAACCGGGCCCGTCATGCTCGTCGTCGATGACCTCGACATCAACGACCGCCTCTTTTTAAAGCTCCTCAACAGCCTGCTCTCCGGCATCCAGAAACAACCCGTCCTGGTACTCGTTACCTACCGCATCGAATCCAGCGCCCTGGACCACGGCCTGCCCGGAAACTTCGAAATCTTACCCGTCGCCGGCCTCAACGAACACGAATCCCGCCAATTCATCGCCCAGATGCTCGGCTACACGCCGCCCCAGAACGTCGTCGCCCAATTACACCTGCGCACCAGCGGCAATCCCCTCTTTTTGCGCGAACTCATCCGCGCTCTACTCAAACAAAGCAGCGGCCGCATCCTTGACGACATCGACCTCAACCAGTCCGGCATCCCCCTCAACCTCCAGGAACTTCTGGCCGAGCGCATCGACATGCTCCCCGCCAGACTCCGCGACCTGCTTGCCGTCGCCTCCGTGCTCGGCGAAGGATTCCGCGAAGATTTCTTCTTCCAGATCGTCCCCTCCACCCTCGATCCCCAGCAAGGCCTCCAGGATCTGCTCGCCCTCAACTTCATGGAAGCACGCCTGGACTCGCACCAGCGCGTCCACATTGCCTTCCACCCGCGCGCGCTGCGCAACATCATTTACCAGCGCCTGCCCATCGCCACCCGCGAGCAAATCCACAACCAGATCATCAACTTTCTCGAAAACGCGCCCGAATACGCCGCCATCGATCCGCTCGAACACCCCATGATGCTCGCTTTCCACTACCGCAGCATCAACAACTTCGAAGGCGCTGCACATTACCTCGTCGTCGCCGGCGCGCTCATGCTCGATCTTTACGACTACGAAAACGCCATCGAACACATCCAGGACGCCCTCGAGCTGCTCGACGAAAACAACATCCCTGCCACCAACCCCACACGCATCCAGGCCGCCGCACACCAGCTCATCGCCCTGCGCGAATCCGGACGCCTCGAAGACGCACAACGCCTCATCGACACCCTGCCTCCCCTGCACGAAGAAATCGACGGCATCCCCACCGCCACGCGCCTCGATCTCCTCTACGAAAAAGGCCTCATCGAAATGGAAGCCGGCGGCATCCAACAAAGCTCCGAAGACCTCAGCACCCTCAAAGAACAAGCCGGGCAAGCCGAGCTCCCCAAAGTTGAAATCAAAGCCCTGCTCGCCCTGGCACAGCTCTTCGAAAAAGAAAACCAGCTCCCCCGCGCCGCCAGCCTGCTCATGGAAGTCTCCAAAAAAGTCGAAACCATCGGCGATCTCAATCTCCAGAACGCCGACGACCGCAAACTCACCTGGACCGCCTACAACCAGCTCGGAACCCTGTTCATCCGCCAGAAAGACTTCCCCCGCGCCCAACAATTCCTCAACGCTGCCCTGCAGCAAGCCCGCAAAATCGAAGACTACCGCGGACTGGTCCGTATCCTCTCCAACCTCGGCGCCCTCTGCCTCAGCATCCGCGACGTCAAAATGGCCACGCAATACTTCCAGAGCGCCGTCAGCTTCGCCCAGGGCACCGGCGACCTCTTAAACCAGAGCCGCATCCTCACCAACCTCGGCATCACCGCCATGGAAGCCAACAATCTCGACGCCAGCAAAGACTACTTCCGCCAGGCCCGCGCACTCGCCGAAGAAATCGGCTGGTACGAAGGACTCGCCGAACTCTCCCTCCACATCCGCCGCCTCAAACAAGCTCTCCAATAACCTCCCGCGCAGCGAGGCCTCTGGCCTCCACGCAGCGCGCTGGTTGTGCCAGCCCTGGGGCTCTGCCCCCGGGATCCGTGCACACCACCCAATTCCCCGATCATCACCACATCAATCCGTAGATCGCATCTGCACCCGTTACACGCGCGGTATTCATTCGTAGCTCGCATCTGTACCCCGGTACACGCACGTTCTACAATTTTTAAATATGCGTAGATCACATCTGTACCCCGGTACACACGCAAGATTTATTTGTAGATCGCATCTGCACCCGGTGCACACGCGAGATTCATTTGTAGATCGCATCTGCCCCGCCCTTCAGGCCTTGCCCCCTGCTTCTATCCTTTCTTTCTACAGAGCGTTACCCGCCCATTTTCCCCAACATCGCCTGCAAGCGCCCCGCCAGACGATACTGCCGATGCTGGCTCGCGTCATAAATCGCCAGCAACGCCTCCAACGCGCGCTCAAGCTCGTTGTTCTCCACGATGTACTCAAAACTCTTGTACTGCCCCAGCTCATGACGCGCCGCATCCAGACGGTTCGCAATCACCTCGGCGCTATCCGTCGCCCGATTGCACAGCCGCGCCTCCAGCGTCGCCATATCCGGCGGCATCAACAGTACCGTGCAGGCATGCGGAAACCGCTCACGAAGCTGCGCCGCGCCCTGATAGTCGATATCAAACAGCACATCCTTGCCCTGCGCCCAGGCATCGTGAATCACGTCCACGGCCGTTCCATAATAATTGCCATGGACCAGCGCCCACTCCGCAAAATGACCGGCCTCGCGCTTGGCCTCAAACGTGGCCACATCCACAAAATGGTACGCAACGCCGTCCTCCTCCCCGCCGCGCGGCGCACGCGTCGTATAACTCGTACTCACCGTCAGCTTCGGACGACGCTCCAAAAGCCCCTCGCACAAACTCGTCTTGCCGACTCCCGAAGGCCCGCACACAATGAAAAGCACACCCTGTTCCATGGACTTGACCTTCCTACACAACCACACACGCGCCTACTCGACGTTGGCCGCCTGCTCACGCATTTTCTCAATGCTACTTTTGATATCAATGACCCGATCGGTCAAATCAGACGAACTGCTCTTGGAACCCATCGTATTGGCTTCCCGAAACAACTCCTGCAGATAAAAGTCGATCTTTTTCCCGCGCGGCTCACCCGAAGTTTCAGCCGCAATCAAACCGCGCAGCTTCTTAACGTGCGAACCGGCGCGCTGCAACTCTTCCGAGATATCACTGCGATCCGCGTAAATAACCAGCTCCTGCAAAAGCCGCTGCTCGTCGACCTCACCCACTTCAAAACGCTCCAGAGCCTCCTGTAAGCGCTGCATCATCCGCAGCTGGAACGACTCCTCACCCATCAAACTCTGCGCATAGATCACGGACAACCCATTCTCAATCCTGTCCAGATGACCCAACAGATCCGCACTGATCCCCTCGCCCTCGATCTTGCGACTCGCCACAAGCTGCTCCACCGCCGCGGTTACCGCCGCGATCACAGCTTCATCGCCCTCCCCTACTTTCTCGGATTCTTGATCCTGACGCTCAAACCGCGACCGAAAAACCAGCACGTCCCGCAGTTCCACGCCCGGCAGACCATTCTTTGCCGCAAGTTCGCCAAGCTCCCGACAAACCGCGCCAAAACGCTCCGGATCAATCAAGCTGGCTTCCGAACCCTGTCCCGAGCCATCTGCGGCCGCCACGACTTCTACCCGCACATCCACCCGGCCCCGGCGAACATGCCGTCGAACGATGTCCACAGCCACCGGCTCCAGCCAGCGCCACTTGCCATCACTCACAAAAAAACGCGCTTCCAACGAGCGGTGATTTACGCTGCGACATTCAATACTTAGACGCCAACCACCACTCTCTACCTGCGCCGAGCCATAGCCCGTCATACTCTGAAACGTCATGTTCTACTCAATCCGTCCGATGAGCGACCGCGCTCACAAACCACCGTCCATCGGCCGGTTATCTTAAAAAATCACTGAATTTTCAGACTTTTCGTCCTTCTTGGCGACTTCCTCACGAGCCACCGTCTCGGCCGGCTTCTCTTCCAGACGTTTTGCCTGCTGCTCGTCCTCGTCTTCGCCACGCATAGATTTCTGAAACTCCCGAATCCCCGAACCAAGCTGTTTGGCAACCAGAGGCAGTTTGCCCACGCCAAAAAGCATGACCACGATGACCAGAATGATGACCAACTCCATGGTTCCTAAACCGAACATATTCATTCTCCTGATAACGCCCGGCCCGTGCCCTCGCACAAGTCCAGGTCCGTAACAAACGCTTCATGAAAAGCGCCTGAGCTCTTATAACCTGTATTCTAAATCTTGTCACCGAAGCTCACATTTCGTCCGCTTCGTCACCAACTTCGTCGGAAGAAAACGCCTCTACATTCCATACCTGCAGTGCACCGGCCGCGGCCTCCTGCTCCGCCTGCTTCTTCGATCGTCCCTGACCACGCGCAAGCGCCCTGTTTCCAACACGTACCTCGGCCACAAAAGTCCGCGAATGCGGAGGACCAAATTCTTCCACAATCACATAGTGCGGACGCGCCGAAATCTCACCCTGCACGATCTGCTGCAGCAAACTCTTGGCATCCACCGCAGCGCCCGTGCCCACCGTTTCATGCAAAAGCTGCGCAATGGCCTCACTCTGCAAACGCTCCACGACTTCATCCGCCGCATCCAGACCACCGTCCAGATACACCGCACACAAAACCGCCTCGTATGCGTCCGACAAAACGCTCTTTTTCTCCCGACCACCCGTTGCGCATTCACCCTTGCCCAGCCGGATGAACTCCCCCAGCCGCAGCGCAACCGCAACCTCTGCCAGCGCATTCTCACACACGATCTGGCTCTGACGCGCCGACAATACCCCTTCCGGAGCCTCCGGATCTTGAAAATACAACGCCCGCGCCGTCAAAACTCCCAGCACCGCATCGCCCAGAAACTCCATCCGCTGATTATCCAGCCCCGCACCTTCCGTCTCATTGACATACGAACGATGCGTCAGCGCCTGCACCAGCAAATCCCGGTCCTTAAATACATACCCCAGGCGCTCTTCGAGCAGCGACAGATCCTCACGATGCACATAAGGATATCCGTAAACATGCTCGCCATCTCGCGACATCCGTTGCGACGCACTCATGCACGCGCCTCCTCGATCCAGCCGCCGCCAAGCACCTCATCGCCACGATAAAACACCGCGGCCTGCCCCGGCGTCACCGCGCGTTGCACATCCTCAAATTCCACAAACGCCGTCTTTCCATCCTGGCCCACCGTCAAAAGCGCCGGCACCGGCTCGCCGGCATACCGAATCTTGACCTCGCACTCCATCGGCGCACCCGGACGCTCAAACGAAAGCCAGTTACAACGCTCCGCCACAAGCCCACGCGCATGCAACGCGCCCTTGCCGCCCAGAACCACCGTCCCGGTCTGCGGATCGATCGAACGCACATACAACGGCTCATGGTAATTGATACCCAGCCCGCGACGCTGCCCCACCGTAAACTGATGGATTCCGTCATGCTCCCCGAGTTCCTCGCCAGTTTCCAGCACCAGCTTGCCCGGCACGCGTTCTTGCTGCGCCAGCAAATTCGCCACAAAATCCTTGTAGTTGCCGCCGCCCACAAAACAAATCTCCTGGCTCTCCGGCTTCTCCGCCGTCTCCAGGCCCAGCAAACGCGCTTCCGCACGCACCTGTTCTTTGGTCAGCTCACCGAGCGGAAAAATAATCCGCCCCAGCGACTCACGCGGCAATCCAAACAAGAAGTACGACTGATCTTTATGTCGATCCAGCCCGCGACGCAGCACCGGAACCTCACCCGTGCGGTCGATCCGCGCAAAATGTCCCGTCGCCAGATACTGCGCCCCCAGCGCCAGCGACCGCCCCAGCAACACGTCGAATTTCAAGTGATTATTGCACGCCACACACGGGTTCGGCGTACGACCGCGGCGATACTCATCCACAAAATAATCGATCACCCGCGACTGAAATGCCTCTTCATAATTCGCCACGTAAAACGGAATCGAAAGCGAATCCGCAACCGCACGCGCATCAAAAAGATCGTCCGGCGAACAACAACTCTTTGTAAATGTTTCCTGGGGGGTGGAATACAGGCGCATCGAAATCCCGACCGCGTCATAACCCTGCCCCACCAGAACGGCGGCAGCCACCGAGCTATCCACACCGCCACTCATGGCGACCACAACCCGGTCCTGAATAATATCTTTCAAATCGCCCAGATCGCTGGCGATACTCCGCATCGGCACAGCACACTGCTCTGCCCCACCATTTTGCTCAACTGATGACATAATGTACTTCACATGAAAAACACACGATTCTTCGAAAACGCCGCCGCGCCTCTCCCGAGTGCACGCCAGCCTGAACAGCCCACTAGCGCACCGCTCTTAGATTGCAAAGCCAAAAAACACAGCCTTGCCTGACTTCCCCTGCAAAACGCACAAATTTCCGGCCCTAATCCCACCAACTCCAATTATTTCAAGCCTCTGAGTCGATTCACAACCAGGCCAATCCGCCGCGCAGCCTCCTCCAATTCCTCAGCACGCGTCAAAGGCCCGAAACTGAACCGCACACTCTGCCGCGCTCGTGCTGCCTCAAAGCCCATCGCTAAAATCACATGACTCGGCTCAAGCGAACCCGCCGTACATGCCGAACCACTCGAAGCCGCCACACCTTCCAGATCCAGTGCCAGCAACAAATCCTCTCCGTCCACGCCCTCAAACGCCACGTTCAAGGTATTGGGCAACTGTGCCTCTCCGTCCCCCCGAAACTCTACGCCCTGCACCTGGCCGAGCAGCGCCTCCACAAACACAGCGCGCAACTGCTCCAACGTCTGCTGCCACGCAGCGCTCTGTGCCGAAAGCTCCAGCGCCGCAGCCTCCAACCCGGCCGCCGCCATAATATTCTCCGTACCCGGCCGCCTTCCGCGCTCCTGATGCCCTCCATACAAAATCGCCTCGATCTTCAGCCCCTCCCGCACCACAATCGCGCCGATTCCCTTCGGCCCTCCCATTTTATGGAACGACAACGTCATATAATCGATCGGAGCCGCACCAAATCCCACCGGAATCCGCCCGAGCGCCTGCGTCGCATCCACATGAAAAATCGCCCCGGCCTCCCGCACCATCCGCCCGATTTCCTCAATCGGATGAATGTTCCCCGTTTCATTATTGGCCCACATCACGCTCACCAGCGTCACGCCGCCCTTCAGACGCTCCGCCAGCCACTGCAGATCCAGTCGGCCATTGCGGTCGACCGGCCACACATCCGTCCGCACACCATCGCGCCCCAGCGCATCCACAACCTCCAATACCGACGGATGCTCCACGGCCGTGCACACGATGTACGGATTTTCCACGCGCCGCACGTGCGCCATCAACACCTGATTATTCCCCTCCGTCGCCCCGCCCGTCAGCACCACCGACTGCATCGGCGCCCCGATCGCACGCGCCACCGCACGTCGCGCACGCTCCACCACCGTCCGCGCCTGCTGCCCCTCCCGATGAATACTCGACGCATTGCCCACCGTCGCATCCAACGCCCCGATCAGCGCTTGCCGCACCGACGGCAACAACATCCCCGTCGCATTCCAGTCCAGATAAATCCGTTCCATACCCTTCATCACCTTCTTCTGTGCATTCTCGATGGCTCCACCAACAAGCCCGACTCGCCAACTGCCACGGATCTGTCACAAATTCCCCCTCAGATCCAGCCGCACCCATCCTCCCACAACCCCAGAATTCATTTTTCAACACCTGACCCACCATCCCCCGCGCTTTTGCCTTTCCTTGCCTTTGCCTTCGCAGCCCCGCGCCTTCACGAGAAACACCCTTTCCTTCCTTTTGCTGGCTACTCGCGCTCCAATCCCTAACTTTCAAACGAACCTGCCTTCGGGCTTTTCATTTCCACCGTACTTTGTCCGTACCGCTCGCAACATAAATTCCACACCCTGTGATTACGCCTGTCCCCACAATCGTCGTCCACGGCCCCGGCACCCATAACCAAGATCGTTGATTGAAAACTTACCGCCCCAAGGAGTCACATCATGGCCAACAAACTCCCCGCTTCCTCCCTGGTTCGCCGCGGCGAACAAGTCCTGACGAGCTCACAACCCAAAGACTATGGCCGCGGCTTAGAAGACGTCTCTAACTGGGGCCAGCTCCTCGGCGGCGGCGCGCTCGTTCTCTACGGCCTCAAACGCATGTCGCTCGGCGGCCTATTCATCGCCGGCGTCGGCGCCGGACTCGCCTACAACGGCGCCAAAAACAGCGGCCTGCTCAAAGGCGGCTGGAAACGCATGGCCCTGCACACCGCCGCAAGCCAGCCCGTCGAAATCGAAAAGTCCGTCACCATCGACAAGCCCATCCACGAAGTCTACGCCTTCTGGCGAAACCTCGAAAACCTCCCCCTCTTCATGCATCACATCCACTCTGTCGACGAAATCGACCGACGCCGCTCCCACTGGATCGCAAACCTGCGCTCCGGAATTACCCTGGAATGGGATGCCGAAATCATCGACGAACGCGAAAACGAATCCCTGGCCTGGCGCACCACCGAAGGCTCCGACCTCTACAACGAAGGCTTTGTCGTTTTCGCCGAAGCACCCGGCCGACGCGGCACCGAAGTCCACGCACGCATCGTCTACCGCCCACCGGCCGGCGCCTTCGGTGCAAAAGTCGCAGAATTCTTCAACAAATTTACCGAACAAATGCTCAAAGAAGATCTGCGACGCTTCAAACACATCCTGGAAACCGGCGAAATCCCCACAACCTCCGGCCAGAGTTCCGCCCGCGACCGAGAACTCCCCAACGGCGGCACCCGCGACACCTTGCTGCACTAAGCAGCACAAAGCTGCACCAGGTTGTACCGCATGAAAACCCACGCATTCCAAGGAGTACACCCATGAAAGCCCTCTGCTGGTACGGAAAACAAGACGTGCGCGTTGAAAACGTCCCCGACCCGACCATTCTCAATCCCCGCGACGCCATCCTGCGCGTCAGTCTCACCGCGATCTGCGGCTCCGACCTTCATCTGTACGACGGCGTCATTCCCACCATGGAAACCGGCGACATCCTCGGCCATGAATTCATGGGCGAAATCGTCGAAGTCGGCCCCGAAGTCAAAAACCTCCAGATCGGCGACCGCGTCGTCGTCCCCTTCCCCCTGGCCTGCGGCCACTGCAATTTCTGCCACACCGAACGCTTCTCGCTGTGCGACAACTCCAACCCCAACGCCTGGATGGCTGAGCGCGCATTTGGCTACTCCGCCGCCGGAATCTTTGGCTACTCGCACCTCTTTGGTGGCTACGCCGGCGGCCAGGCCGAATACGTCCGCGTACCCTTCGCCGACGTCGGCCCCCTCAAAATCCCCGCCGGCGTCTCCAACGAACAGGCACTGTTTTTATCCGACGTCTTACCCACCGGCTACCAGGCCGCCGTCGATTGCAACATCCAACCCGGCCACACCGTCGCCATCTGGGGCTGCGGCCCTGTAGGTTTATTCGCCATCAAAAGCGCATTCATGCTCGGCGCTGAGCGCGTCATCGCCATCGACTTCGTCCCCGAACGACTCGCCATGGCCCGCCACCAGTGCGGCGCCGAAGTCCTCAATCTCGAAGACGATCCGGTGTTAGATGCACTCAAAGAAATGACCGCCGGACGCGGCCCCGACGCCTGCATCGACGCCGTCGGCATGGAAGCCCACGGCCTGGGCGCAATCGACTGGTACGACCGCGCCAAACAATCGCTGCGCCTGGAAACCGACCGCCCCCACGCCCTGCGCATGGCCATCATGGCCTGCGCCAAAGGCGGAACACTCGCCATCCCCGGCGTCTACGGCGGACTGCTCGACAAAGTCCCCCTGGGCGCTGCCTTCAACAAAGGCCTGACCTTCAAAATGGGCCAGACCCACGTCCAAAAATACATGCGCCCTCTACTCGAACGCATCCAGAACGGCGACATCGATCCCACCTTCATCACCACCCATCGTCTCCCACTCGAAGACGCCCCGGACGCCTATGAAATGTTCCAGAAAAAAGAAGACGGCTGCGTCAAAGTCATTCTAACGCCCTGATCCAGCCCCTTCTCAAAACACAAAAAGCCGCAAACAACACCTGTTTGCGGCTTTCTCATGTCGTATTCAAGACTTTTACCTGCTCATTTCAAAAGAGCAAACGCCCCCACTCAAAAACCCTGGTCAACCGGCTCATAGCTCAATTCCGTTTCCATCTCTCGGACCGAAGACACCGCCGTGGTAGCTGCCTGCTCCAACACCTCACGAATCGCCATCGACAACAATTCCGGCGAAATCGGTTTCAGCAACACACGCGCAGCACCCAGCCGATACGCTTCCGCCACAAGATCCGGATCCTTTTGCCCCGTAAACAAAATCAGCGGCGGCCGCGAACGATGCTCGCTCATGCCCACCAACAAATCGAGCCCGGAAAACATCGGCATCTGCAAATCAGAAATGATAATATCCGGCCGAGGATGGCTATCTTCAAAAGCACTGACAGCGGCCATAAAACTGAGTGCCTCAATCCCATCACCCAGCTCAATGACCTCATAGCCATCGCCTTTCAGAAGCACGGCCAGTAATTCACGGACGGGATCATCGTCCTCGACAAGGAGAATAACGGGCGCTCTGGAACCGCTCGGTTCTTCAATTTTTTGAGTGTCACGATTGTAATTCAAGGCAGATCCTTAACGTGAAAGGTAGAACAAAAAACACGAACGCGGCATGATAGCATTCCGAATACAGTCGACAGCATGGTTCTGATCAGCGAACACACCACCCTGCAATGTCATTCCACTGTGCAAACGAGCAAAAACTCAGTTTCATTCCGATTTTCTCAACACAAAGGCAGCCATACCCAAACCTGATTACTTTGTCACTTCTATTTTCAATTCATCGCAAAACCCAACGATCCAGGATTATCCACCGTGCACCCGTCTCCGATCCTTCCCATCCTCCTCGCCCTTATTCTCAGCCTCACCACGGCCTGCAAACCAACTTCGGAAGCGCCCGAACCAGCACCCGACCACGACACTGAAACCGCCTCTTCCCAGCCCCAACCAGAACCAACACCAGAACCAGAGCCACAAAACCTCACTCCAGCTCAAGAACTTGCCCAAAAAGTCTTTGAAGCCCACGGCGGCCCGGCATTCCCAACCATCGAACGAATCGAATTCACCTTCGATGTCCAGGCCGACAATCAGTCTGTCATGACCGCCCGGCACGACTGGAACCTCGTCGAAAACACCGACCGCATCCAATGGACCACACCCGACGGCACACGCCTTGACCTCGTATTTCGCCTCGACACCGGCACCGTCGACGGCACCGCCAACGATGTCCCCATCACCGACGACCAACGCGCCCACCTTGCCCCGGACGCCTACCGCCGCTGGATCAACGACACCTACTGGCTCCTCATGCCCCTCAAACTCCAGGATCCCGGCGTCATCCTCACCCTCGAAGAACCGCGCACCATCGACGACCGAACCTACCAGATCCTGCACCTGTCCTTCGAAAACGTCGGCCTGACGCCCGGCGATCAATACTGGCTCTACATCGATCCCGACACATACCACATCGCCCGCTGGGACATGCTCCTCGAAAACCAGACACCGCCGCCCACCACAATTCTCTGGGAAAACTACCAGCCGAGCGGCCCACTCAACATCTCCACAGTCCGCCGCTGGCCCGACAATTCCAGACAAATTGTCTTAGAGAACACCCGGATTTATACCCGGGATTGATCTCCCCAAAAATGACTGATATGCACTCTTTTCTGCAGCGTTTGCCACAAAAAACATCCCCAAACGCTGCTTCTGGTCCCGTAGCTCAGCTGGATAGAGCGATGGATTCCTAATCCATAGGTCACAGGTTCGAACCCTGTCGGGATCACTGAATCACAAACAAAACTACCACCGAAAACGCAACCCGACCTCCGTCGGATGCACGGCCAATTGCAACGAGAAGCGATCCGTTTCTGCCTGCGCACCATCCGGATTTTTATCCGCATGCGTATCCGCGCTCAGCAAACTCCACACCAGCACGCCGCCTCCGCCCAGAAGCAAAGCCGCCCCGCCCGCATACAGACCAATATTACGTGTCCGAATCGACTCGTTCTCGCTGGAGCGCTCCGCAAACAGCTTTGCATTGCCCTGCTGCTCAAGCTTCTGCAATTCCACCAGACGATCTCCGGCTCCCGCATCCGAAATCAGCGCAATCGTCGTCAGCACCGCACCCACGCCCACCGCACCCACGCCCGCATACACGCCCCAGTGCGTGCCGCCGCTTTCCGCCCCCGGAATCGGATCAACCAGCACCATCGGCTCCACAAACTGCACAAATTCCCGCTTTGTCTCCCCTTCCACCACACGCACCTGCCGACGCTCGTCCTCCATCCCCTCACGCCGCGCAATCAGCGCATACTCACCTTCAGGCAATTGCCAGCTCCCCGGACACACGCCCGAAACCGCCTGCCCGCCAGCCGCCGGCACCAACTCCACCTCAGCCTCCGCCGCCGAACACTCAACCGCCAGCTCCCCATAACCGACACAACGCTCCAGCCCCTCAAGCCGCTCCCCGAGCTGCGCCTCATACTGCTCGCTCAAATCCGCCCGCCGCCCCAACTTCTCATACGTGGCCCGCGCCTTCTTACACTCCCCGAGCTGCTCATAAGACTGCCCGATTTCCATCTGCAAACGCGGATGATTCACAATCTCCGCCGCCTTCGAAAGCTGCTCAATCGCCTGCCGATACTCGCCATTTTTCTGCGCTTCCGTCCCCACACGCAGATACTCCTCAAACTGCGCCATCTCTTCCGCCGTTTGTGCCTGCGCATTTGCCGCCGAAAAACCCAGCACCAACACACCCGCAACTCCCAGAGACCACCGCTGTACTTGTCTGAACATAACTTTCACTCTTTCACCAAACCAATTTCCCAACATGAGCGGCCACTTTCGCCTGCCAGATCGGCCTAAAGCAAGATTCTCACCACTATTTCACAGCGCCCATTCTTCTTCAACCGCCTCACCCCACCATCATGTTTTTTTACCCCGCCCCATGCCTTCTGCACCGCCCTGCAGCAAGAAATCCGCACTCTATGCAAAAACTTACAAATAACAGGCAACAAAAACCCCCTTTCCTCCGAAAACAGATCTCCACATTTTCACATCGACCAGCCCGTTTCGGAGACGATCATGACCACACGCATTTCCAATAACTCCCCCTCCATCCCAAACGCCCCCTCCATCTCCAGCGCCGATCCCACCGTCCCGACCGCAACCACAACACCTGCAACGCCACCCAAAACCCAACCCCAGACCACCGACTTCTGGGAATCCGACGACTCCTGCCCGCCCTTTGTACCCGATAATTCTATCCCCCTTTCTCAAGGCACACCCGAAAGCAAAGCCCAGAAATTTTCCGTCAAAGACGCAGTCCTCGCCAGCCCTTCCACTCCAACCACCATGGCTACGCCAAGTCCTGCAAAAGACACCGTTAAACTAGAAGACAGACGTGATGTTCAGATCCTCACTAAACTACTTGAAGACAACGACGGTAAAATCCCTTCACGTTTACAAGCCTGCCTGAACGGCGTTCTGTACGATAAACATGCAAGTCTCTCATCTCTCACAAGCCTACTCGACAACAAAGAAGCTCTCCGAACACACCTTTCCAAGGTTCCTGGAAGCAGCACCAAAATCGCCGACAAACTTATTGAAAATCTCGAAAAAAATGTGCGTTCACGCATCGGCGAAGCCATTGCGGCCGAAGTCCGCCCTCAAATCGCAGCTGCGCGCAACACTGTCGCAGAACTCAATAAAGACCCTGCCACACGCCGTGAAATTCTCTCTACCTTGGCCACCACGACCGGCGACTCAGCCGTAATACAATCAGCACTTCAAGAGATCGGTATCCCTGCAAAAGACGCTAAAGACCTCGCGGCCACCTTAGCCCAAGCACACGGAAATCCCGAAAGACTAGCAGCCATCGCCACAGGCGATTCCGGCTCCAAAACCCTCGGTGATTGGAACGGTACGCTTAGCGAATTTGCCAATACCGAAAAACAACTTTGCAAACTCCTCAACAAACTCGATAGTAGCCTACAAAGCCTTCATAACAGTGTCGGAAACGGTCAAATCAAGCATGACCGTATTTTAACAAATCCAAACTTTGAGCTCGCCCGCAACAAAGTCCTCGATAACCTCCAGGCAGTCCGTAGCCCCGCAGATCAAGTCAATACTCTTGGAAGAATCTTCAACGAAGGCGTTGCAAACTCCAAGAAAGCAGACGAACGAGAAACTATCCTGAAAAGCATGCTAATAGACACAGCAAGTTTTGTGTTCGACAATCTAAAGTTTGGTGGACCAGCTTCCTCAATAGTAAGCGCAATGCTCAAAGCCCCCGATATCATCGCCGCTGCCGATGATGTTCATCTTGCTAACGCTGCACGTCTCATCAAAACAGGAACCGAAGAAAATCTTATATATAAAGACCGATTAAGCGATGCAACTTTAGTGCATGCGATGGCAGATAGTGTTTTTCCAGACACACTTGACCCAGACATAACGCCTGAAAAAGTCATACAAATTCAAGACTTCATCACAGAAATCACAGATAAAATGTAATCCCAACCAAACACCCCACTCGCCAAAAAACCCAAAACCACCTACACTCCGCCGCCGACTCTAGGCCCTGCCACGAGCCACAAATCACAACCTGAGCCGGCGGATTTTTTCCCTCCCCAACATATTTTCAACCCGAACGACCCCATAAAAAAGGCAGTACTCATGTCGTACGAATCATCCAATCGCCAGATCGACGAACGCGTCCAGGCCATGCTCGAAGTCCTCGAACCCGGCGACCTCCGCTACAATACTCTCAAAAGCACCGTCGACTTTCAGTCCGCCTGGCTCGACCTGGCCGAACACCTCTACGAAGTCGATCGCACCGAATCCTACCGTGAATGGGGCTACCGCTCCTTTGCCGTCTACTGCACCAACGAACTGCGCCTGACACGCACCGTCGCCGGCAAACTCCTCGAAGGCTACCAGTGGGTCGAAAACCAGGCCCCCGAATTCCTGCCCGGCAACCGCTCCGAAGACGACGACGAAAACCCACTTGCCAACCTCACCCGCAATGTCCCCGACGTCGACACGGTCTCCGTACTCGCCAAAGCCCACCGCGAAGTCAAAGAAGAACGCCTGCCCGAAGCCACCTACGACGAACTCAAAAACGCAGCGCTTCGCGGCGAACGCTCCCTGGCAGAACTCCGCAAAGACTTCCGCGAAGCCGTCCCCGAACACCTCCGCCCCCAGCCCGAACCACGCCCTCTCCATCACCTGCGCCGCGCACTCACCGAAGTCGAAAAAGCCCTCACCCAGATCTCCGAAGACAGCGACGCCGGCCTCCTCACCGAAGCCAGCGCCCTGCGCGACGCCATCTACGCCGTGCTCTCCGCCCACGACGAAGACTAACCCCCAATCCCTCCATCCCCCCCGCGCAACCGGGTGAAACCCGTGCGCAGCGCAGCATCCGTGCTAACCCCCGGTGAAACCGGGGGCACAACACCCGCCCCCCTGAAACCCATCAGCATTAATTCGTCCCGCGACAAACCACAGCCGCATTCACCTGACACGCCTGTCCCTGATCAAAAACCTCGCCGGCAAAACGCGCATCGACAAAATCAATGATCTCCGGCAGCGCCCAGCTCGTTGCCCGCGTGTGTTTCGCGCCCGCGCATTCAAGATACTCAAGCGGCATGCCCTGGTTACACAAGGTCTCAAAAGCCGTCCGCTCAATCGGCGGGTGCACAAGCTCGTCGTTTTCACCCAGCACAAACAAAAACCCGTACGACGGCGCATCATGACCCGCCCGCTCAATCGAAGTCGTCGTCAGACCATTTTCCAATCCCATACAATGCCACGGCTCCAGCAACTGCCCGTCCGCCGCCGCTGCCAGTACTTCCGGCTGAAAGACCTCATGCAAGTCTTCGATTTTGCGAAGCTCCCGGTTCGGCGAACAATTCGTCGCCAGCATCTCCGGCACATCCACGTCATACGGACTCTTCAAAAGCTCTCCGATTCGATCCTCCACCCCGTACCAGGGCGCACCCGCCGTCAAAAACGCAATCGTATTGCCCGTCGCATCCACCGGCTGCTGCAAAGCACGCACCATATGACCGAGCGCATCCGACGGCGGCACCGTCGTAACACCGCCCACAAACGCCAGTTCCTCTGCATACATCGGCCCGATTCGGTCCACCCACAACGCCGCGTGCCCGCCCTGCGATCCGCCCACAATCGCCACGCGCGGCGCCGTGCAAACCTTGCGATTCTCTCCCGCACTCACCAGCTTGCCTGCCGCACGCACCGCGTCGATCGACGCAATCGCCGTCGGCTCACCCACCAGATACGGATGCAAAAATCCTGTCGGCTCCCCGAACGCCTTCAATCCCAGATAATCCGGCGCCACCGCCACATAACCAATCGACGCAAACAACGCGATCAACGCCTGCGACTCAATATCCTTCGACGGCGCACACGCATCATGAAAACCTGCCGTTCCATGTAGAATCAGCACAATATCTCGCGGCGAAGCCCCCTCCTCCACATTCACCGGATACCCGACCAACGCCGTTGCATCGATCTTCTGCCCCCGATCCTGCGTCCGATACTGAACCGTGCTCACTGCAACGTCATATTTCACCGGCCGCGGCGACTCCAAACCATACTGCCCCAACAATTGATTCAACAGCGCCGCCCGATACGTCATCGTCCCCTTCACGTCCGAAACATCCCCCAGCGACGCATCATCCAACCACCGATAATCCGGCTGCCCACACCGCGCCGGCCCGTCCGCAAACGCCCCCTGCACAGCGCCCTCTCCCTGCTTCGGCAGCGGGAAATCACACGCCCATTCCTCTTCCTCATCTTCCAGATCTTTCCCTTCCCCCTCACTCGAATCCGTCAGCTCCACATCGTCCAAATCCAACACATCATGGCCCGCTTCACCCGAAGCGTCCGCCCCCACATCCTCCAGCTCTACATGATTATTACGATGATTCGTCGCATCCGAACCACACCCACTGACCAGACCAAGCACCAAAAACACAAACATTGCAGAATTATAGAATCTCACGATCACCTCACCACAGGCCCATTTCTATCTATTAAGACAATTCACCCATTGGACCTTCACAATATGGTAATTTCACGCGTTATGCTAGATCGCCAGGACGTTCGCCCCCCGATTTCTCAATCCGTGCCTTATGAACCAACAACTCAAAATCACTCTCTGGGTCGCTCTCGGCGGCAGCCTCGGCACACTTTGCCGCTTCACCCTGGATCTTCTCCTCACCCAGCCCACCAGCACATGGCTCGCCAACGTTCTCGGTAGCTTTCTACTGGCTACATTCGCCGGCCTGACGACCACCCGCACCTCCACACACCCCAGTCAGTTCGGACTCACCGTTGGCTTCTGCGGCGCATTCACCACCATGTCCACACTCATGGCCAACACAGCCTCGCTCTACAATGCAAACTCCCCCACCGCTGCCGCCCTCTACCTCGCGGCCTCCCTCTCCATCGGCCTGCTCGCCACCTTTACCGGATTCGCTCTCGGTAAATATCTGGCAAAACCCCGCCCGCCACAACCAGCCCACACGCCCCCCAAAAAACCATGATCCTCACCATCCTCATGCTATCCATCGGCGGCGCACTCGGCGCTGTTGCCCGCTACCACGCCACGCAATACATCGCCCGCAGACACGCCACGACTCACTTTCCTCTCCCCACATTCATCGTCAACCTCACCGGCAGCGCATTCCTCGGCGCACTCTTCGGAATCCTCCACAACGCCCCCACAGATCCCACCCAATCCCCACTCTACCTTCTGCTGGGCACCGGCTTCTGTGCAGCCTTTACCACCTTCTCAACCTTCGCCCTCGAAACACACACGCTCCTGCACAACAGCACTCCAAAAGAAAAAAGCGCCGCAGCAGCCTACGTAATCTGCACGATTACCGGCTGCCTGGCGCTCTTTGTTCTGTGTTACTCTCTCGCTTCTTTAACGGCGATTACGTAAGCGGCTGACCAATCGTGGCATCCAAAATCTCCACATCCAGCCCGAATTCTTCGACATACTCGCGCACCATATCCGGTGTACCCGTCAACGCATCAAACGTTCCCCAGTGGCACGGAATCATCGCTTCCACACCGACCAGATCGCACGCAATCGCCGCCTGCCGCGGATCCATCGTATACAAATCCCCGATCGGCATAATCGCCAGATTCGGCTCATGCAAATCTCCGATCCACTCCATATCGCCAAACAAGCACGTATCTCCCGCAATATAGAGCCGCACATCATTCGAGAACCCGAGCACAAACCCGGCCGGCTCACCCAGATACACAATACGCCCGTCTTCCTCCTGGAAAGACGACGAATGATGCGCATTGGTCATTGTCACCGACACCTTCAGATCCTCCAAAATCGCCGTCCCACCCTTATTCATCCCCAGCAGCTTGCTGCCATCTACACCCTTTGTTCCCAGCCACGTCGCAAGCTCGAAAATCCCCACAATCGGCCCCGAGCAACGCTCGGCCGCCGTAAACACATCCCCGATATGGTCGCTATGCCCGTGCGTAATCAAAATCGCATCGACTGCCACATCATGAAACTCCGCCGGACACTTCGGATTCCCCGCCAACCACGGATCCACCAGAATCTGCTTACCCTCTGGCGTCCGAATCAAAAACGTCGAATGCCCGAGCCACGTAATTTCTAGTCCCTGAAAATCCATAAATGCCTCCACATAAAAAGTTTATTTTTTATTGTTCTACAACCTGCCAAGCTGCGATTCGATACGAAAACCTGACTACCACGCCCCCCAAACCCTGTCGAGACGCGCCCCATCCCTCCCCCGCCGCCCCGCAAAATCACAAAGCTTCAAAAAATCCGTGAACCCCTCACTTCACTCAGCTGCACCCCTCACGATTTCCGTGAACCCCTCACTTCACTCATCTGTACCCTTCACGATTTCCGTGAACCCCTCACTTCGCTCATCTGTACCCTTCACGATTTCCGTGAACCCCTCACTTCACTCAGCTGTACCCTTCACGATTTCCGTGAACCCTGCACTTCTCTCATCTGCACCCTTCACGATTTCCGTGAACCCTGCACTTCTCTCATCTGCACCCTTCACGCACTTTTTCCCCGCCTTTTTCAAAATAAAAATTAAACTAAGCAACAAAACGCCCCGATCTTCCGATAACAAATATAGCAAGTCGGAAGCCCTTC
>JBEBUW010000071.1:0-23794 GCA_040393065.1 Lujinxingia vulgaris | reverse complement strand
TTCACCCGTGCAACCCCTGTCACCCGTGACCATAACCCCCGTCACCGGTGCACCCCCTTCACCCGTGCAACCCCTGTCACCCGTGACCATAACCCCCGTCACCGGTGCACCCTGCACACATGACACCCCCGTCACCCATGACACCCCACCCCCGTCACCGGTGCACGCAACCCCCGTCACCGGTGCACCCCAAACAGTATTAGAACAGTCTAAGGAACAGTTTAGAAGCAGTAGCTGTGCAAATGACTCCGAGGTTTTGGAAAACCCAAAAACCGAAAACCAACCACCACAGCAACCCGCTGAAATTTTATCGGAGCTGTGCCAATCGGCCGATATCACCGTCACGGTGTTTCAAGCTGAATCGCTCTGGTCGCAAGTCCGAAGTCAGCTCATCGACTACGACGAGCAAGATGTCTGGGATTATTTCCGCTGGAAACTCTCCGACCTACAGGGCACCGAATACCCGGTCCGGGCAAAGCTCAAGTTTTTGAACACCGACGTGCCGAAGTGGCTGGACATCCAGCGCAAGCGCAACGTCGGCCGCAACGACCACGTGCAGGCTGAAGTGGTGCAACCAGCACAAACCGAAGTGGCCCCGGAACCCACGGCCATGCCCGAAGTCGTACTAGACGCCACCAGCGAAAGCCTCGGCCGCGCCGCCTGGTCGGCCGCACTGCCCACGCTGAGAGCCAGCGTCAGCCAACACAACTACGCCGAATGGATCGCCCCGCTCACGCCCATCGGCATCGAGCACGGCACGCTCCACATCGACGCCCACGACGGATTCAAAGCCGTGTACGTCGACGACACCTACCGCAAGCTCATCCTCGACACACTGGCAGCCACCGGCGCCGCCGTTGCCGACCTGAAACTCCACCCTGAATTTTCAATGTAATGAGGTTTGAAATGACTGAAATGATTAAATCCCGGACACATGAATATCTGACCGTTTCCCAGCTCAAGACAGGCCCTTCCAGCGCCGGCAGGTACTTGGGCATCAAAGCACTTGTGAAATCGAGCACATCCAAAACCACCAGCAACGGCAAACCATTCGTCGACCTGGAACTTACCGACAAAACCGGCACCATCGCCGCCAAAATGTGGGACACCGAAACCGGCCCGCTTGCCGGCCAGGTGATCATCGCCAGCGGCAAGCTCAATCTTTGGAACGACCAGTTGCAAATCATTCTCGAATTCTGGGACGTTGACGAGGACCCAGACCTTTCCGAATACGCTCAAGGCTCCCACCTGCCGCCTGAAGAGCTCTTTGAGGACCTGCAAGACTCTGTCCGTGACTACTGCGAGCACGATGTGGCTACGCTCGTGAACGACATCCTGTCTATCAATAAAACCAAGCTGCTCGCGTGCCCCGCAGCCAAGGGGAATCATCACGCCAGATACGGCGGTCTACTTGAGCACACACACTCAATGCTCGATCTTGCCGTAAGGATCTGCAACCATTATCGGCCGAGATATGAAAACCAGCCAGTTGATATGG
Organism: Lujinxingia vulgaris; assembly: GCA_040393065.1. Lineage (GTDB taxonomy): Bacteria > Myxococcota_A > Bradymonadia > Bradymonadales > Bradymonadaceae > JACCWM01. The sequence continues at coordinate 22,296 of JBEBUW010000071.1, read as the reverse complement.
GCCTGCTCATCGCCGGCGTCGTGCTCCACGACCTTGGGAAAATCCACGAGCTTTCTGGCCCGATCGGCACCGAATACACCGACACCGGCCGCCTCATCGGGCACATCCCCCACGGCCTGCTCATGCTGGAAAACGCCGCAAAGATTCATCCTGTCGGCCCAGAAACACTCGACCGCCTGCGCCACATGATTCTTTCGCACCACGGCCGCCTCGAATGGGGCTCGCCTGTGGAGCCGTGCACGCCCGAGGCCATCATCCTGCACCACATCGACATGCTCGACAGCCGCTTCGACGCACTGGCAACAGCCGTCAAAGAAGCCGCGCCCGGCGCCAACTGGACGCAACCCAGCCGCGCACTTGGTGGCAAGGCCGTCTATCTCGGAACATCCAACGCAATCCAATCCGCAACCGAAACCACCGTCAACGAGGTGCTGTAATGAGTCTCAACAAAGCCATGATCATCGGCCGCTTAGGTGCCGATCCCGAACTCCGCTACACGCAGGGCGGCAAAGCCGTCTGTAATTTCAACGTCGCCACCAGCGAGGTCTGGAACGATTCCAGCGGCCATAGGCAGGAAAAAACCGAATGGCACCGCATCATCGTCTTCGGCAAGCAAGCCGAACACTGCGCCAAGTACCTCAAAAAAGGACGCCAGGCGTACGTCGAGGGCCGCATCCAGACTCGCGACTGGGAGGACCGCGACGGCAACAAGCGCACGACCACCGAGATTGTCGCCCAGGCCGTGCAGTTCCTCGACAGCGGCAACAGCGTCGGTTCTGGCCGCGATTCCGGTGGTGGGTCGACACCGCAGCCCAGTGGCTATGACCAGTCGTTCAATGACGATGATATTCCGTTTTGAGGTGGAAAATGAATGACATGAAATTAAGGCAAGATCGACTCAAGCGCTGCAACGGCCTCATCCAAACCATCGCTTCGGTTGGCCGGAAGTTCTTTGGCGGTGCGGATTACAGCAGACCGGTTCTCCCTGTGGCGTTTTTAGAGCTGGATCGCCGAGGCCGTGTGTATTTCCACGACGAATACACTGGTAGACGAATCTACACCCACTGGAAGCACAAGCCATGGAATGGGTGGAATCACGGCGGCGGCATGCAAAACCTGATCGCTAAGCTGCGAGACTACATCCTGCACGGCCGGCAGCTTGCCGTCGTCAATCCAACCTATCCGAAGTGGTTCAACCCGGACGGTGGAGACATGTGGGGATACGGACCGGAGGCAACCGCTATTGTGAACGAAAAAGCGCGTGAGCTTGGGATCATGAAGGCTCAGATTCGAGCACGGGTTGGGCAGGTTGAAGCCGTGGAGGTGATAGGATGATGCTACTTTGTGAGTGCGAAAACGAGGCAAACAAAGACTATTGGCAGTTTAGATGTGAAACTGGTGATGGGTATGACTGCCGATATGATGGCTACCATTTAGACGACTCTAAAGTCATCAAAACCACTGAGAAGTCCTACTTAATTCGGCACCACTCCTTTGGGATTAAATGGGTTCCAAAGTCTCAATCGATTGCTTGTGAGCGATGCCGGCAGGTAACGGTCAGTGCCTGGCTCGCAAATAAATTGAAACTAGCCGTCCCGTTTTAGGAGGGGAAGTGCCAGCCGTAGAAGTAGAAACACCCGAAAAAATCGGCGAACTCGCCCTCACACGCACGCCCGGCCAGTGCATTCTGATCGGCGACAATATCGAGGTCGAGATTCGCCACGTGCGCGGCAGCCAGGTCAGACTGCTGATCCGCGCGCCGATTGAAGTGATCATCAAAAGAAAGGAGATGACTCAATGACCAGTCCCTATCTCACCACCGAAGAAGCTGCCGCCTACCTTGGCTTGTCGGTCAAGCGCGTCATCGAGCTGGTCAGCGAGCGCCAGCTCACACCTTACGGCCGAATCGGTCGCCGTGGTGCGTACCGGTGGCGGACGGTTGATCTGGATGAATGGCTAAAAGGTTGCATCACGGCAGACCTGGACCGATCTTCTGCTGTGCCGGTCCAGGTCGAGAGCCTAAGACAGGCGATAGGGTATGAAGAAGATGAAGAAAGTAGAGCCAGGGATTTACCAGATGAAAGACGGCCGCTACCGAGTCCGGAGCGGGGCCAAATGCCCCGTGACCGGAAAAATTGTGAGAAGCGAAGCGACTGTCCAGACACTACAGGAGGCAAGAAGTGCAAAGCAGAGAATCAAGGACGAGATTGCATCCCGGCGTCCGGAAAGCGAAGCGCGGATTATTACCGTGAGCGACTACGCAGAGCGGTGGTGGGCAAGTAAGTCGAGACATCTCAAGCCCAGCACCCTTCAAACCTACGAGTCTGCTGTTATTGAGAGGGTCTTGCCAGAACTGGGACACCTGCCGATCAGGTCTTTGTCCCGGCAAGATATCCTGGACTGGATCGCATGGGCAGAAGACCAGCGCAAAATACCACCGAAAGCCGTCCAGATTATGAGAGCCAGAGCAAAGGGGGATATCCATGACCCAGAAGCTCAAAGAAAGATCGATGCAATCCTGGCCAGCATTCCTTTTGAGAGTCGAGAGCATTATGCATATGACACTCTCAACAAATGGTGGCGCGTACTGGTCCAGCTTGTCCGGGATGCTCACGCTGACGGCTATCTGACAATGGACCCCACTTACCGGGTAAAACCGCCCAAGTCGCCGGTGCGTGGAATCAGAGAGAAGCGCACCCTCACCTATGAGCAGCTCGACAGGCTTTTGGTCGCCGTCATGGAGGTGGGCAGCCACCGATATGCCGAAGTGGTCACGATGGCGCTCACCGGAATGCGCGCCGGCGAGGTGTACGCGCTGACGTGGGATGATATCGACCTGAAATCCCAGAATATCAGAATGAATAAAGCTGTATGGAATGGAGAGGTAGGACCGCCGAAAACAGGCGTTGGCCGCAACGTCCCGATCGCCGATATTCTGGTCCCGGTACTGCAGATGCACCGAAAAGAGCAGATGCGCGTCCAGCATCGTGGACTTCAGAAAGGGCTGGTTTTCCCGTCCAATAGCGGAGGCTACCGGCACCCGGCATCGCTCAGAAAGCTCATCCAGCGAGCATGCAAAAAGGCAAAGATCGATCAGCGGGTAGGTCCGCAGGTGCTTCGGCGCACATTCAACACGCTATCGGTTCCCCTGGTGGATCGCATCATTCTGCGCTCAATCATGGGGCATTCTGCCGAGCAGATGACAGAGCTTTACACAGGAGTTTCCACGAGTGATCAGCTCAACGCGGTCAACTCACTGGCGACTTCAGTGGTGACCGGAGGATCAAGTGGCGACCACACAGGAGGTGAAAAGTCATAAGTTGTTGATTTCTATAGTGCGCCCGGCAGGTCTCGAACCTGCGACCCACGGCTTAGAAGGCCGTTGCTCTATCCTACTGAGCTACGGACGCAAAACCCGAAATCGCTCAGGTATTTGTGGCAGATTTCGGGTCTAAAACGGTCAATCGGGGCGGCAGGATTCGAACCTGCGGCATCCTGCTCCCAAAGCAGGCGCGCTACCAGACTGCGCTACGCCCCGTGTGCGTGGACGATTCTATAGTATGGAAAATCTCATCAAACAAGCTCTATTTTATCGGCCGCTCTATTTTCAGGGAACTTTTCATTCGCAAAGCCTGTTTTATCAACGCAACAGTTTTCACCAATCGGCGCCACAGACTCGCCATGCATGAAAAACGCCCGAAGTATGGAACGCATTCCTGACACCTACCTTTGCTGTACGTTTCAACAGGAGATGAAAGATGCGAACAGATCAAACGGACTTTATTGGCGATGAGTATGTAGAGATTTATTACGCCTATCGGTTCACCGATGTGGACATTTTGATCAATGTCTTACGGCAAAATGGCGTGCTGTGTGAAAAGCGAGGGCTTGCGCCCTCTCAATTTCCGTTTACCGTCGGAAAGCACAGCCAGACCCGAATTTCCGTGCGTCGGGATCAGCTCGAGCGAGCCGTAGAAATTATCCGCCAGGCCCTCGAAGATGGCGCGATCAGCGAGGATGGCGGATTTATGTTTGAGCCTTAAAACTTCGCGTTCACACCGATGGTGGGCAAAATGGGCAAGCCGTTGATCGGTTCGCTGTCGGTGTAATCGTAGTTATGTCGTACGCCCTCCGCATTATCTGCCCAGTACACGTTGGACACGTCGAGATAGACGCCGAGAACCCACGTATCGAAGACAAAGCGCCGGTCAATGCGCAGGTCGAGCTGGTGGAAAGTTGCGCTGCGTTCGGAGTTTCTCGGTCCATAAATCGGACGATAGCGATTCTGATCGGAATCAAAAACTCCGCCCTCAATCGGTGTGTAGGGATTTCCGGTAACCAGGCGGAACCGGCCCGAAATATCAAAGTTCCAGGGCAGATTGTAGCCGGCCACCAGCGTCAGAATATGCGTCTGATCGTAGCGATAGACATCATATTCTCCGGTATCCAGATTCAGGCGCTCCGAACGGCTGAGCGTGTAACCAAGCCAGCCAAAGAACCGGTTGCGCGGCAAATGCCGGAGCAACAACTCCATACCGTACGCCCGCCCACGCCCGTCGTTGTTATAGATTTCGGGTACGCGCTCACCCGGCTCATCGCCATCCTTAAAGCCCTGCGAACTGGTTACCAGATTGCGCATATCGCGATAGAACAGCGTAGAATCGACTTCAAAATAATCGACCGGCTTCCACTCCGCTCCCAGCGCATACTGCATGGTTTTTTCATACGTGATGTCCGGATTGCCAAAGACCTCGGTTGCCTGACCAGGAACCGGCGGTTGGGTGAACAATCCCACACCACCCTTTACAGTCACGGCCGGCGTGAGTGCATAGCGGCTAGAAATACGCGGAGAAATCGACGTCTGGCGAATCGGACCATAATAGTCCGCACGCACGCCCGGCACGATCAGCCAGTCTTTGATCGGACGATATTCGGCCTCCACATAATACGCCGGCAACATTTCCGACGTTTTGCGATTCCCGACATAACCATCCGGCGAAATCGAAGGCATGCCCATGCCCTGGCTGCTGACGGCATCCGGCGAACTGCCGATCCGCGGCGTGCTGTAGCGATACGTTGCATTGCCAAGGATAAAATCCGCGCCCAGGCGCAGTGCCAGTCCTTCCGAAAGCTGCAGGCGCAGATCTTCCCGGATCTGCGATTGATAATACGTCAGATCAAAAAACAGATCTTCGGCCGCATCAAACGCCGCGACGTTCTCGCCAAACGATGCCATCAACGTGTTTTTGATCGGCAGATGACTCGGCATCCATTCCCAGCGCAGCTGCCCGCGATGAAACGAGTTTTTCAGACCGATATTCGTGATCTGCAAATCCTGATTTCCCTGCGGTTCGCCCTTGGGCAAAAGCACTTCCAGCCCGTCATCCGAGCCATAGAAGAACACTTCCACCAGGCTATCCTTGAAACCACGATAGGTAATCCACGCCTGATAATCGTAATAACGCGGCGCTACCAGCACATCCGGCCCGTCTTTGGGCAAGACATACGGCAAAAACAGGTCGAAATAACTGCGCCGTGCCGAAACCGCGATCGAGAAGTTCTCGCTCACCGGTCCTTCCAGAACCACGGACGAGTCGAGCAAATCGACTTCGATCATGCCGTGAAAACGATCATTTCTGGGCGAACGCGTGCGCAGATCGATAACACCTGCCGTCGAGCGCCCGTAATACGTGCTGAAGTTGCCCGGATAAAAGTCGATCGATTCGACCATTTCCGTATTCACAATCGCCGGCCCACCCAAAAAGTGATAGATCAGCGGCACATAGTCGCCCTGCAAAAATACTTTCGTGTCCTGCGGCGCCGAACCGCGCACGACGATCAGCCCGCTCACAAACGAAGCGCGCGCCACGCCCGGCAAGTTCTGAATCACGCGCACCACATCGCCGCCCGTGCCCGGAACGCGCCGAACCTCCTCAAGCGTCAGCGTCTGCCGACTCATCTCGCTTTGCGGGCGCTTGGCCGTCGTCCGAATCGTGTACTCGTCGTAGTACTCCGCCTCGATATAATACGTGCCATCGGTCGCTTCATTGGCGCGGACTTCTACCTCGAATGCGGTCGACAAATAACCCGTTGAGCGTGCCCGCACAAAATACTTACCCGGCAACAGCCCACGAAACGCAAACCGGCCATCGCCATCGGTAAACCCGGTGCGAATCGGCGTTTCGTCTTCGTCATCAATGCCGACGACCTCGACTTCCACGCCAGCCAAAAGATTCCGCGTACCGGCCTCACGAATCTGCCCGGTCAGGTTCTCAGCCTCGGCCGAAACCTTGTATTCGACCTCGACCACTTCGCCCGGCACCAGATCGATATCCGTTTCAAAATCGCGATACTCGTTCAGCTTCAGCGATACCGAATAATTACCCGGCGGCACGTTCCCGAAATAAAACAACCCTTCTTCATCGGTCGTGGTCGTGGCCTCGATCGGTTCATCGCCATACTCCGAACCGGTATAGCGAATCATCACGACCGCGCCCTCGATCCCCTCGCCCGTTTCCGGATCGACGACCGTGCCCACAAAATCACCGGGCAAAATCGGCAGCGAGAAATTGATCGCAAACGTAAAACTGACCGCCGAAGGCTGACCATTGACCTCGGCCGGCTCAAACTCAAACTGCCGCGCTGCTTCTGCAGCCGCTTCGTTCAGACCATAACCCGGCCCTTCCAGCACTTCGACATTTTTGACCGCGCCCAGTGCATCCAGCTCAAGCTGCAAAACCACGCGCCCTTCCACCCGCGCTTCGATCGCCGCTTCGGGATATTCGGCCTGGACTTCGCGAATCAGTTTCGGCGCTTTGGTTACGCGCACATCTCCGCCCGCAGCACTTTCTTGTGCCGGCGGCGACTCCTGCGCAGGTTGGGCATACACATTGGAAACAATCGACAATTGAAGGCACATCAAGATGGCCCAGTAACGACATTTCAAGGGACTCTCCATGATGTTAATTGCTGACAACCAGCGTACGTTCAATCCAATCCACGCCCAGGCGACTATCACGCGCAACCGACCACAGCTTGACCTCGCACACCCCATCAACAAGCCTGCAGTCGTCCAGATCTTCACGCGAAATCGTCAAACTCGTCGTGCCAGCTTTTTCCAATGTATTGAACTTTTCGGCAAAGACTCCATTGTCTTCCGAAAGATCTCCCAGCGTCGTAAACCAGCTATAGCCAATCGTTTCTCGCTCCGGATCAAGCCATTCACGATCCGAACCCTCCGGCGCAGGCGGCTCCCAGATCTGCACGCTTTCCGGATCGAGCAGCGCGCGAACCTCGAACGGATAACCCGCTGCGATTTCCAGCGAACCATCTTCGGGCACTTCAACCCATTGCTCGTCGTGCGGAAGATTGGCGTCCAGCCAGTCAAGCCTGCCCGCCAACTTTTGCGAGTCCCCGGCCTTTTCCGGACGGATCTCAAAGCGCTCAAACTGCGGATTCTCATTGATCTGCTCGGAACCCGTCCACAACGTCAGGCGCTTCGACGTAATGATCTCTTTCTCGCCGGAACTGGCCACCAGCCGAATCGAAATTTCGTAGCCACGGCTGCAATCAAATGAGGGCAACAACGAAGCAAACTCTTCGTTGACCGATTCTTTCAACTGCGCTGCCAGCCGCTCACAAAAATTCAGCAGCATGGGCGCCGGCAATGCATTGACAAACTCCGCGGTCGGCCCCGTTCCCAGGTCGAAATCAAAAAACGACGGATCGATGCCATCCGGCAACTCGCCGTCGAGCATCTGCGCCAGACTTTCCTGGTTCAGTGGACACTCATAGCTGTCCGAAGCCGCCGTCCGAACCGGACACCAGCTCCACGCATACGAAACCGTTTCGCCGGGAACTTCCGCCACCAGCGCAGAAATCGTCGCCGACTCACCGGTTTTGACCGTAATCGGATCGCTCTTGATCGACATGATCCGAAAATCAATCACTCGCCAGGATGGATCAAATTCACGGCCGCACCCGCTCAACACCAGCAGTGCGACGCACATACACAAACAAAGTCGCCATTTATTCATCATAATACGTCCCAAATAAGCTCAAAATTACCCTCGATGAGCATTCTCGATTCTTCTTCGAGCGCCGCTTCTGTCAGCGGTCGGCGAGCAAACCAGCCGGATGGAAACTCAAGATGAATGGTTTGCCCTTCTGCCGAGATAACGATCTCTTCGATCGCTTCTTCGCGCCGGCTCCGATGCAACAAAACCGCCAGACGCAACAAAACAGCCAGACGTCGCCCCAGTCGCGCAAACTCCCCGGGTTGATTGTTAAAACGATGCGGCTTAAAACTGCGCCGATGCGTACGAACCAGAGCCCATAACAACTGCTGATCTTCGTGCGAAAATCCCGGCATATCTGAATTTTCGACCAGATAAGAACCATGTTTATGGTAGTTTGCATGCGTAATCGCAAGGCCGATTTCGTGTAATTTCGCAGCCCACCGCGCCATCATCTCAAACCGCTTGTCTTCCAGTCCCCAGCTCGTTTTGACCTGCTCGTACAGATGCACCACGGTTTTTTCCACGCGTCGGGCATGCACCGCATCCACGCCATAGCGCGCCGCCATGCTGGCAACCGTATGCTCGCGAATATCCTGGTGCATAATACGCTTGAGCAAATCGTACATCAGCCCTTCACGCAACGCGCCGTCAGAAATCTTCATGCTCTCAATGCCCAGCGCCTGAAACGCCGCGATCAAAATCGCCAGGCCGCCGGCCAGCACCGGCGCACGATCGGAGGCCAGCCCGGCCAACTGCCGCGCATCCGCCACACCATCGAGAATCAAACGCCTGCGCAGCTTTTCCAGCCCCACGGCCGTGATTTCGCCGTGCGCCCAGCCGTTGGCCTCCAGAATCTGCAAAATCGCGCGGTTGGTTCCCGAAGTGCCGATGCACACATCCCAGCCGTTGGTTTTATAACTTTCGGCCATCGACTCCAGCTCTTGCTCGGCCGCCAGCACCGCCTCGTCCATGGCCTCGGCCGTAATCTGCTCGAGCGGAAAAAACTGCTGGCTGTACACCACGCAGCCCATGTACTTGCTTTCGCGCAGATTCGCGTTCAGTCCGCTGCCGATGATGAATTCCGTACTGCCGCCGCCGATATCGATCACCAGCCGGCGCTGCACATCCACATCCAGATCGTAGGCCACGCCCAGATACACGAGCCGCGCCTCTTCCAGCCCGGAAACAATCTCAATCGGGTGCCCGAGCGCAGCCTCTACCGCCGCCAGAAACTCGCGTGCATTGCGCGCCTTGCGCAGCGTATTCGTACCCACCGCGCGCACGCTGCCCGCCTCCATGCCCCGCACGCGTTGCCCGAACCTGGCCAGCGTTTCCAGCGCGCGCACCTGCGCTTCTTCGCTCAAGCTGTTGTCCGCATCCAGTCCACCGGCCAGCCTGACCGGCTCCTTCAATCGGTCGAGCACCTTCAAATGACCATCAACGACGCGTGCGATGACCATATGAAAACTGTTCGAGCCAAGGTCCACCGCCGCAATCAGTTCCGGAACCTTCGCATCCGCGCTTTTCGTCTCGAGCCTAGAAGTCTGCATATTTTTACTGGCTTACAGGTATTTTTCGATCGTTGTCATGATGTCGTGGCAGTCGACCAGATCCGTCAGATAATCGATCTTGTGCGACGGAACGATCACCAGCGGGGAAAGAGAATAATTCGCAATCCAACCCTCATACAAATCGTGCAGACGACGCAAATACGGCAACGGAATGTTTTGTTCCATCGGCCGGCCCCGCAGCGCAATCCGTTTGCGCACCGTCCGAATCGGGCAGCGCAGATAAATCATCAAATCCGGCGGCTGAATCTGCTGTTGAATCGCCTCATACAACTGACGATACGTGTTGTAATCACGCTTGCTCATCAGTTTTCGGCGATACAGATTCTCCGCAAAAATCTCCGCATCTTCCCAGATCGTGCGATCCTGCAGCACATTATGCGTCGTCGCATCCAGCTCCAGATGCAACTTGAATTTCGCCGCCAGAAAGTAAATCTGGCTCGCAAAACTCCAGGCCTTCATGTCCTTATAAAAATCCTCCAGATACGGATTCTCTTCATTGGGCTCAAAAAACGGCTGGATGTCGTAGCGCGCACACAAAAACTCGACCAGCGAGCTTTTCCCCGAACCGATATTGCCGGCCACCGCAATATACCGCCGTCGCCCCGCTCCCTGCGCATGTTCTGGCGCGGAATTTTGCTCTCCCAATTCTGTTGTTCTGGCAGGACGAGTAGATCGATCAAGTTCAATGATCTGGCGAGGATCGCTGGGTTGTGTCATGGTCACGGCGTGTTTTTTAAAGAATTATTGTCAGGAGTGCATTGTGGCAAATCAATCTGAAATCATCATCGAATCTCTTACCGTGGGCCCCTTTCAGACCAACGTCTATGTTGTGGGCTGCCCGAAAACAGGGGACGGTGCAATCATCGATGCCGGAGGAAACGCCCCCGGCCTGCTCCAGAAAGCGCGCGACCACAAACTTACCATCTCGAAAATTTTGCAGACCCACGCGCACATCGATCATGTCGCAGCTTTACCCGAAATCAAAGCCGAAACCAACGCGCCCATCTACATGCATAAAGACGATATGCAGCTCTATCAGGCCGCGCCCATGCAAGCGATGATGTACGGTATGCAGCTTCAAGCGTTGCCGCCGGTCGATACCTTCATCGACGAGCAAGATGTGATCTCTATAGGTGAATTGCAAGCCCGAGTTTTGCTGCTCCCGGGCCACAGCCCCGGCAGCGTCGCCTTCTATTTCGAAGCCCAGAACACCCTCTTTAGCGGCGACGTTCTCTTCGCCAACAGCATCGGCCGCACCGACCTGCCCGGCGGCAACGTCGCCCACATCAAGCAATCCCTCGACCGCCTCAAAGCCCTGCCCCCCGCCACCCGCGTCCTCTCCGGCCACGGCCCCGCCACCACCATCGAACGCGAACTCCGCCACAACCCCTTCCTGCGCTCCGACTGGTGATTTTTCACCGCGATTGATTCTTGCCTCTCGTCATAAAACCTCTACAGATACCCATAACTGTAGAGGTTTTATGATTACCCGGATTTCCTGAAAGACAGCGTCCTTCTCCTCGCCCGCGACATTCTGCATGACACTGGTCAGGTTGAACGCATCGTCACCACTGCCGAACATCCGTTTTATCGCCCGGATCTCGGACGCTTCGTACGTGCCGCCGAGCTCGAAGCCGAGGACGCTCTTTTAAGCTCCTCCGGCGCCTGGCTCAAGCTGGGAAGCGCCACGTGGGTGCAGCAATCGGCCATCGTCTACAACCTGACGGTCGATGAGTTTCATACGTATTTTGTGGGCCAGGCAGGGACGCTGGTTCATAATACAAATTGTAGATGGGAAAATAATGTTGATATCCTCTCAAGAAACGCTAGTAAATTAGATCCAGCAGATAAAGGCGGAAAACTCACTAAAGCGGGTCGAGCGCTTCAAAAGCACGGGCAGCGCGGTTCAGAACATCTTCCTGGAGTTTCTGGTTCGCCGGCAGATATTAATAAACAAGGACAAGCTGTTTTAGATGCAATTATAACATCACCGGGAGCATCATTTGTGACTAGAGAGACAACAAAATTCGGTAAAGTTGTTGAAGTTCGTGATCCGTCAGGACGTGGAGCACGATTCAATGTAGATGGGGACTTTATTGGCTTCCTTAACCCATAGGTGTAAAGATGGACACAGATGAAGAATATGAGATTTTAGTAACAAGCGATCAAGAGCCAGGTGATTTATTAAACTATGAAATAGGTATAGGGAGATATGCCTTTGCAGAACTGATTGAACCACCTCCTTATAAGATGTACGTATATTGGTATGAAGATAAAGAATTATGGGACATGCCTTTTGACGTTTTTAAAAATATTATTCGTGAGGTAAAGGAAAGAGCCGATAGGAATCAACCGAAAGAAGGAAATCATGACGACGATATTTGATTTTGTACTTTTAACTAGTTCTTTCCGAACAGGAAAAAGACATGAATAAAGACTTTAGCGTTCAACAACAGCAAGATGCGAACGACGACTCTTTAATTGCCGTGAATATACTTTTTTCAAATGAACTATTTGCGAAGGTATACGGCGCACCGCCGCATAGAATTACGATTTATCCCACAAAAAATGATAAATGGTGGAGGTTATCCTTTCCCCGTTTACAAGACGCTATTCAAGAAGCCAGTATTATGTTGGATAATTTTTATAAAAACAAATAGAACATCGTATTATCTTCCTCGTCTCGCTACGTCTGAATTATTAAATAACTACAAACCAGTTCCCTTCAAAAGGCTTCTTAGAAGCGAAATTGCACAATCTATAGCTGGGAAGCGCCACGTGGGTGCAGCAATCGGCCATCGTCTACAACCTGACGGTCGATGAGTTTCATACGTATTTTGTGGGCCAGGCAGGGACGCTGGTTCATAATACGAAAACAAAAAGTGTTGTTGGTCTTCCGAGGAGTGGTACGGCAGCAACAAAAACTGATGCTTATCATAATTTTCCGGACATTATTGATAATTATTCAAAAGATGCAAAGCGATTTATGATTGAAACGAAAGGGCGAGGAGGAGAAGTAAACAGGATGTCTGAATTACTTCAAGTAGAGGGCTCTTTGAATGGTAAATCCGGGATTTTTGAATGGATTATTGACCAAGGCGAAGTAACTCATCGCCTGTTCATTCCGAATGGAACAATTTCTGGTATTCCTAATAGGCAGGTATATAAGTGAAAATATTTAATTATCTGCCAGGGATATATAATATCCTTAAGAAAAGCTCGCTGTTAGATCCGTTGACGTTATTGGTCGGCTTTCGAAAAGGATGGGCTGATCGGGATGCAATTGAGAGTTACGCGGAAAGCTTCTTAATGAAAGACAATGCGCCAGAAGCTATAGAATTAGCGATGATTACTGGTTTGCATGATCATGAAATTGATGAGCAACTGGAATCCTGGGCTGGTGTTAATTGCTTTGATGAGGATGTAAGCGGATTTCTGGAGAAGAGGCGTTGGTTATACGCTTTTTTAAAAACTGTTTATGAAGTAGGGAATGCTGATGGTGATGGATCTGAATTAGGTTTTGTACTGATTGATGAAGTTTATGCAGAATTTGATTACCCCAATGAGATGGCGCGATGTTGGCGGTATTATACACCTCCAGAAGAACATGCAGGTAAAGAACGAATCGATCCCTGGGAAGAGTTGAAACGGCTGATTCATAAACTTGAAGGTGAGTTTGATATTGAATCTACTGAGTTTTCCTGACCTGATTAAAGAGTTTTAAGGTATGTGTCGAATCGACACCCAAAAACCTGAACAAATACGATGTACAACCCCGTTTTTTCCGATTTCTCCAAATTAAACGGGGTACTCTCCTCGCCCAAAATTAAAAACACTGAATCCATGAGCGGGGTAAAAACTTCATTTTTGAAGTCAGTGCATTGATTTGCCAGCCGAGAACCGCACCAAAAATAAGAAATCGATGTTTGCGCCGGGGTTGAGAAAGGTGCCGATCACCCCTTTCGATGATCGGGATCTATCTCGAAAGGGATCTCCGAAGAGTTTTCGCTCAGGCGGTGGGATAAAAGCCCGGTAAAAATGAGCGAAATTGCATTTTCGGGGGATCTTCGCCCCCACCCAAAACAAAACCGCTGAACAAATTCGGGGGTCAAAAGCCGGTTTTTGGAGCGCCTGACTGAAAATATCGAGGTAAATACCCCTCTAAAAATACGAAATCGGTGTTGGGGACGGGGTTGAGAAAGGTTGCGAGCACCCATTTCGATGTTCGGCACCTTCACGAGATTCGATTGCAGCCATCCCGACGATATTTATCCGGGATCTGACCCCCACGGCTCACAGAGAAATCGGTTTTCGCCAGGCCAGGAAGGCCGGTGGAAAACATCGATCTTCAAAAAAACCGGCATACCTCTGCTTTTTGTGCTGCGAACGCTCCGCCAAAGCATGTTCCAACGTCTATCGCCTGACTTGCGAGGAAAGCGATAGACATTGGAACATCTTTCCCTTTCTTTTCTTAGCCTTTCTTAGTTTTTCTTCGCGCCCATTCGCGTCTTCGCGTCTTCGCGTGCGCCTTTTGTCTTTGCTTTTCCCTACTCAACCCGCAAGCACCGCAGCGATCACCCCGATCAAAACGACGCCGAGCAGGACGACCAGGCCGGCGATGATGAGCCATCTGGGGATGCCGCCGACTTCGGGATGGGTGGTTTCGGGTGCGGTGCGGGTTTGTTCGGTGTGGCCGCCCTGCGGGCGCAGGTAGGAGGCGGCTTCTTCTTGTTGGACGGCGGGTTTGACCTGCATTTGGGCAAGATGCGCATAGGCCGACGGACGCTCGGGGCTGGTGATGGGTTCGAGGTTTCCGTCGGCATCCTTGCGGTCGGCCGGGGATTGGCCGGGAGATTGGGCAGGGTTCAGGCCGGCGGTGCCGGTGGCGAATCCGGCGATGGGAACCGGTTGCTGCATGCGCGCGGTGTCGCGTTTGGCGTTTTTGGCGCTGATGCGCTGCGGTTCGATGGCCTGTACGTCTTCCAGGGCGGTGCGGCGAGGAGGCGTCGGGTGGGCAGGTCGGGGGGGGTCTTTCCAGCTTACTTTGGTGACTTCCTGGCTGTCGGCGCCGCGGTCGAGCCCGACCACACCGCCGCGCCGGGAGGGGTTGGCGGCAGAGGTGGTCCAGCGTTTGCTGACCACGGTTTCGGCGGCGTCGGTGACTTCAACGGAGATTGCGCCGGAGTTTTTGCGATCGACGGCTGCGCCTTCTCGGACGCGTTGGGGCATTTCCTGGGTTGCGCCCAGATCTCCGGAATCGCGCAGTTTGGAGATCATTTCCTGGGTATCGGCCAGGCCGTCGGTGTCGCCGTCGGCGTGCAAAAATTCGTGGCTGTCGCGGGGCGGCGTGACGACCGTGATTTCGGGGCGCGAGAGAAGCATGGTTTCATCGAGATCTGCGATGTCGGCTTCGTCCAGCTCCATGGTTTCGTTGACGGCCGGTTCGCGCGCTTTGTGGCGAGCATCGGCGCGGATTTCTTCGCGGAATCGGAATGACAATTCCTGCGTGGGTTCGCCAAATTCGATGGTATCGGCATCGCTGTTGCCGCTGAGCAGGCCGGCGGCAGCCAGGTGTTCCATGGTGTACTGAGCGGTGCGGTCTTTGGCGACTTCGTCAGCCATCATCGCGTATTCAAGCAGTTCGCGCGGAATCGACATCGTGTCGGTATCCATCACATCGGGATCTTCGCCGAGTGACATCAAGGCCGAGGTAAATTCCTTGATCGACTGGTAGCGCCGCGCGGGTTCTTTTTCGAGTGCGCGCAGAATGATGGATTCCATGCGGCGCGAAACGCCTTCGCGAACCGTGCTCGGCGCGGCGGGCGCGGCTTCGACCTGTGCCATCATCAGCGCAAATTCCGTCGATGCGTTGAAGGGTACTTCGCCGGTCACGAGCTTGTAGAGCGTCACGCCCAGACTGTAGATATCGGCGCGGCCGTCGATCGAGCGCGAACCCACAATCTGTTCCGGGCTCATATAATGCAGGGTGCCGACCGTGGTGCCGGCCGCCGTCAAATCGCGCCCGGACGTTACTTTGGCCACGCCAAAGTCCATGACCTTGGGCACAAGTCCCTGCGGCGTCTGCTGCACGAGGATATTGCTCGGCTTTAAATCCCGGTGGATGATGCCCTTGCTGTGCGCCATACCGATCGCCGACAGCACGGGCAACATCACTTCCAGCACCTCGCGCTCCTCCAGCGCCCCGGCCTTTTTCAGATAATCTTCCAGTGTCTCGCCGTCGACAAACTCCATCACGAAACACAAAAGCGGCTTTGTCACCACGCGGTAGACGTGCACAATGTTCGGATGGCGAAGCATCGCCTGAATCCGTCCCTCATCCAGAAAGCGCGCGCGAATGACGGCGTTGTCGCTGTAATAGGAAAACAGGACTTTGATCGCGACTTCAACACGCGTACTCTCATCGATGGCAAGATAGATCGATGCCATGCCGCCATCCGCGATGCGTCTCTGGATTCGGTAGCGATCACAGAACAGTTCGCCGGGCTCAAGCTCGTGAGAGATAAATTCGTTTGAAAATGCCATCATTCAACCAATTTTGCCTGGGATAAGGTACTTCCTGCACCGCGCAGTCTAAAGGAACTCCTGTTGAACGCAAACTATCAACGCATTTCAATTGCCGCTATTTTCATACTTTTGATCGTGGTTGGGGCGGCCGTCTTGTTGCTCTCGTCGGAAGACGAAGTTTCTACCGAGAAATCTGTCGGTGCCGCAGCTGCTTCCGCGTCCACGGATTTTGCGCCGTTTGAGAGTACGGAATCCGCGTCGGATATTTCTTCCACCTCTTCAACATCGACGGCGCACGAGCTTCCTCCCGAAGCCGCTCCGCAAGCAAGTGCTCCTGCGCAACAACAGTCTGCTGCGCGTCTGGAAATCCCTCACAGAATCAAAGAAACCTCCGCCGAGATCATCAAGAAAACCGAAAGGTTTTCTGAATCTTTGCCCGAAGATCCGCAAGAGAATCCCTGGGCGGCCAGGATTTCTCCGGAAGAAGAAGCTCGCATTGACGCCATCATTGATGCTGCCGAAGCGCGTCAGCGTGAACAATTTCTCAAGCATGCCGACCGCCGCGCCGCCATCCAGCGCGTGGACCAGGTGACGGAACTTTGCTTTGAAGAAATTTTCACCCGGGCGCCGGACGTCAGCGGCCATGTCATCGTGAACTTTTATGCCGTGGGCGATGGCCAGGGCCGCGGCACGTTCGAGGACGTACGCATCGTCATCAATCACAACCTGCGCGACATGGCTTTTGAAAGCTGCATCGTCGCTGCCATCCAGAGCGCGCAGTTTGCTGCCGAGTCGGCAGACCGCATCTGGGTCGAGCACGCTCTGTCCACAGATCCGCTGCCCTGAACCTGGAAATGGTTGCGGTTTGCGGTGCGTCGCGTTGCCTTGCACACGTTTGCGGTTTGCCGCGTTGCCTTGCACACGTTTGCGGTTTGCCGCGTTGCGTTGCACACGTTTGCGGTGCGCCGCGTTGCGTTGCACACGTTTGCGGTGCGCCGCGTCACACCCCGCATTTCATGCGGGGCTAGAACAGACGCTGCGCTCCGCTCGGACTTCGTCCGGCTTCACGGCTCGGCTGGCTTCACGGCTCGGCTGGCTTCACGGCTCGGCTGGCTTCACGACTTGGCTGGCTTCACGACTTGGCTGGCTTCACGGCTCGGCTGTGCGTTTCCTTCGCGCCTTCGCGTGCGCTTTTTGCCTTTTGCATTTGCAACGCCTGTCATTTGCGACTGCGCGGCTTCAGGCGGGACACGCCTTTCCCTTTGCGATTTTTGCGTGACACCGTATGATGCAGCGTAACTTGTCTCTGGAATCACCTCTGCACCAACCCGACCTGCCATAGAATTTTCGGAAGTTTTGATGCAAACCCCCACGCCAGATATCCACGATCTTACGTCGCAAGCCGTAGCCCTTCAAAAACGACTCGCACAGCTCGCTGCAGAAGCCGGTTCTTTCGCACAGGGCTTGCAAGAAGTCGGTCGTGGTCTTGAAACCATTCTCGAAAATCTGCCCGCAGTCGAGGCTGCCGAAAACCAGCGCGCGCACCTGATGCGCGCGCATTTTCTGGCGCTTCTTCACGGTCTGGAAGGCATCGCCGATTACCTCACCAGCACCGAATCTTCCGAACAAAACGTCCGGCCGGAGCCGGCTCCGGCTGCCAGCGCTCAGAATCCCTTCGCCGGCCTCCAGCAATTCATCGCCGCGTTCCGCAAAGAAGCCCAGAAACGACTCGCCGGACTCTCCATCTCCATGATGGGGATCTTCAACGAAGCCACCAGCACGCCGGCTCTGGAGCAATCCGCCGGTCATCTGCACGCCGTCCGGGGTGGCGCCGCCATGCTTGGTTTGCAGGAAATCGCCGAACTTGCCGGTACCATGGAACAATTGCTCGTAACCATGGGACGCATTGATGCGCAGGACCGTATCTGGCCCACCAAGACGTTGCTGCAAGGCTACGCGCTGCTGCGGGACGCTGCCGAAAACGAAGATGCTCGCGTCGATGCCGCCGCCTCGGCCGCGATCGTTGCCGAGCTGCGCCACTGCCTGGCCGCGCTTGTTCCTACCGAAAAATCACCGCCCGTCGACGCGCCGACCAACGTCACGGCGCCCGCCGCGGTACTGCGACGCGCGGCGAGTTCCGCCAGCGAAGCGATTGAAGTAAGCAGCGAAGTTGTCGAAGAAACCGGCGAAGCCGTTGGGGATGTCAGTATCCCGGAAACTCCCGAACCCGAAGTGGTCGCAAGCCTCGTAGAAGACTTGTCTATGCCGGCTGAAATTGTCCCGGACGCAGAAGTTTCCGAAGTGCCCACCCGCGAAGTTCCGGTCGAAGAACTCCCGGTCGAAGCCTTTGAGCAACGCATTCTGATCGTCGATGATATCGACACCATTGCCGCCAGCGTGGGTTTTGTTCTCTCCGATCTGGATGTGGCGATGGACGTTGCGCACGACGGCCAGATCGCGCTGAAAATGCTGCGCGAGCAGCCTTATTCGCTGGTCATCAGTGATGTGGCCATGCCCATCATGGACGGGCTTGAGCTGACGCGCGTCATCCGCGCCGACGAGAAGCTCCGGCATTTGCCGGTTATTTTGCTTACCAGCCTTTCCGAACCGGAGGCGCGTCAGGCCGGGCTCGATGCCGGTGCCACGGATTACATCATCAAAGGCGCCATCGGCGGCGGCGCGCTTGTTACGCGCGTCGAAGAACTCCTTAAAACAGCGCCCTTCGTCGCGCCTCGCAAAGATACGCAGCCCTGGAAAATCCTCGTCGCCGAGGACACCGAAACCGTGGCCGCCAGTATTGCCTTCGTTCTTTCCGAAGGTCCGTACGACATTACCCTGGCCCACGATGGCCACGATGCCCTGCGTCAGCTGCAACGGCGTCGCTTTGATTTGCTCATCACCGATGTCCAGATGCCGCGCATGGATGGCATCGAACTCACACAGGCCGTGCGCGCTCAGAACACGCTGCAGGATTTACCGATCATCATGCTCACCAGCCTCGATGGCGACGAAGATCGCGAACGCGGCCTCACCGTCGGTGTAGACCGCTATTTGATCAAAGGCGAAATCGCCGGCGGCAAACTCCTTTCCATGATGGACGACCTCCTCACATCCGGTCGTGATCTCTAAGGTTTATAACTCATGTCCCAGAACGTTCTTCTACTCGACGACAGCGAACTCATCCTCCAGATGCTCACCATGATCTGCCAGGGCGAAGGCCATCAGACGCACACCGCCACCACCTTTGCCCGTGCGCAGGACATTTTGCAGAGCTCGCCGATTTCTCTCATCATCACCGACCTCAACCTGCCCGACGTCGCCGGCCAGGACACCATCGCGGCCCTTCGCGATTTGCCCGCCGCGCAGTCCACGCCCATCATCATCATTTCCGGCCAGCCCCAGGCCACACTCGATGCCATTGCTAGCGACCGTGGCGCTCAGGCGGCTCTTTCCAAAGACGGTGGCTTTCCTGCCATCGCCTCCGCCCTGCCCGCCCTGATCCAGCGTTTCACGTGAAACATTCTTGCTGACAAACCGTGAATAAACAAAAACACCGCACAATGTGCGGTGTTTTTTTATGTCCGTGTCGTTACGAAAATAATACGAAGAAATTATCCTTCTTCGATCTCGTCGGGTTGCACGATATCCGCCAGTTCACGCAAAAACGCGCCGGGAATTCCCTCGCGCACGACGTCCACGGCAGACTCGATATCCAGGTACAGCACCCGATCTTGCTCCATAAAGGTCACCCGTTCACGCAGCGCGGCCAGTGCCTTAGCGGTACCCTCACCGAGCTTGAATCCGGCGCGGAAATCCAGCGCCTGGGCTGCGATCAGATACTCGATGCCGAGCACGCGCTGCACGTTCTCTAAAATGCGATGTCCGTGCAAGCCGGCGTGCATGCCCATTGAGACGTGATCTTCCATATTCGCGCTGGTCGGAATGGAATCCACACTGGCTGGATGCGACCTGGATTTGTTTTCGGAGACAAGCGCGGCCGCGACATATTGCGGAATCATCATGCCCGAGTTCAGACCCGGCTCGCTCACCAGAAACGGCGGCAGCCCTTCCGAGAAATACTTGTCTGTCAGCTTGGCCGAACGCCGCTCCGAAATGCTCCCGATCTCGGCCATGGCAATTTTCAGATAATCCAGAGCCATCGCAACCGGCTGGCCGTGAAAATTGCCGCCCGACAAAATCGCGCCGTCCTGCAATCCATCTGGCACAAACACCAGCGGATTGTCGGTCACCGCATTCGCTTCGCTCATCAAAATATCGATCACATGATCCAACACATCGCGGCTGGCTCCGTGCACCTGCGGCATGCACCGCAGACAATACGAATCCTGCACGTACTCGACCTTGCCCTGAACCGTGTCGGGTTCAGCCCCGGCCAGCTCACTGCCGTCCAACACGGCGCGGATATTGGACGCGCTCAGAATCTGCCCCGGACGCCGGCGCACTGCATGGATGCGCGGATCAAGTGCTTCCAGCCGTCCGGCCACGGCCTCGAGGCTCATCGCGCCGATCATGTCTGCGCAGTCCAGAAGACGCCGGAAGTTGAGTGCGGTAATGACACCCAGCGCCGTCATCGCCTGCGTTCCATTCAGCAGCGCCAGCCCTTCTTTGTATGTCAGCCGTACGGGAGTGAGCCCGGCGCGCCGAAAGCCCTCTGCACCGCTCAGGGTTTCGCCCTCGTACACGACTTCCCCGAGTCCGATAATGGGCAAACACATATGCGCCAGCGGACACAGATCTCCACTTGCTCCGACGCTGCCCATCTCCGGAACCACCGGATGCACGCCTGCGTTGAGCATGTCCACGAGCACCTGCAAGGTCGATGTCCGGATTCCAGAGTTACCGTGCGCCAGCGCATTGATCCGCAGCAGCATCATGGCTCGCACAACTTCCACCGCCAGCGGCGCTCCCAGCCCGCAGGCATGACTGATCAGCAGACGCTCCTGCAGTGTTTCCGCATCTTCGGCACGGATCACCTGGTTGCGATTGGCACCAAAACCCGTCGTGACCCCGTACACCGCGCGTCCGCTCGTCGCCATTTCGCGCACAAAATCCGCCGCACGATCGATGCGCTCCACCGCATCTGCGCTCAATGCTACTTTCTCACGGCCTACCGCAACCGCTTCAATATCTTCCAGCGACAACGGGTATTCACCGATATTCATCGAGTTTCCTTATGTTCCAATACGTTCGTTATTTTTCGTTCAACAGCCCCGGATGCCAAATCGCCTACGATTTCGCGTGACACTCGCTTTTGCTGTGCTTTTACTTTGTCTTTCCTTCGCGATAATTTGCGGCTTCGCGCCTTTTGCCTTTGCTTTTCCTTTCTCCCTATCCCTGCCATGTTAAGAATTACCGAGCTGCAACGCCGCCAACAGACAGCAAATCCAGCCTACAATCATGATCGTTCCGCCAATCGGCGTAATCGCCCCCAGCCATTTCACGCCGGAAAGCACCAGAATATACAGGGAACCCGAGAAAATTAACGTCCCTGCAAAGAAACTCCAGCCTGCCACCGTTGCCGAAGTCGCCTGCGTCTGCGTCACAAGCCAGGCCACCGCGAACATCGCCAGCGCATGATACATCTGATAGCGCGCCGCCGTTTCCCATACCTCGATCATGCGAGCATCCACGCGATTCGCCAGACCGTGCGCTCCAAAAGCACCAGTCGCCACCGCGATGGCTCCCATCAGACTGCCCAAAATTGCAAATGTCTTCATTCTAACTCCTCTTCTTCCTCAACCGAGTTTTCGCCGCGAAGCATCTTTTCAACCTCCAGCAGCCTGCGACGCCCTTCCCGGCTGCGTTCCGAATTGGGATGCATCATCGTCATCTCCTGCGCAAAAAAAGCTGCTTCGCGCCCCCGCATTTCTCCCCACACGATCGCACGATTTACCAGCGCCGGATCGGGCTCTTTCGCCACCCGCGTGCAACCAACCACGCATACCCCCAGAACCAAGCTCAAAAGAACCCGACCAATCATCTTTCTCTACTTTTTTCCTTTGCGGCAATTCGCGCCAATTCGTGCGATGGCGATCGTAGAACCGGGTGGTGTGATGGCGATCGTAGAACCGGGTGGTGCGATGGCGATCGTAGAACCGGGTGGTGTGATGGCGATCGTAGAACCGGGTGGTGCGATGGCGATCGTAGAACCGGGTGGTGTG
>JBEBUW010000070.1:0-23871 GCA_040393065.1 Lujinxingia vulgaris | reverse complement strand
GCAAACAAGCAGTAGAAGTAGAAGTAGCAGTGGTCAGACGGCGCGGGGAGGCGCACAGGCAGGCGGCAAAAAAAGAAGAAAAATTTTGCAGTGACGAGGCTCAAGTGTGTAAAAATTCTGGCAGAAAATTATAGAAAATTCTGAAAATGTAGAAATTTCTATAATTTTCATGTCTTTTCAAGAACTGTTCTGTCCTGGCCGGCCGGTCCTGGAATTTTCTAAATTTCTAGCATTTCCGGCCACGCCAGAATTTTTTCATGAAAAACGTTACAAAGTACAAAACCTCCGGCCAGCCTGCACGATTCTCACTCGGCTTATGAAACCTCCGGCCAGCCCGCACGATTTTCACTCGGCTTATGAAAGCTCCGGCCAGCCCGCACGATTTTCACTCGGCTTATGAAAGCTCCGGCCAGCCCGTACGAACTTCTCCCGGCCCAATCCTTAAATAAAAACTCCCAAGAACTACTGGCCAGACCGGCTAAATCGCAGAGAAACAGGCCCGTCTTCGAATCCAGGCCAACCAGAAGCCTTCGTTTGCAAACGATGTGTTGAAGGATGAAGGTAAGCCCTCATTCTTCAACACATCACCGACGCTACCGACCACACGGATCAGAGCGGGGGCGAGCCGCCCGGTCTCGTTCCAGAGCCTTGCTCTGCCCCCGGGATCGTGGCCCACCACCCGACATCTCCCATACCCTCCCCATAGATAGCGAGCCTCCAAAAGGTATCCGGCATACCCAAAAATGTCTCAGCGAGCCTCAAAAAGGTATCCGGCATACCCAAAAATGTCTCAACGATCCTCAAAAAGGTATCCGGCATACCCAAAAATGTCTCAGCGAACCTCAAAAAGGTATCTGGCATACCCCAAAATGTCTCAATAAGACCTCACCGAGGTATCTGGCATACCCCGGCGAGGCTCCGTAGAGGATTTTTGAAATCTGGCGATGTCGGGTGCCAGTTCTACAGCGTTTTCGCGCGGAACGTATCGCATTCCACGACTTTTCCCGTATCAAAACCGCGCTTGAACCAGCGCATACGCTGTTCCGAAGTGCCATGCGTGAACGATTCCGGCACGATCTGCCCGCTGCTGCGTTTTTGCAACCGGTCATCGCCAATCGCACTGGCCGCGTTGAGTGCTTCTTCCATGTCGCCAATTTCTAAAACCTGCCGATGCCGGTCCGCATAATGCGCCCAGATGCCGGCGAAGCAATCTGCCTGCAACTCTTGACGCACGGACAACGCGTTCGCTTCGGTCTTACTCACGCCGCGCTTTTGCTGATGCACATCGGTCGAAATCCCGAGTAAGGTCTGCACATGGTGCCCGACCTCGTGCGCAATCACATACGCCTGCGCAAAATCTCCCGGCGCGCCCAGACTTTGATCCAGATCACGAAAAAACGTCAGATCTAAATACACCTGCTTGTCCGCCGGACAGTAAAACGGCCCGACCGCAGACTGCTGAAATCCACACGCCGACTGCACCGCATCGCGAAACAACACCAGACGCGGCTCCTGATACCGCTGCCCCATCTGTTGAAACAACGGATGCCAGGTATCCTCCGTGTCGGCCAGCACCACCGACACAAACTCGCCCATTTCATCAGCCGGCACTCCCACCGTGCCCTGCTGCGGCGCACCCGACTGCACGCTGCCCGAATCAATCTGCTGCAGCAAAAAACTCGGATCGACGCCCAGCGCAAGCGCGATCAACGCCATCACCACCACGCCAATCCCGCCGCCTTTGACCGCTCGGCCGGCCGAAATCCCGCGGCGATCTTCCACATTGCTACTGCGTCTGCCATCTCTCCAGCGCATTTTTGCTCCTGATATCTTCCTGATTCATTGCGGTTATTTTTATGATTTACTTCAGGAACGCTTCCCATACTCCTGAAAATAGCCTGACCACAATCCCGACAAAGTCCTGCAAAACTTCGCATGGTTTCATGCGTACCGAATCCATCCAAACGCATCAAGAACGACACGCCTTCAGGTTACATCGACAATAAATCCGAAAATGTCCTGGTTGATAGGAAACGCAACATTTCGCTAAGGTCAAATCCGCGCGTTCCTGCCTGTTGGATAACCCTGGGAAAACCATGTCTCTCGCCTCTTTGATCGTTTCTAGCTCCTACTTTCGAGCCCTTCAACTCTTTGTGTTCACCGCGCTGCTGGCGCTGCCCTCGTTCGCCGCCGCCTTCGATGTACCCGGCACCGCCGTGGCCGCCGGCGCTCTGGATGAAGGCGAGCCTCGCGTGGAAGCGGTGTTGCTGGTGGATCAAAAGGTTGTGCGGCCCGGCGAGACTTTTCAGGTCGGCGTTCTGTTCCAGATCGAACCAGAATGGCACATCTACTGGCGAAATTCCGGGCAGGGCGGCATGTCCACCGAGGTCAAATTTTCAGCCGACGAAGTCTACTTCAAAGAACTCCAGTGGCCGGCCCCCAACGTGTACGAAGAAGCAGGCGGCGAAATCATCACGTTCGGTTACAGCGACCAGGTCTTACTGTTCGCGCAGGCACAGGTCGGCGACACCACAAATCCCTCTCTCAAAATTTTCGCCGATATTGACTACCTGGTCTGCAAGGTCAACTGCATCCCCGGCCAGGCGCGCCTCGAACAAACCATCCTCATGGCCCAGCCTGGCTTCGAACAGGACACCAAACAGGACGCAAAAATCGCCGCGGTTTTTGCCGAATCGAACGCGCGCATGCCCGTCAACCCGGCCTCCAGCGACGCAGTAACCGTTCAATACTCGCATCAGCCCATCGGCCCGACCGACGAATTTCGCATCAAGCTGCGCGTCGATGCCTGCCTGCTCAACAACACTCCGAATAACAATACACCCTGCGAACCCTTCGCAGCCCCGCCCGCCTCCGCCTCGCGAACGCTGGTCTTCGACGAAGTTCCGCAAATCGAGCTCGAAGTCATTTCCGCCCAGGCCATGCCAGACAACGCTGCCATCTGGGAAATCGAACTTCAGGGCCGCGCCAACCCCGACAAACCCGCCGGCGACGCGCGTTTCTCCGGCGTCCTCCTGCTTACGAGCGCCACCGGCCGCGCCCTGCCCACAAACTTTGACTTTCCCCTGCCGCGCACTGACCAGGCCACACAACCAGCCGACCTCCCCGCTGCAGCAACCGGCGCTGCAACAACAGGCGCTTCAGCCACAGCCACAGCCATCCCTCCTACCGCCGCCACCACCTCCTCCGTCCCCTGGTGGCAAGCCCTCCTGCTCGCCTTTTTCGGCGGCATGCTGCTCAATTTAATGCCCTGCGTCTTCCCCGTGCTCGGCATCAAAGTCTTCGCCCTGATCGATCTCGCGCACAAAGAACGCCAGAGCATCTACGTCCACAGCCTTGCCTACACCGCCGGCATCGTCGCCTCGCTGCTCGTGCTCGCGTCCATCGTCATCGGACTCAAATTCGCCGGCACCCAGGTCGGCTGGGGATTCCAGTTCCAGGAACCACTCTTCGTCGCCGGCGTCGGCGCCGTACTCGTAATCTTCGCCCTGAACCTGTTCGGCGTCTTCGAAATCGGCGTCCAGGCCCAGAGCATCGAAAAGCTCTCCGCCAACGCCCAGGGCCCACGCCGCAGCTTTGGCGAAGGCATACTCGCAGTCATCCTCGCCACGCCCTGCTCCGCGCCCTTCCTCGGCACCGCCGTTGGATTCGCCCTCACCAGCTCGCCAGTTCTCATCCTGCTGACGTTTACCGTGCTCGGCCTTGGACTTGCCGCCCCCTTCGTCGCGCTCAGCCTCATCCCCTCCCTCTCCAAATGGCTGCCGCGCCCCGGCCCCTGGCTTTTGCACTTCAAACAAGTCCTCGGATTCTTCCTGCTCGGCACCGTCATCTGGCTCGCCTGGATTTTCGGCCAGATGAACGGCGTCGACGGCATCGTCCGCCTCCTCATGTTCCTCTTTGCCGCCTCGCTCGCCGCCTGGATCTACGGCGCCGTGCAATACAAAATGCCGCGCACCAAATACATCGGCAGCGCAATCGCCGCCGCCATCCTCATCCTGAGCGCCTGGTTTACGCTCGGCCACCAGTCTGCAGCCGGCGCCCCATCAGCCGCCGCGCAAACCACCACCGCCAGCAACGCCCCGCTCGACTGGCAACCCTTCGACAACCAGGCCATCGCAGCCGAACTTGCCGCCGGCCGCCCGGTCTTCGTCGACTTCACCGCCGACTGGTGCATCACCTGCCAGGTCAACAAATCACGCGTTTTGCACAGCTCCGAAGTCGTCGATGCCTTCGAAAAATCCAACACCACCGCCTTTATCGCGGATTGGACGCGCCGCGACGAACGCATTCGACTTGAACTAGAAAAGTTTGGTAAGGCAGGTGTGCCACTTTACCTGGTGTATAGCCCGGACAGACCGAATTCCCCTGAAGTTCTGCCGGAATTGCTGACGCGCGCGCGCGTGATGGAATCCCTCCAAAAGGCTGCGCGCAAACCCTGATGTTTGAAGTTGATTCACAAGGAGTAACGTAATGATTTCCATGCCGAAAAAACCTGCACTGCTCATCCTGCTCCTCGCCCTTTGCATGCTTGCCGCCTGCGACAAAAAAGCCTCCGAAGACGCTCCCGAAGCACAGGCCCAGGCGGTCGAAAGCACCGAAGAAGCCGCAGCCAACACCGAGGAACAGGCCGAACCCGCCGCCGCGGCAGCCGCAGCCGAAGCTCCCGCACATCCCGTCATCGGCCAGCTTGCCCCGGATTTCACCCTGGTCGATGAAACCGGCAAATCCCACACCCTGAGCGACTACCGCGGAAAAACCGTCGTCCTGGAATGGTTCAACATTCCCTGCCCCTACGTGAACCGCCACTACAAAGCCGACACCTTCGGCCGCACCATCTCCGAAGCCGGCATCGACAACCTCGTCTGGCTCGCCATCGATACCACGCACGACAACCTGCCCGAAAACTCCATCGAGTGGAAAAAATCCGCCTACCCCGAGCGCACCGCCGATTACCCGATCCTGCAAGATCCGGACGGCACCGTCGGACGCCTCTACGAAGCCAAAACCACGCCGCACATGTTCGTCATCGACGCCGAAGGCATCGTTCGCTACATGGGCGGCATCGACGACGATCCGCGCGGCCAGAGCGAAAGCCCGACCAACTACGTCCTGAACGCACTGCAATCGATCAAAGCCGGCGAAGAAGTCGCCGTCACGACCGCCAAACCCTACGGCTGCACGGTGAAATATAAAGGCGAGTGATATCCGCGCTGAAAAGCGGTCCGGCCTGCGCTCAAAGTACGCTGAAGTAAATTTTCACCGGACCGGTCAGCCCAGATTTTACTTCAACGCACATTTTGGGCGGACGTCCCTGCCTACCATATACTTTCAGAATAAAAATTAGCCGGAGGCGCTGCCCTCCGGCTTCGTTTTTTGTCCTGCAAAGCGGTCCGGCCTGCGCTCAAAGTGCGCTGAAGTAAATTTTCACCGGGCCGTTCAGCCCAAAATTTACTTTTTTCATAAAAAAACGCAGACGCCCCGGCTAAATTTTACTTTCAGAGTAAAAATTCGCAGGCACCGCGGCCCAAAATTTACTTTTTTCGTAAGAAAAGGCGGACGCTCCGGCCCAAAATTTACTTTTTTCACAAAAAAAGGCGGACGACGCTGGCCTCAAACTGGAAAAATCCACGCGCAGGGCCGCGCCGTCCGCTTTTTCACTCTAAATTCGGTGGATGCAGTCCGAAATCCGGGCGTTTCGTCAGGGATGCTCGCCCTCAAGCTCCGCCAGCCGGACTTGCGCGGCATGGCGAAGCTCCGTGCTCAGCGTCACACCCGGATCTGCCAGCAAGCTGTTCAAAGTCGCACGCGCCGCTTCACGCTGCCCGAGATCTGCCTCGCACAACGCAATATGATAGCGCGCAACCGGCGCCGCATCGGGATCGTCCATGGCCTGCTTGAACTCTTCAAGCGCTTCAGCCACCAGACCAATATCACGGTACGAAACGCCCAGCTCAAGGTTGGAGTTATTCGTATCGCCCAACAGCTTCAGCGGCGCCTGCGTCACATTCGTAGGCTCAGAAGCATGGAACGGATTGACGAATTTTTGCGACAGGCTGTGTTTTCCGAGCACGCTATCCCGGAACCCAAAATCCGCACCGGAACGCATCGTAGCCATCTGCGCACGACGCAGCTCCGCGCCCTGATGATCCGGATGCAACGCCACAAACGATTGCAACGCCTCATCGGCCTGGTCAGTCAAACCCTGCTGCATGAAGAAATCGACCTCCGCAAGCTCACCCTCCGGATCGTCAGCCCCCACCGGAGCCTCCTGCTCGGGGCCCAGAAAATCACTGAAAAGGTCGTCAAAAATATCATCGGCATCCAGCGATCCGAAAACCATATCGATCACGGCCGCTTCGCCATCCACGCCTGCCTCCGAGGCCACGTTCTCCAGCGCCGAAAGCTCGGCATCATCCAGATCCGGAAACTCATCGACATCCAGCTCGACGAAATCGGTGTGGTTATCGAACATCAGCTCCGCTTCACTCAGAATCGCGGAGGAATCCTCCGGCAAAACCAGCACTTCGATATCCGATGCATCAAACTCCGATTCCGGATCTAGGAACGCGATTTCCCCGCCGTCGTCTGCCGCAAAAACATCCGCATCCAGATCGTCCGCGCTCAGCTCACCCAGATCTTCGGTATTGGGTTCATCATCCAGCGCGATCTGCAAACGACGTGCTTCGTCGTAAATGCGTTTGGGATCACGAGCCACCGCAAGCGCCCGCGTCAAATACGCACGCGAACGCTCCAGATTCGACCGCGTAATACGCGCGAGCGTAAGCAGTTGTGTCTCGACCAGCTCACTGTCTTTCATCGCTTCATGCAGCGCCAGCATCTGTTCGTTCGCAATGATCGAATCAGGCGCACGCTCCAGCACACCACTGATGACCACATGCGCCTTGTCGTACAATCCGTACTTGAGGAAAACCTGGCATTCGGTCAGCAACTGACGAACTTCGGCCTCGCTCAACGCGTCGTTCCACTCCACCGTCTCGACCGCTTCGGCCTGCAACACGTCGTCCGGCAGCTCAAATTCGTGAAAATCAACAACGCTTTCACTCGCCTCACTCAAAAACGCGATATCATCGAGCACATCAAACGTCTCGATCACCGGCGGAGCCGCCACCGGCGCTTTGGCCACCGGAGCCACCGCAGGGGGGCTGGTTCTCGCTACCGGCTGGCTGGCTACCCGTTCCGGCGCACGAGCCACAGGCGGCGTTTCCTTTGCGGGCTCACTGCTTTCGGAAACCAAAAACAAATCTTCCTCGCCATCCAGAAACTCCACACCCGCCAGGGCGTCTTTGGTTTCGCGAAGATGCGCCGTCGCCGCACGCATATTGGAGGTGCTCGGCGAACTAGAAAGCTTGTCGGAATGATCCAGACTGGGAACGGAAGAAGGCTTGCGTGAAGGCGCACCAAGAGCGCGCTGCGCCACACGATTCTCCGGATCTAAACGCAAAATCCGCCGATACATATCCTGCACGCGCGCTTCCTGATTTTGCTCGCGATACAGACCGATGAGTTCCTCGTACACCAGCACAGCCTTGCTCGCGCGCTCCAGCCGCTCAAACGTCTGCCCTAGCAATTCCAGCGTCTCGATATCTCCCGGAAGTTCCTTAAAACAAACCTGGAGGTGACGAAGCGCACGCGCCTGCTCCTGACGCCCGAGATACACATGAATCACGCGTTTGCGCGAAGCGAAATCCTCGGGCGCAAGAAACAAAATTCGTTCCAGCACTTGCACCAGCTCATCGAGCCGTCCTTCCTCCTCAAGCAGGTCGGCCGACGTGCGAAACAGCTCAAGCGCCTTGTCGATCAAATTATCTTTGGCATAACGCTCGGCAAGCTGAATGCGCAGACCCACATCGTCCGGATCGATCTCCAGCATCGCCTCCAGCACAGCCCGCTGGCGCGCCATATCCCCGCGCTCTTTGTACATTTTTTGCGCCTGATAATAGGCGCGAATGGCGTCTTTCAGACGTCCCAGCAGATGATACGCCTTGCCAATCGCCTCATGCAGATCTGCCTGAGACTCGTCCAGCCTGAGCGCCTGGCGATACACCGCCAGCGCCTTTTCATACATATCCTGCTGCGCGTAGTGCTGAGCCACAGCACGATACGCATCGAGCGCTTCACGCTTGCGCTCTAATTTGACGTAGATATCGGCACATTTCAAAAGGCTGCGCGCATCCTTTGGATCGTCTTCGACCAACAAAAGATACTCTTTAAGCGCGCGCTCCCAATTACCGCGTCGAATATAACGCTGGGCATTTTCCTCTACTTTAATGCGATTAATTGCCACGAAGGTAACCTGTCGGGGTTAAACGAAGCCAGGAGGGCATCAGAGGAGAAACGAATGGAAAGTACCGAAATATTCTCCTGAAAATGCTGGCTGAAAAGACGTGTCCCTGCCAGACCTGATGCCCGACAAAGGCCGGGCGGTGAGCCTGACCCCTGCCTTACAACCCGCCCCGGGCACGCCTCATTTCAGCAAATTCAGCATTCTCAGATTGTACCGCAGCTTACTTGTTGACGCGCTCGACGTATTCACCGGTACGCGTGTCCACGCGAACCAGCTCATCTTGCTCCAGATAGAGCGGAACGCTGATCACATGGCCCGTCTCAAGCGTCGCCGGCTTGGTCGCACCCTGCGCCGTATCACCGCGGAAGCCCGGCTCGGTAAACGTCACCACGAGCTCGACAAACGTCGGCGGCTCCACCGTGATCGCCTTGCCATTGTGGAAAAGAACTTCCACCGGAAGGTTATCCTTCAAAAACGGCAACACGCCTTCCAGCGAACCTTCCTCGATGCTGATCTGCTCATACGTCGTCGTGTCCATGAACACGTAATGACTGTCTTCCTTGTACAGATACTCCATCGAACGCGACTCGAGGTTCGGCGTATTGACCTTGTCGCCAGAACGATACGTTTCATCAAGAACACGACCCGTCAAAAGGCTCTTAATTCGCGTTTTCACAAATGCCACGCCCTTGCCCGGCTTCACATGCTGCACTTCGACGATCACGAAGGGCTCGCCGTCAATCTCAATCTTGGTGTTCTTACGAAATTCTGTGGTGCTGATCATCGATCCAAACTCACGTAAAAGGACCGGTTCCTCGACCGATCACTGATTCATCAACATGTTCTCAACCTCCGGAAAAAAGAGCTTGCGAACATTGTCGAAATAGTCAACCAACCTAACCACTTACACCTAAACAAAGTGCAGCGGCCTAGCGGCTTAACGCATTTCTTTTTCTACAAATGGCGAAATAAGGCGCAACATCGTCTGGCCGCGCTGAACATCGGCCTCGTTCGAGAGCGCAAGAATCAACAGATATTCATCGGCAACCACACGGGCCAGAGCCGTAACCATTCCGGTCGTAATGCTCACCTCGTGCACCTCGCCGACATCATAAACCTGCAAACGACGAAATTTGCCCAGCAGATTACTCAACTCTACCGCAATCGCACTCATCTGAGACAATTCCTGATCGCGATACACACTATCGATCGGAATCCCGTCAAAACCGATCAACAGGCATCCGATGGAGCCTTCGACGTTGTTGACCACGCTGGTCAACTTTTGTTTGAACATGAAACCTCCACTTCTCGTGAACTCAATCTCGAGCGCGACATAGGACTCGAAGCCCAAGTTTTCGTATATAATCAGCCGATGGTCAAGGCAACGCCGCGATTGAGCCGGCGATCACGGCAATTCAGCCTCGTCCATCGGCAAATTCGGCAGACTCTTCTGTTTCGCGCATTTTTTCACTTCTTGGTAGCCCTTTTTACTACATTCTGCATTTTCTTAGGCTTTCAAAACAACCCGGGCACCATCATTTCCGTTCTATCCGCCGAAACCTGCTTCGAACCGTTCAAACAACACTGTTTGTACTTGCGCCCGCTCCGGCACGGACAGGGATCGTTGCGACCCGCCTTCTGCATGCTCACATACGGACTAACATTCTCTTCCTCCACCGGAGGCGCCTGCCAGCTCAGCAGCTCCAGACCCTGCTCGCCATCCGAGGGCCCCACCACTTGCAACCTGTCATTCAAACTCCGGGGCAAAAACAAATCCCCGAACTCCGCCTGCGACAGCCAGGGAAGACAATAAAACATCGCCCGCATCACATCGCCATCACTCAAATAATGCCCCGGCATCATCAGCCCCAGCGTGCACAACAACGACTGCGGCACCTCATCCAGATCTTCGTAATAATCCGGATGATCCGGCAGCAAACCGCGGCGGATCCGCTCGTAAATTCTACGCCCCAACGACAGATGCTCCCCGCAAACCACCATGCCGTACTGCTCCTCAAGCTCCTGCAGATCCAGACTCAATATCTCGTGCGCACACTCCACCGCGCCCACCACATCCTTGGAATCGCCATGATCCCGCCGAATTTCCCGCAGATGCCGGCCCACCCGCTCGCGCAACTCCGGATGGCGAAGCGCCGCAATCGTCAACGAAGCCACATTGCCCACCATATAATCCGACGACTCCAACTCATGCAAAATCGTTTCATATATCGTCACCACCGCAACCCCGCGCACGCCCACCGCCCATAAATTCCGCAGCGCAATCCCCCCGTGCCCCTCCACAAACGACACCATAAACGCCGGCCCCAGCTGATCGCTTTCCGGAAAATGCATGCTCTGCAACGAACGCACGCCACCCGCCGCCACAATCGCATGACACGTCACAATGCTCCACGCCCCCACCCAGTGATACGCCGCAACTTTGGCCGCCATACGCTTAAGCTTTGCAATCTTTCCACGCTTTGTGCGCATCCTGCTGACCACCCGCAGCAACCGATCGCGACTCTCGGAAAGCGTCTTCGACATCCACAAAATATGTTCGATAAACTTGAGCTGAAACACCGGCAACAACGCCTGCGCCTGCTCCACATCCTCCCGGCAGACCAGTTGCCCGTTACTAAAAATCCGCTCCAACAACCGGGTCGTTTCCCCCTGCCTGGTCAGCTGCAAAAAGCGCTGCATCGCCACCGGATATTCTTCCGACAACGTGCGCCGCGACTCCAAAAGCTCGCGCTTGATCACCTGCAGCCCACGCGGCTTCATGTTTTCCCCCAGACACGTCACAAAACCGCCGTCTACCGCCACCACGATGTACGGCCCCGCCCCATCCTTGCCCAGCGCCAGCGCCGCGCGATCATCCTGATAAATCCCCGCAAACTCCTCCATCAGCGTTCGGACCAGACGCGGATTGCGATACAATTCCAACGCAACATCCGCATGTTCCATCGAAACACGTTCCAGACGACTCAAAAAATGCAAGCAGTGGCCCATAATTTCCCTCTTCCTTAAAACTCGTTGAATAAAAAAGAGGCTTCGTTCCCACGATACGGCTATAAGATGCGAAGCACATGGATTGTTGACGAAACACCACCTTAATAACTTTGCAGCCACCCTGCAAGCGCACTGGCCGCTGCAAACCTGCGAAAAGGCTTGATTTATGGATATTTTCACCGTCGGCATAGGCGACGCCTTCTCCACCCGCCACTGGGGCACCAGCTTCCTCGTTCGACACAACGACTTCGTACTCGCGGTCGACAGCCCCGACGCCTACCTGCGCGCCCTGCACGAACACGCCTGGCCCCACAAAGGACGCCCCTTCACCCCCGACCACATCGACGCATTCTTTCTCACCCACCTGCACGGCGACCACGTCAACGGCCTCGAAATGCTCCTGGCCTGGCGCTCCGTCGTCACCCAAAAACTCCTCGATATTTACACTACCCCGCCCGTCGCCGAAAAACTCTGGGACCAGCGCCTGGCCGCCTCCCTGGGAACCATCTGGGACGGCCACACCCACCACACAAAAACCCTCGCCGATTACGCAAACCTCCACATCATCGACTGGAACCTGCCCACCCACATCGGCCCCCTCACCCTCACCACCCGCCAGACCATCCATCACCTGCCCACCGCCGCACTCCGCATCCAGGCCGACCACAAAACCTGGGCCTACTCCTGCGACACCGCCTACGACCCCGAACTCATCGAATGGCTCAGCTCCGCCGACCTCATCTTCCACGAAACCAACTTCGGCCCCGCCCACACCCCCATCGAAGCGCTGGAAGCACTCCCCGAACCCATCCGCCAAAAACTCGTCGTCGTCCACATCCCCGACACCCTCCAACCCACCCCGAAACTACAAATCGGCATCCAGGGCAAAACCTACACCCTCTAACGACAAACCCGCACCAACACGGGCCCCCAAAAGTTCATTTTTTCACGTCCACGCAAGGCAATGCCCCATCACCCCCGAAAAAAAACATCCACACATCAATTACGCGGAGCGGGGCCTCTGGCCCCTGCGGAGCGCGCTGGTTGTGCTAGCCCTGGGCCTCTGGCCCTGGGATCGTTTCGCACCACCCAATTCTCCGATCACCACCACACCGCAAACCACCCGATCCCCCGGTACACACACGATATTCATTTGCATATCGCGCGATCCCCCGGTACGCACACGATTTACAACTTTTGAAAAAGCGTAGAACGCCTCTGCACCCGGTGCACACACGACTTTTCAGCGCAGAACGCATCCGCCCCCCGGTGCACCCGCGACTTTCCAGCGTAGAACGCATCCGCCCCCAGGTACACGCACGATATTCATTGGCATATCGCACAATCCCCTGCGGTACATACGCGATATTCATTTGTATATCGCACGATCCCCGCGTGCAGACGCATCCTACATCGACACGGTCGCACCTGCACCGCTTACACAGGCGTTCTACAAATGAAAACCGCATGATCCCCGGGTGCAGACGCGTTCTACATTTGCAAAACGCACGATCATCACCACACCGCCCCAAACGTGGCTCCGGTTCGAAACATCACCCAATACACAGCAACGGTTCGAAACATCACCCAATACACAGCAACGGTTCGAAACGTCACACCCCGCATTTCATGCGGGGCTAGAACAGAAACCACGCTCCGCTCGGACTTCGTCCGGCTCCACGACCCGGTCCTTGCCTTATCCTTAGCCTTTCCTTCGCGGCAATTCGCGCCTTCGCGCCTTCGCGTGCGCCTTTTGCCTTCTGCCTTTGCCGTGCCTTTCCTTCGCGGCTCCGCGGCTTCGCGAGAGACACGCCTTTTTCCTTCCCTTCGCAAAAATTCGCGCATTCGCGCATTCGCGTGCGCCTTTTCCCTGTACCCATCCCCACCCATCCCCACCCTTCCCCAACCCCTCCCAAAAAACATCAGCGACTTGCTACGACGCCACGCGCTTGATAAACGCCATGCAACCCCATGCGATCCAGTCGTTTTCATCGCATGGCCTGTACGAATCACCCCTTCATTCCCCCCAGGCCTGAGCTTGCACTATGGAAATCCGCCCCGAATCGTTGCTGCATATCGCGCGTCTGGCCAAAATCCGGCTTACTGAAGACGAAGTCGTCGCCTTTACCGACAACCTCAACGCCGCCCTCCAGGCGCTCGATACACTGCTGCAATTGCCCACCGAAAGCGTCACGCCCTGCACCCACGCCCCGCCCCTGCTCGCTGAACTGGCCAACGACACGCAGAATCTGCTGCGCGAAGATCACGTCGAACAACGCCTCAGCCCCGAAGACATCATGCGCAACGCTCCCGAGCAGCAAGATGGCCATTTTCGCGTGCCCAAAGTCGTGGAGGACTAAAACCATGAAACTCAATACGCTCTCGATTACCGAGCTCAAAAATCGCTTCGATGCCGGCCAGGCCACCGCCGTCCAGGCCACCACCGACACGCTGGCAGCCATCGCAAAAGCCACCGAGGACAATTCGTTCATCACCATCGCCAGCAGCGAAAAACTTTTAAAACAGGCCGAACAAATCGACGCCGCCCGTCAGTCCGGCTCCGATGACAGCCGCCTCACCGGCCCACTGGCCGGCGTTCCCATCGCGATCAAAGACAACATCTGCGTGCGCGGTCTGCGCACCACCGCCGGCAGCCGCATGCTCGAGAACTTCGTTTCTCCCTACGACGCCACCGTCGTCGAACGCCTCAAAGCCGCCGGCGCCATCCTGATCGGCAAAACCAACCTCGACGAATTCGCGATGGGCTCCTTCAGCACCACCTCGTTTTTCGGTGTCATCAAAAACCCGCGCGTCGCCAACGCCACGCCCGGCGGCTCCTCCGGAGGCTCCGCCGCCGCCGTGGCCGCAGATCTCTGCGCCGCCGCACTCGGCTCCGACACCGGCGGAAGCATCCGCATGCCCGCCGCACAGACCTGCATCGTCGGCATCAAACCCACCTACGGCCGCGTCAGTCGCCACGGCCTGATCGCCTTTGCCTCCAGCCTCGACCAGATCGGCCCCATGACCAAAACCGTCGAAGACGCCGCGATCTTGCTCGAAGTCATCGCCGGCCACGATCCCCACGACGCCACCAGCTCCACCCGGCCCGTCCCTCGCTTCTCGGACGCCGTCCACCAGGGCATCGAATCCGGCGTGCGCGGCATGAAAATCGGCATCCCGAAAGAATACTTCGAAGAATCCCTCGATATCGATCCCGTCGTGCGCTCACAGATCCAGAAAGCTCTCGAACGACTGGAAACCGCCGGCGCAACGCTCATCGAACTCTCCCTGCCCCACACCATGTACGCCACCCTGACCTACCACACCATCGCTGCAGCCGAAGCCTCCAGCAACCTGGCCCGCTTCGACGGCGTGCGCTTCGGACACCGCACCGCCGACGCCAACACCCTGAACGATCTCTACGAACTCAGCCGCGCAGAAGGCTTCGGCACAGAAGTCAAACGACGCATCCTGCTCGGCACACTCATGCTTTCTACCGGCTATTACGACCGCTATTTCCGCAAAGCCCAGCAGGCCCGCAACCTGATCACACACGACTTCACCCGCGCCTTCCAGGGCGTCGACATCATCGCCACACCCGCCTCGCCCTGCTCCAAATTCGTGCTACCCGACGCCAACACGCAGAGCGATTCCGCATTCCACGCCGATCGCTTCAACGTCGCCTGCAACCTGGCCGGACTGCCCGCCATCAGCGTTCCCTGCAACGCGCTCACCCGCGACCCCAACACCGACCAGCCCGTCGGCCTGCAACTGATCGCACCGGCCTTTGAAGAAAATCGCCTCTTCCAGGCCGCCGCATGTCTTGAATATCTGCAAAACCAATCCCGGAGAATGGCATGAGCGTTTACGACAACTACGAAGTCGTCATCGGACTGGAAGTACACTGCCAGCTTCTGACCGAATCCAAAATCTTCAGCTCCGCTTCCACCGCGTACGGCGCGCCGCCCAACACCCAGGTCGCCGAAACAGACCTCGCGCTGCCCGGAACCCTGCCCGTTCTCAACCGCCGCGCCGTCGAATTCGCCCTGCGCGCCGGCCTGGCACTCGACTGCACCATCAACATGCGCAGCGTCTTTGCACGCAAAAACTACTTCTACCCCGACCTCCCCAGCGGCTATCAGCTCAGCCAGGGCGACCTGCCCATCTGCAAAAACGGCCGCCTCGTCATCGACGACGACGGCCAGGAAATCACCGTGCGCATCCACCGCATCCACCTCGAACAGGACGCCGGAAAATCCTCGCACCTCGAAAAACAACCCTTCAGCCTGGTCGACTTAAACCGCGCCGGCGTCCCACTCATCGAAATCGTCACCGAACCCGACCTGCGCTCCGCAGATCAGGCCGTGGCCTACCTAAAGGAATTACATGCCATCGTCGTTTATTTAGGGATCTGCGACGGCAACATGGAAGAAGGCAGCTTCCGCTGCGACGCCAACGTGTCCGTGCGCCCGCGCGGCCAGAAAGAACTCGGAACACGCACCGAACTCAAAAACATCAACTCCTTCAAATTCATCAAAGACGCACTCACCTACGAAGTCCACCGCCAGATCGACCTCATCGAAGCCGGCCAGAAAATCGTGCAGGAAACCCGCCTCTACAACGCCAACAAAGGCATCACCTTCAGCATGCGCTCCAAGGAAGAAGCCACCGATTACCGCTACTTCCCCGACCCCGACGTGCCCGTACTCGTCATCGATCCCGAACTCCTGGAGCG
Organism: Lujinxingia vulgaris; assembly: GCA_040393065.1. GTDB lineage: Bacteria > Myxococcota_A > Bradymonadia > Bradymonadales > Bradymonadaceae > JACCWM01. The sequence continues at coordinate 7,804 of JBEBUW010000070.1, read as the reverse complement.
CGTCCGCCAGGAACTCCCCGAGCTGCCAGCCCAGAAACGTGCCCGACTGATGGCCGCCTACGATCTCAGCCTGCATGACGCCACCGTCCTCTGCTCCGATCGCCAGACCGCCGCCTACTTCGAAGAAGCCCTCACCGCCTACCCCGACAACCCCAAAATCCTCGCCAACTGGGTCATCAACGAGCTTTTGCGCGAAGTCAAAGGCGACCAAACCCTCGAAAACATCCCCGTTCGCCCCGCACATCTGGCCCGCCTCATCGCCCTCATCGACGATCAAACCCTCAGCGGCAAACTCGCCAAAACCGTCTTCGAAGACATGCTCGAAACCGGCGAAGAACCCGATGCCATCGTCGACAAACGCGGCCTGAAACAAGTCAGCGACACCACAGAACTCACCCGCATCATCGACGAAATCATGGAGCAAAACCCCGGACAGGTCGAAGCCTACCGCGCCGGCAAAACCACCCTCATCGGATGGTTCGTCGGCCAGACCATGAAACGCTCCGGCGGCAAAGCCAACCCCCAGATCGTCAACGAACTGCTGCGCTCCAAACTCGACGCCTGAAGAACCCATATCGGACTTTCTACCCAGCAAAACACGAGAAAAAAACATGCCCGAAACCACTCCCCACGTAGTCCCCATGCGCTGGATTGGCACCCACCAGACAGGCCACCTCTCCATGCTCGACCAGCGCCTGCTCCCCGGCGCGCAGACCTGGTACAACTACACCACTGCCCGGGAAGTCTCCGACTCCATCCGCGACATGATCGTGCGCGGCGCGCCCGCCATCGGCATCGCCGCCGCCTACGGCGTCGCCCTCGGCCTGCGCACATTCTTCGCCAACAACCCCGACGCCTCCCCCACCCAGGCCCAACCCGAAGTCCAACGCCTGGTCGATCTCCTCGCCAAAACACGCCCCACCGCCGTCAACCTCTTCTGGGCTCTGGAGCGCTGCCAGCAGGCCGCCGCCACATTCTCCGGCTCTTCACAAGAGCTCGTTGCCTTCATGTTCCAGGAAGCCGAAAACATCGCCGACGAAGACCGCCAGAATAACCTGCGCATGGGCCAGTTCGGCGCAGACCTGTTGCCCGACAACGTAAAAATCCTCACCCACTGCAACACCGGCGGCCTCGCCACCGGCGGCTACGGCACCGCCCTGGGCATCATCCGAGCCTGCCACACCGCCGGCAAACTCGCCCACGTCTGGGTCGATGAAACCCGCCCCTACCTGCAAGGCGCCCGCCTCACCGCCTGGGAATGCGTCCAGGAAAACATCCCCGCAACGCTCATCACCGACAGCATGGCCGCACACTTCATGAAACTTGGCCAGGTCGACGCCGTCATCGTCGGAACCGACCGCGTCGTTGCCAACGGCGACATCGCCAACAAAATCGGCACCTACGCACTGGCCGTTTTGTGCAAACACCACAACATCCCCTTCTACGTCGCTGCCCCCATCTCCACCATCGACCCCCAGACCGAGCACGGCGACCAGATCGTCATCGAACAACGCAGCGCCGCCGAAGTCACCCACATCGGCGGAACCCTCATGGCCCCCGCCGATATCGACGTCGCCCACCCCTCCTTCGATGTAACCCCGGCCGAACTCATCACCGCCATCATCACCGAAGTCGGCGTCGCACGCCCACCCTACTCCGAAAGCCTCGCCGCCCTGCTCGCCAAAAATTCCTGATCCACCTCCATTTCAAACACGCGCGACGAGCCACACGCCACCTCAAAAATCACGCCCTCCGATTGTTCACCTGCCAAAGCGTAGTTACATTTGCATAGACATACGCAAGATTTTGCCTGGCAGGTAAACAATCCATGTCTGTCCAAACAAATCTCAAAATCCTTCTCCCCACGTCACGCCGCTCCCGCCCCGTGACCCTTCTCACCCTGGCACTCGCCCTGTGCCTGAGCCTGGCCACACCCGCACAGGCCCAGCACCTGACCTCAACAAACCCCACCGAAGACTCGGCCGGCACCCTGACACGCCTGCTAAACGATAGCATCTCCGCCCTGTTCGCCCTGCTCGACTCGGCCCTGATGATCTATCTACTGCCCCTGGCACTCATCTTGATGCTCCTGGGCTGGAGTTTTCTGCGGCACCGCAAAAACCACGCCCGCACCACCTCCGCGCCCCCGGAAAGCCTGCCCCCCGAACCCCCCCGACCATCCGCCATCCAACCGCCGCCGCTGAGCGAATCCAACCGCAAACCCCGTCCTCCCGCGCTGCCTTCCAACCTAACCCGCGCCGAATCCATCCAACCACAACCCATCGCCCCCACCTCCGGCAACACCACCGAAGCCGTCTTTTCCATCCAACCCACCACGGCACGCAAGCAATGCCCCCGATGCCACCGCTTCTTCGACAGCCGCCTGGATGCCTGCCCCCATGACGCCTGCGCACGACCCACAACCGTACAACCCGCCTCCACCCTGCTGCTCAACAACCACGCCCGCAACGCCGCCCACCGCACGCAATGCACCCAATGCCACCGACGCTTCGAAAACGGCACCCGCTACTGCTACGTCGATGGCGCCCCGCTCATCTACGACACCGACGAAGACACCATCAACGCCCGCATCTTCAAAATCTGCAGAATCTGCGGCCAGGAAGCCGACGTAGGCCAGACCATCTGCCCCAACGACAACACCGAACTCACCCTCATCAACCCGGGCAACATCAACCGAATCACACCCACCATCCCTCTGCTCATCTGCTCCAAATGCCGCCAGTACGCCATGCCAGGCACCGCCTACTGCCCCAACGACGGCGAACTCCTCACGCCCCTGGTCGATGCCCGCGTCACCGCCCTGCCCGCCTCCGGATTCGGCCCCCGACGCAAACTCTGCCGCAAATGCGGCACCCGCTACTCCGGCGCCTGCACCTACTGCAGCCAGGACGGAACCCTCCTGACCGACATCCACTGATCTTTTTCTTCTCCCACAAACACAAAAAACTCGCCGGGTTCTAAGAATCCGGCGAGTTTTTTTGTGGGAAGCTAGTCTAGAAGCGCGGGACTTTAATAAGCCGCATTCAGTTCGCTACAGCAATGAGACTCCAGACATTCCTGCGCTGCATCATCATCAGCCAATTCATCACATCCATGAGTTGCTTCACACGTTCCCAGGGCTCCCATCGCACTACGACACTCCTGCGATACATTACAGGAATCCAGGCAGGCAGCCGCACAAGTGACACACTCCACCGAACCAGGATTTGTCATACAAACCCCTGTGAAGCACTGAAACTCACACGTCCCTACACATTCCATATACGGACAGCACGTTCCTCCATTCTCACACATGTCGGCCATACACATCGGCACTGAATTGTTGTCGTCATTGTTGTTATCGTCGTTGTTGCCGTCGTTATTATCGCCCGGCTCCGGATTGGTCACCGGCTCATTGCAAAACAGATCCCCGGATTTCGCATAAACAACGACATCAAATGAACCGTTCAGCGTTTCTACCGCATTACCGCCCAGCTCACCTTGCAGCTTAATATCTTTGAACGATCCCTTGATATGCTCGCCCATCGCCCGCGGACAGTTATCAAGTTGGATCGTTCCTTCACCAATGCTCGTAAACACATTGCCCTGGAGCGGATTGAGTACCGTGACCTGGATATCATCGGATTCATCCCCAACGGCGAACGTGCCCGGCGCCTTGGCGTTTTCACTGGTCTTCACCCGCGCAGTCAACGTGGTGCCGTCCGGATCTACAAGAAACAGCATCAACATGTCCCCGGAGATCGTCGCTCCCCACGAACTCTCCCCTGCCTGCGCATCTTTCTGCTCTGCATTCAACGTGGACGTGCCGGAGTTCCCACGTACTTCCACCGAAAAAGAGCTCGTATCAGCACTACCGCCCCCGTTCTTGCCATCTTTCGAGTCGTCGTCTGAACCACAGCCGTAGGCACCTGCCATAACCAGACAGACCGCCAGCAATCCAAGCTTACTTCTCATTGCGTTCAACATGTATTTCTCCAAAAAAATCAATCCACGCAAAAAATGCGAATATCCAAAGCGCGAATATCCGAAGCGTGAACGCATGATTCCATACACAGAACCATGCGTCCACGCCCCGAATAAACACCCACTAGCGACCATAGACGCAATCGGATGTCATTTATTTATCAATAAGTCGAATCTTACTTCTGATGCGGCACCCGCTACTCCGGCGCCTGCACCTACTGCAGCCAGGACGGAACCCTCCTGACCGACATCCACTGATCTTTTTCTTCTCCCACAAACACAAAAAACTCGCCGGGTTCTAAGAATCCGGCGAGCATCACAAACAAAACATCCGCGGCGAGTCATAAATCGAGGAGCGCGAAGCCAGACCCGCAGGGATAGGCCGCTTTTGGCCATCCCGCGGCGTTCGGCAAAGCGAGCGGCGAGTCATAAATCGAGGAGCGCGAAGCCAGACCCGCAGGGATAGGCCTGATAGGCCGTCCCGAGGGTCTGGCAAAGCGATCGTCGATTTAGGACTGCCCCGGAACCCGCACGCCGCGCGAGCGTGCTACTTCCCGCGCACGCTCATAGCCGGCATCCACATGACGGATCACGCCCATCCCCGGATCGCTCGTCAGCACACGCTCCAGCCGCCTGGCCGCCTCGTCCGTGCCATCCGCCACGATCACCTGGCCGGCATGCATGCTATAGCCCATGCCCACGCCGCCGCCGTGATGAAAACTCACCCAGCTCGCCCCGTTCACCGCATTGATCAGCGCGTTCAAAATCGGCCAGTCCGCCACCGCATCCGACCCGTCCGCCATCGCTTCGGTCTCCCGATTCGGACTCGCCACGCTCCCGGCATCCAGATGATCGCGCCCGATCACAATCGGCGCCTCAAGCTCGCCGGAACGCACCATTTCATTGAACTTCAAGCCCGCCTTCGCACGCTCGCCGTAACCCAGCCAGCAAATCCTGGCCGGCAATCCCTGAAACTGTACCTTCTCACGCGCCAGCTCCAGCCAGCGGATCATGTGCGCTTTCTCCGGAAACAACTCCTTCAACGCCTGGTCGGTTTTATAAATATCTTCGGGATTGCCCGACAGCGCGACCCACCGAAACGGCCCCGACCCTTCGCAAAACAGCGGCCGAATGTACGCCGGCACAAACCCCGGAAAATCAAACGCCCGCGCCACACCCTGATCGTACGCAAACTGCCGAATATTGTTGCCGTAATCAAAAACCACCGCGCCCTGATCTTGAAACGCGATCATCGCCTCGACCTGCTGCGCCATCGTCGCAAGCGAACGCTCCGTGTAGGCCGCCGGATCGCTTTCACGCAACGCCAGCGCGTCCTCCAGTCGCATCCCGGCCGGCACATAACCGTTCAGCGGATCATGCGCACTGGTCTGATCTGTCACCACATCCGGCACCACACCCCGATCCAGCAAGGCCCGATACACCTCGGCCGCATTGCCCACCAGCCCCACGCTCACCGCGCGCTGATTGACCCTGGCATCCAGCGCAATCACCAGCGCATCATCCAGCGTTTCAGCCATCACATCCAGATAGCCCGAATCGATCCGACGCTGAATCCGCCCCGCATCCACGTCCACCCCCAGATACGCCGCGCCGTTCATCGTCGCCGCCAGCGGCTGCGCGCCGCCCATCCCGCCCAGACCACCGCTCAAAACCAGCCGCCCGGACAGCGTCCCGCCAAAATGCTCACGCGCTGCCGCCGCAAACGTCTCGTACGTCCCCTGCAAAATCCCCTGCGTCCCGATATAAATCCAACTCCCGGCCGTCATCTGGCCGTACATCATCAGGCCCTTTTGCTCGAGCTCCCGGAAATGCTCCCAGTTCGCCCATTTGCCGACCAGATTCGAGTTCGCGATCAACACGCGCGGCGCATCGGTGTGCGACTTAAAAACGCCCACCGCCTTGCCCGACTGCACCAGAAGCGTCTCATCGTTTTCCAGTCGCTCAAGCTCCTGAACAATCCGCTCAAACGCCTCCCAGTTGCGCGCCGCGCGCCCATTGCCGCCATACACGACGAGCTCCTGCGGATCTTCCGCAACCTCCGGATCGAGATTATTCATCAACATACGAAGTGCAGCTTCCTGAACCCAGCCCTTGCAGCGCAACGTGGCGCCGCGCGGAGCTCGAATCGTGCGTGGGGTCGTCATGGTTTTACTCCCTGTCGCGATAGGTGTACGTCATATTCACATTGACCGAAGCGGATTCGCCCGCTGCCTTCGGAAAGCTCACCTTCTGCAAGACGTCGCGCGCGCATTTCTCAACCTGCGCATCGCCCAGATCGGAGTGCATCTGCTGCACGCCCTTCACCTTGCCGGCGCCGTCCACACTGACCTGAATCAACATCCGACCAATACCCGTGTACGGATTTTTCTGAACCCGCGATTTGTAGCACTGCGACAGCTTGTCCTGATTCTTGGCCACCGCCTCGCGTGCTTCTTCGTCGTTCTCAAACCCGTTGGCATACACGCTCGACAAGTCCGCCAGCGGAAAACGCTTAAAACGTTTGGCATCACTCGAAAAACTCTCCACTTCCTTGCCGCCCGCCGAAATCACAAACACGCGATTCTTGGTCAACGCCACCAACTCCTGCGTGCCGTCGCCGTCCAGATCTTTCACCAGCGCCGTCAACACTTCGTCTTTCGTATCCACGCTGACCGGCAACACACCGGCCTCGCTCGACGAAATCGTCAACGTCTTGCCATCCACCGTAATCGTGTTCGACTTCGAACCGCTGCCCGTCAAATCAACCTTCGTATTGCCTTCCAGCAACGTCGCATCCTTGACCGGCTCCGCCAGCGTCAGCGGCGCCGCCGCATCATCCTCAATCTCAGTTTCCGAACTCGTCAGCACGCTCACCTCGCCGCTGTTGCCATCGACGCGCACATACTGATTCCCGCCCTGATACTTGCATTCAATATCGGCCTTCAAATCGCCGTTGATATCGGCCGCCCGACACCAGTCCAGATTCTTACCCGGCGTCAGTTTCCAGGCCGTCTGCCCGTCATGCGTATACACCTGCAAATCGCGCCCCGAAACGCACAACACATCCAGCTTTTTATCGGCGACAAAATCCGCCACGATCACCTGCCGGCATCCCTTATCCAGCGCAAACGCCGGATCGCTATTGGTCTTCAACACAAAGGTCGGCGTCCCCGCCCCCACCACATCCGGCTTGCCGTCCTGATTCATATCCACCAGATACACCGGCGTGTGGCGCGCGCCCGTATTCGCCTTCCAGCTATACGCACGCAACGGCTTTTTATCCTTGCCCACAAACAACACGCCCGACGACGTACGCACCAGCACCGGCGCATCCGCATCCGGCCAGTCATACAATTCCGGCCCCTGCGCCATCGCCTGACCCGCCGACGCCGCCAGCAAACCCGCACCCAGAAGACATGCACTCAGATATTTCATTGATGATTTCATCTCGTAACTCCGTTTGTTTCTTTCCGTAAAGCGATTGCAATCAACCAGACTTTCCGCGCGAAGCCTAAAGCAGACCACGCCACATCGTCAATCAACGCCCCCTGACCATCCAACGTATGGGGCACGAATTATCCTCCATCCCCACTTTCTACCCGGAGCACCTCTTTTTCCCCCCAGAAGCCTCCCCACACCTGAAACAGGCTTGTTTGGGCCCGCAGACACCTCGCCGCACCGCCGGATCAGCTCTGCGCGCCAAAACAAGCCTTCTTCATTTTGAAACACCCCTCTGGCGCGCCGTATCAAGCCTGCTTCTTTTTGTATCACGCCTAGGCGCACCAACACAAGCCTGCGTCATTGTGTAAAACCCCTCTGA
>JBEBUW010000069.1:0-24194 GCA_040393065.1 Lujinxingia vulgaris | reverse complement strand
TTGGGTGAAATGAGCCCTGGCGTTGGGGCTCGGATGGGCTGTTGGGTGAAATGAGCCCTGGCGTTGGGGCTCGGATGGGCTGTTGGGTGAAATGAGTCCTGGCGTTGGGGCTCGGATGGGCTGTTGGGTGAAATGAGTCCTGGCGTTGGGGCTCGGATGGGCTGTTGGGTGAAAGTACGTAAAATTTGCGTATTTGGGCGTGAAGGGGGGTGGGTCTAGGTTTGAGGATATCTTGCGGGAGCGCAGGTGTTGTTCGTGACGTGCGGCTATCCATGAAGAAGTATTCGGCGGAAGATTTCCGGCAGCTTGAGGAAGATTCGAGGGGAGTGAGGGCGGTGATGCTGTTTTTGATTCTGGCGCTGATCGTGGCGGTTTCCGTGTACGTGGCGGTGACGTACTGGAAGGTTCCGGTTGCGGTAGAGCCAGAGGTCATGCAGGAATCGAATGAAACGATGCCGGAGTGATAGGTTCTGGTTTTCAATGTAATAACGATGAACTGACACAATATAGATAAGGAGCGGGTACAAATGATGGATGCGTATCGTTATGCGTATGTGCATGGTTTTGGGTCGAGTCCGTTGTCGAACAAGGGCGTGCATCTGGCGAAACATTTTGGGGCGAAGGGCCTTACGTTGCATCTGCCGGATTTGAACTGGCCGAACTTCGGGGAAATGACGGCGCATGGTGCGTTGTCGGTGCTGGACAGGCTGGATGCCGAAGTGGAGGGAGGGCCGTGGCGCATCATTGGTTCGAGTATGGGCGGGTATGTAACGGGGCTGTGGGCGCAGGCCAATCCAAGGAAAGTCGATAGAATCGTGTTGTTGTGCCCGGGGTTTCAGATTCGGGAGCGCTGGCCGGATATTGTCGGGCACAAGCGCATGGCGCAGTGGAAGGAAACGGGCACCTTGCAGATGCCGGACCCGAGCGGCGAACTGGCGGATTTGCACTGGAGCTTTGTGGAGAGCTGGGAGACGTATCCGCCGTTTCCCGAGGTGGTGTGCGAAACGCTGGTGTTTCATGGCCGCCAGGATGTGACTGTGCCGATTGCGTCGTCGCGCACGTGGGTGGAAGGGCGCGCACACGCAAAATTGGTGGAGTTTGAGGATGATCACAGCCTGATGGGATCGCTCGAAGCAATTACCCGGGGAATCGACGAATTTTTTATTTTGTAGGGAATCTGATCTAAGTGTCTGGAATCATTCCGTAAAGGGAGTGGGTGGGTGGAGCGCTCGCGTGCAATGTGAAAATAAGGTGCTTGACAGGATCTGATCCTGTTGCATACTCACCCTGCAGATCGGCGTAACGGATTGAGATCGTTCGATCATTTGGATCGAAGTGTCTCAGAGAAAACCCCAAAACGTGATCAATTTCAATGACTTAGCAGCGAAAGCGATCAGGTTTGGATCCAAGATCCGATCAATGAAGCTGGGTGACATGTTTTTTCGGTCTTCGGGCAGAGAAAACAGGCTCAGGTAGTACAAGGATGTCTTCAAAACAGGCCACGGATGGCCCTTTCATCACAGCTTGGCGGTGCACGGATTGCGCCGTTTGTGATGATTGCTGACCAGACAGGGAAGTCGATGCAGCAGCTAGCGTTACGAATGGACGAGCAGTTTGAACCTTATTTCGCGCATCCGCAGGGGTTCACGCTGTACGAGGGGGATTCGCTTGAAATTCTAGAGCGCATGGAGCCTGAGCAATTCGATGTGATATTTGCGGATCCTCCGTATTTTCTCTCGAATGGCGGGATTACCTGCCAGAATGGTCGCATGGTTTCAGTGGACAAAGGACGCTGGGACCGCTCGGAAGGTGTGGCAGCGAATCATGAGTTCAATTTGCGCTGGCTGGCTGCGTGTCAGCGGCTTCTCAAACCCAATGGAAGTATGTGGGTGAGTGGCACGCATCACGTGATTTATAGCATCGGTTTTGCGATGCAGACGCTGGGCTTCAAGATTCTCAATGACATTGCCTGGTTCAAGGTCAATCCGCCGCCCAACCTTTCGTGTCGTTATTTCACGCATGGCACCGAAACCATCATCTGGGCCGGGCGCGACGAAAAGACTCGCCATACCTTCAATTATCAGCTTATGAAAGAGATGAATGATGGCAAGCAGATGAAGAATCTGTGGAACATCATGGCGCCCAGAAAGGCGGAGAAACTGCAGGGCAAGCACCCGACGCAAAAGCCGTTGGAGCTTCTGGACCGGATTTTGCTGGCGTCGAGCAATGAGGGAGACCTGGTGCTGGATCCGTTTTCGGGTTCGGGGACAACAGGAATTTCCGCGTTTCGTCACAATCGCCGGTATGTCGGCATCGAGCAGAGCCAGGAATATCTGGACCTGACGATTCGTCGACTTGAAGAAGCCCAGGCGCGGTAAACGGGCGCGGTAACGCTGTAAGCAAGTTAGGACGTAGGGAGTCACGATGGAATACCGCGGTTTAAAGCTCGATCGTTTTCAGGAAGAGGCGATTCGTCATATTGAGGGTGGCCACAGTGTTCTGGTCGCGGCTCCGACGGGAACCGGTAAGACGCTGATTGCGGACTACTTGATCGAGCATATTCTGGCGGACGGTGGCGAAATCATCTACACGGCGCCGGTCAAGGCGTTGTCGAACCAGAAGTATCGCCAGTATGTGAAGCTGTATGGCCGTGAGCAGGTCGGCCTGATTACGGGTGACCTGGTGATCAATCGTGATGCGCCGATTCGGATCATGACGACCGAGATTCTGCGCAATATGCTGCTGGCGGCGCAGGCGTCGGAGGATGACGACGCGGCTGACGACGAGGCAGTGATTCAGGAAAAGCTCGATCAGAGGGAGCAGCAGGCATTGCAGGAAACTGCTTCGCAGGCGGATATGAGCATGCCGGACCTGGAGCGGTTGCGGGCGGTTATCATCGATGAAATTCATTTTCTGGATGATCCGGAGCGGGGCACGGTCTGGGAAGAGTTGTTGATTTACCTGCCGTCGCAAATCCGGATTCTGGGACTGTCGGCGACGCTTTCCAATCTGGATGAGTTTGCGGCCTGGTTGTCGTCGATTCGTAAAACCAATGTGCATGTCGTGCTGGAGGAAAAGCGCACGGTGCCGCTTGAACTCAGGCTGGCCAATCTCGAAACGGGGCTGGTGAAGCTGGAGGAGTTCAATCGGCGTTTTGTGCACTGGAAGAAAAATCGCGGGGGCGCCAGCGTCGATGACCGGGGCGGTCGATCCGGGGAGCGCGGTGGCAGAGGTGGTCGTGCAGACCGGCGCGGCGGCAAGCATCAGGATCGCGGGCGCGGCCGGGATCGTGGGGACCGCGACGAGAAACGCGAAACGGTGACGAATCATCTCGACACCATCGGGATGCTGTCATCGGATAGTTTTCCGGCGATTTATTTTATTTATAGCCGAAAGTTTGTGGAAGTTTTTGCCAGCCAGCTTGCTGCGTCTCCGATTGGCCGGCGTGCGATCAGCCGGGAGCAGAGTCGGGCGATTGAGCAGAAGCTCAAAGAGTTCGAGACGCAGTTTCCGGGCGTTTTGTCGCTGAAGCTCCGCAAAATGTATCTGCAGGGCGTTGCGTTTCATCACGCTGGCTTGCATGTCGGGCTGAAAGCGCTGGTGGAAGAACTGTATGAAAACAGGCTTTTGAACGTGCTGTACTGCACGACGACGTTTGCGATGGGCATCAATATGCCGGCGCGTACGGTTGTGTTCGACGGACTGACGAAATTCAACGGCGTGACGGTTGTTCCGCTGACGGTACGCGAGTTTATGCAGATGGCCGGGCGTGCGGGACGGCGCGGCATTGATCCGGTGGGCAATATCGTCGTGCGGCAAAATTTCTCGGATTATGAGGAGTTGCAGCCGCTTTTGAAGGTTTTGCTTTCGAACAAAGCGGAGCCGGTGCAATCGTCGTTTAATCTTTCGTTTAACTCGGTGGTGAACTTGCTGGACCGGTTTGAGGAAAGTGAAATCCGGTTCATGCTGGAGCAGAGCTTTAAGGCGTATCAGAGTACGCAGCACGCGGCGGAGTTGCGCACGCAGCTCGATCGTTTGCCGGCGGCGGATCCGAATTATACGCCGGATGAAGATCAGAATGCGCGGGAGCGGAGACGTCAGCGGCGAGAGGTTGCCAGCTTGCAGCGTCGTCTGGCGGAGCATGAGCGGCCGATGATCTGGGAAGCGTTTCAGCGCAAGGTTTCGTTTTTGCGCGCGCATGGCTACGTGGATAAGCACAATCAGTTGAACACGCCGGCGCGGATTTTGCGACATATCAAGATCGAGGAAATCTTCGTCACGGAACTGGTCATGAGTGGTGTGCTGGAGGAGCGTACGCCGGAGGAATTGTTCGGCATTATGTGCGGTCTGGTGCAGACATTGCCCAGGCAGGCACGTGTACGTAAACCAACCGAGAAGTGGTGGTCCATTTTTGAAACGTTGCACGACATTTACGACAGCGAAGTCGTGACGGTGGCTGAGGAATTGATCGGGCTGCCGACGGTCTTTACGCCGGAGCTGATGCCGCTCGGGGAGCGATGGGCGCGCGGTGAAAAGCTGGCGAATTTGCTGGAGGATATTCACAACCCGACGGATATGTCCGGGGATCTAGTGGGCGCGTTTCGTCGTGCGAAAGATCTGATCGGACAGCTTCGGCATGTGCATTATACCGACGAGCACAGACGTCGCGAGCTGACCGCCTTGCTTCGCCAGGTGACGCGAGACGAAGTAGAGGTTCTCGACTAGGCAGGGGCTGGGGCGGCGGTCCTAAATCGACGATCGCTTTGCCGTACTCTTCGGGATGGCCTATGAGGCCTATCCCGAAGAGTACGGCTTTGCGCTCCTCGATTTATGACTCGCCGCACACGTTGGGTTTGGGCTGCTTGCGCAGCCTTTTTTGTTTCTTGGGTGGGTGCGCCTGTGCAGCTTTTGTGGCTGCTGGCGTGGTCGGGGAGTGTGCGACGCTGGGGGCAGTGGTGTCTATGATCTGAAGAGGGCGGGGATGGAAGCTGCGAATTGTCTGGATTATTTTAGCGGTGACGGAAAGTTTTCTGTCTATGTGTCGTGTCCAGTGGACACGGACTGACATCGTTAAGATTCCAACAATTGGTGGCTGAATGAGGAGGTATTCGTAATGGTGGCAGAAAGTCATTTACGCAGAAATAAGTTGAGTAAATCGCCGGGCAAGCTGGTCCGGCTGGGGGCTCTGGTTTTGGGGCTGGGTCTGGTCAGTCAGCCGTTGCTGATGGACAGTGCGCATGCGCAGGCGCCGGTTGTGCAGCGTGGTGTGCAGGGTACGGGGAGCTCGCTGCCGGATATTGTGCAGTTGTTTGAGAATCAGCGTGGGCGCGTGGTTTCGGTGCAGACGGAAATGGCGACATCGCAGCAGCAGGGGATGTCGATGTTTGGGCCGTTTATGGGGCCGCCGGAGAGTCGCGGGCCTGCGATGGGGCAGGGCTCCGGATTTGTGGTCGATGCGCAGGGTTATATCATCACGAACTACCATGTGGTGGCGGGGGCCAATGTGATTCGCGTGGTATTTGACGACGGCGACAGTATTCCGGCGGAGCTGGTGGGTGCGGATCAGTTGACGGATATTGCGTTGTTGCGGATCAAGACATCGAAAAGGTTGTCGGCCGTGGCGCTGGGCAGCTCGGCGGATATACGTACCGGCGAGTGGGTGGTGGCGATTGGGAGTCCATTTGGGCTGGAGCATTCGGTGACGGTGGGGGTTTTGAGTGCGACGGGCCGACGCATCGGACACGGGCCGTATGATAATTTTTTGCAGACCGACGCGAGCATCAATCCGGGGAACTCGGGCGGGCCGTTGTTTAATTTGCGGGGCGAAGTCGTGGGCGTGAACACGGCGATTATCCGTAACGGGCAGGGCATTGGTTTTGCGGTGCCGATCGATATGGTGCGTGCGATTTTGCCGGAGCTGCGTGAGCAGGGCTATGTCGTGCGTGGGTATATCGGCGCAGGCATCCAGGATTTGAGTGAGGAGCTTGCGCAGAGTTTCGGGTTGAATCGCCGCGATGGCGTCTTGCTGGGAAGCATCGATCCGGGTGGGCCGGCGCAGCGTGCTGGATTGCAGCCGGGGGATATCATCACGCGTTTTGGAAATCAGCGCATTCAGGATACGCCGACTTTGCTGGCGGCCGTGGCGGCGGTGAAGCCCGGAACACGGGTGCGGGTAGAGTATCTTCGCGGCCAGCGTACCAATTCGGCGGAGCTTGAGATTGGTGAGCGGCCGGATCCGTCGCGCGTGCAAATTCTGGAGCAGCGCGGGGATGCCTCGGCAAGTCGCGGCACGCTGGGAGTGGTGGTGCGACCGATGACGCCGGCACTGTCGCAACAGCTCGGTGTAGAGCCAGGCAAGGGTGTGGTGATTGAGCGGATTGAGCGGGGTTCGCCGGCCAGCCGTGTGTTGCTGCGCGGCGACGTGATTTTGCAGGTCGGGGATAAGGAAATTTCATCGCCCGATGAATTGACGCGTGCGCTTCGTGCCCATCCGGTGAACAAGCCGCTTCGGTTGCGGATTCAGCGTCAGGGCACGAGCACTTTTGTGGCGATCAAGCTGCAGTAAGCGCGGCGGGGTGCGTGCGTATTACTCCCAATAGGTGGGCTTTTTCAGGCCTTTGATGCCGTGAATCTGGGCGTGATACATGCGCACGCCGTAGATCGTGTCGGGAAGGACGCGGCTGGTTGCCCAGCGAATGAGAAAGTCCGGGATCCAGCCGCCGATATCAACACTCAAAATATGCTTGATGACGGTGTACTCGGGGTTTCCATCGAAGGGCTGAAGCAGCCAGTAGCCGAACATATCTTCCAGGTTTCCGGTGCCTTCGATGTAGCCATAGACCGACGTGAAGCTGTCGACGCCGCCGACTTTCTCGTTTTTATTTTCGACGCGGAAATGTCCATTGCGGTTGCTGGCCGGGAAGGGCACTTTGGCCGTTCCTTTGCAAACCAGAACTGAGCTGCTTTCTCTTGTGACCACGCTGGTGTTCAGCAAGGATTCGCGCCAGTCGGAGTATTTTCCGCAATCCGCAACGAGTGGGGCTATTTCGCTGACCGGTGCTTTTACCAGGCCGATGACGGTTCCGATGTTGGCGTTTCCGGATTTTTTAACGTCGACGTGAACGCCACCGGAAGCCAGTACGCGTTTTTGCGCGGGGGTTAAGGAAAGCGGTTCAACTTTGATCGTGGTTTTGACTTTGGACTGCGCCTGCGCCTCCGAGGCTGCGAAGCTGAAACACAAAAGCGCTGCCAGCAGGCCGGTGAACAGGCGTGCCAGAGGAAAGCGGAGCATCGTCGCGGATTTTGTCGAAGATTGGGTGTCGAGAGAGAGAGTTTTCATGAGGAGATCCTCGGATAGGAGTGAATCCTGGGGACTGATATTTTTCATTCCAAAGAGTTCTGCCGGCCGGGTATCGGCGGGCTGGCAGAGAATGAGACGCGGAGTTTATAGAAATATTTGCTCAGGTGGTACGTGAAAAGTCTGAAAGATAATTGCGCGGCTTGTAACGTGTTGAGAACCTTTGGGAATTTCGTGTGCGGTAAAGTTGAAAGTTCTTGTGAAAAATGGCGGCTGTAAAAACACCACCGCGCGAAAGTGATGTTTGGGAACGAACGCATCGAGCACCTGCGTGTGTGCCTTTTGCATGCAGTTGAGTCGGGCGCAAGCCTTATCTTTGCGTGAAAATGTTGAAATCATGTCTGGGAAGTCATATCGAGTTTGACATTTATGCTTCCAGATAAGCACACTGCCGGCTTGGGCTTTGTCCCGTTTCCTTTTGGTATTCTGAGAAGTCGGAGTTGTTTCATGCCGTGGTCTGTCAGTTCTTTTCGTTCCTTGTTTGTACTGTCTTTATTGGTGGCACTCGCCACCGGATGTGCCCAGGACATAGGCGATATTGATCGCACCTCTCCCAATCGCACAGAGAAAGCGGATCTTTCCGGAGACTGGTATTTTGCCCAGACGGTTACGGAAGTTCCCTCGACGCATATTTTTACATTTATCGGGGAAACCAGCTCGATGGAGCGGATTCGCTGGGATATCCAGAAAGATTATCTGGTGGCGTATCGCTCGTATCCGCGGCTTGAGGGCTCGGATCCGGATGAGCAGCGTGAGCTGGAGCAGTATACTGAGAATCCCGTGGCGGCGTTTCGGATCACGAGCCACTTCGATGTGATTCGTTCGTACAACAGTGCGACCGGTGAACAGGGCAACGTGATCGTCGAGGATAGCTCGGACAAACACTGGTATGAGCGCAAGTTTATGCGTGTGGACTGGTCGCGGAACCTGATTACGAACTTCGAGTTCATTTCGTCGGCCGCGGAAATCACAAACCTCGAATATTTCGTGGAAGAAGAAATGGGCGGCCCGGATGCGTTTCATGCAGACCGCAGCGGCGGCAGCCTGTCGTATTTTGACTTCACCTCGAAAATGCACGTCGTGCCTGATCCCTGGGGATGCATTTTCACGTGGTATGGCTGGGCTGCAGAAGACTGCACGGCCAGCGAGATCAAAGTGCGCAGCAGCTTTCGCAAGGCCGAAGATCTGCGCGAGTATGAGCCGGTTACGTATGATGACCGCCTGATGTCGAAGTTTGGATATTTCCGGACCGAGCGTTTTGGCTTCGATCCCTGGCGTGGCATTACGCAGTCGGGTCGTAAATACCTTGCGAACCGCTTTGCGACCTGGGAAGAGGTCTGGGAGAAAGACGCAAACGGTGAAGTCAAACGTGGCGCCAAAGGTGAGCCGATTGCTATTCCGATGGCCAATCGTACGCCGAAGCCGATTGTGTACCACGTTTCGGAAAACATGCCGGAGGATATCTTTGCCGTTTCGCAGCGCGTTGCCGATAGCTGGGACCGCGCCTTCCGTGGCGCAGCGGCGGCTGCCAAGGGCGTAGATCCCGATAAACTCGGTAAGATGTTCGTCGTGTGTAACAATCCCGTCACGGAAGATGACCACGAAAGCTGCGGCGAAGTCGGCACGGTTGCTCGCACCGGCGATATTCGCTTCAACCATATGTACTGGGTCGATCGTTATCAGGGCGGTGGCCTGCTCGGCTATGGTCCGTCGGGTGCGGATCCGCTGACCGGAGAAATTATTTTCGGTTCGGCCTACGTGTACGGCACGGAAATCGACAGCTATGCACAATCCTCCACGGACCTGGTGCGTTTGTTGAATGACGATCTGGACGACGACGACATCATCAGCGCTGATTATATGCGGGAAGAAGTGAAAAGCCGTCTGACCGGCCTTGCACACCGTCCGGCAGAGCGCGCCGCCAGCCTGAAAAATGCCAAAATTCCGGTCGGCAAAGACGTTGCCAGGCTCATGGGCCCCAAAAAGCAAGCTCGCCTGGCGCAGATCCAGAAACATGGCATTCCCGTGCAGCATTTTGACCGCGATGCGTTGCAGATGCAGAAAATCCGCGATGCTGGTCTGGATAAACTGTTGATGAACAAAGAAATCGAGCGGGCCATGACGCGTGGAAAGTTCGGCCATCCGAGCAATCCGGCGCCGCAGCACGTGCTCGATTCGATTGCACCCAGCAACTGGGCCAGTGCCGGAAAAATGCGTGAGCGCACCGCCAACTACAAACGGGCTGCACGCAACAATCTGTACTTGAGCGCGTTTGCCGACGATTCCATCCTTGGTTACGCACGTCAGTTCACCGGCGAAGTCGATTACGACGCAGTGCGCCAGCAGATCCGTGAGGAAGTGTATCAGGCCGTCATGGAACACGAAGTCGGACACACCATCGGTCTTCGCCATAACTTCCAGGGCTCATACGACGCGCTGAACTACCACGACGAATACTGGAAGCTGCGTGCAGAAAACCTCATGGAAGTCCAAACCATTGACGATATGTACGTGATGAGCGCGCTGACCGAAAACCAGATCAACGGAAAAATGACCGAGTATCAGTACAGCTCGATCATGGACTATGGCATGCGTTTTAACAGCGATATCCATGGCACCGGTAAGTACGATGATGCCGCCATTTTGTTTGGTTACACCACCGGAACCCACAAAAAGGGCGAAGGCGTGAAACCGGGCTATGTGGAGGTGTATGAGAATCCGGGCACGGCGCGCAATATTTTGCGCCGTTATGAAGATGCCGATTCGCTGGCCTACGGCTCGCTGCTTGAAAGCGTACACTACACCACGGTTGCGCAGAGCTTCCCGAGTCTGGATGACATCAGCAAACGTAAACTGATGCTGTACGACGAAGTCAAAGCGGCGCGTCGTGCCAACGCGGCGGCGGCACCGGTCGAAGTCAGCTATATGTTCTGCTCGGATGAATGGGTGGATGCGCTGGTTTCCTGCCAGCTCTTTGATGCCGGCGCCGATCCCTTTGAAATCGTGCGTCACATCACCGACAACTACAAAAACTACTACGTGCTCAATCACTTCCATCGTGACCGTGCGTTTTTCTGGCCGGATGACGTGTTCTATCGCATGTATGTGCGCTACTTCCAGCCGTTGACCTCGGTTTATCAGCAGTGGGTTTTTGCGTACATCTATGGAACGGATGACGGCATCCTGGATAATTACTATATGTTCGCCGCTCTGGGCGCGTTCAACCAGCTGGCCGATGTCATTTTGACGCCGCCGTCGGGCTCCTATGAGCGTGATGGCAACGGTACGTTCAAACTCTTTAGCTATGACCGCGTGCCCGGTGCTGAGCTGGTGGTTCCGTACGGTAAGGGGCGTCCGCAGTTCTCGACGTATGATTTCGACAGCGGTTACCACTTCTACGATCGCGTTCATGAAGTCGGGCATTTCTGGGATTACCTGGCCGCGATGTTTGCTCTGACCGACAGCGAAGCAACGCGTCTGGGCGTGGACTCCGATGCAGACTCGCAGACCTACAGCATTCCCTGGTACATGATGTTCGATGCGGAATTGACCGATTTGATGAACTCCATGTACGTGCGCGACGCGAATCTGGTCGGGCCGCGGGTGGTCGATGGCCAGGTAGAAAGTCGTCCGGTTTCCTTGCTGGCACTGGATGATGGTGCGGGCGGCGTGATTTACTTCGATCCGTTCACCGGTAAGGAATACGCCGACGAGCCGGAAGGCGCGCCGCTCGATATCGATGCTTCGTTCAATCAGCAGCTCTACAGCGCGCTGTACGGCATGGCTTTCTTTACGACGAACTACTCTCTGGACTTCCCCGACCAGTTGAAAGTCTTCCGTCTGGGCAGCGGCGAAGTGCTGGAGCCGGCCGCTGGTTTTGAAGTGATCAGCTTTGATGATCCGATTCGTGGTCATCGCTACGCGACGCTGCATGAAACCGGTTCCACGTACAAAACCGGTGGTGTGCTGCTGATCGAAGAAGGCCAGCGCTGGGCCGATGCCATGCTCAATGCAACCGATGACGAAGCCTATGGTGAGGCGTATTACTACCTGAACGACGTCATCGAGCGCGCGAACCTGGTTCGCTCCTTGTACGAGTATTTTGGAACGGTGTTCTAATCTCGCAGACCTGAGGCGGCCGTGTTCGGGCCGCCCTGGTCGGGTCTGAAAAATGTAGAAGTCAGCTAGCGGCGGTTCTCAGGAACCGCCGTTTTTTGTTTCTTGCGTGCGTGTTGGGTCGAGGCGTTGGGCGGTGGAGAGGACGGAGATACAAAAAAGCCCCGGTGCGAGGGGGCACCGGGGCTGCGGCTCAGGGAGCCGTGGAAAGAATTACCGATCCGTTAGTTGGTTTTGGAGGGATCGGGGGTGATGCGCAGGTAGGGTTTGATCTCGGTGTAGCCGGCCGGGAAGCGAACTTTGAGCTCCTCGGGATCTTTGAGGGACGGAACAATGATGACGTCCTCGCCGGGCTTCCAGTCGGCGGGCGTGGCGACCTTGTAGCCGTCGGTGAGGTGCAGGGCGTCAATGACGCGGAGCAACTCATCAAAGTTGCGGCCGGTGGCGGCCGGGTAGGTCAGGGTGAGGCGAACTTTGCGGTTCGGATCGATGATGAAGACCGAGCGGACCGTGGTGGTGTCGCTGGCGTTGGGGTGAATCATGCCGTAGAGATCTGCGACTTTGCGATCCGGATCGGCGATGATCGGGTAGTTCACCGTGGTGTTCTGGGTTTCGTTGATGTCGCTGATCCAGCCGTGGTGGCTTTCGACGGAGTCGACCGATACGGCGATGGTCTTGACGTTACGTGCTTTGAACTGGGGCTGGAGTCGGGCTACGGCGCCGAGTTCGGTGGTGCAGACCGGGGTGTAGTCAGCGGGATGGGAGAAGAAAATTACCCAGGAGTCGCCGGCCCATTCGTAGAAATCGATGGGGCCCTGGGAGGTTTCAGCGGAAAAATTCGGTGCGATATCGCCAAGTTTCAATGCCATTTGTGTGTCTCCATTGGTTCGAGTTTTTGTGATGGACAGGGTGCATTCTGAGGAAAACAATTAAATCCTACATCTTTGGTGGGATATACTGCCCTATCCTTACATTGTGTGTAAAGAGGGAGGGCAAGTAATTATTCCGCAGCCTCAGAATGCGTGGTTTCCGTGAGGGAAATTACTCGATGACGGTGACGCTCTTGATGTAGTCGAGCTCGGGGAAGCTGGCTTTGAGGTAGGCGTTGCCTTCTTCTTGCATGCGGGCCTGGGAGGGGCCGCGGCCGGCGGGAGCGCCTTCGCCGTAGCCTTTGTAGAGGTTGTTGACGACATCCATGCCTTCGGAAACTTTGCCGAGCGGTGCGAAGCCCTGGCCGTCGAGTCCCTGGTTGTTGCCGAAGTTGATGAAGAGCTGGGTGGTGCGGGTGTTGGGTCCGGCGGTTGCGAAGGTCAGGTAGCCGGCCTGGTTGCTTTCTTTGACGGGATCGTCGGTGATGCGGGCTTCGCGCCAGGCTTTGTTGACTTCACCGTCGCCGTGGATGCCGAACTGGACCATGAATCCATCGATGACGCGGAAGAATGCGACGTCGTTGTAGTAGCCGATTTTGGCGAGGTTGTAGAGGCGGTCGGCGCCGTTGGGGGCCCAGGCGCGGGTGACGTCTACAGTGAAGTCGCCTTTGGTGGTGGAGAATTTGAGTTTGTAGGTTGCGGGTGCGGTTTCGTTGGCCAGGGCCGGGTTGGTGAGGGCGGGGTGACGTTCGCCGGGCGCGGTTTCGGTTTCGGTATCGGCGTTGGCTTCCGGCTGGGCGGTTTCGGTTTCGGTTTTCGTGTCAGTTTCAGTTTCAGTTTCGGAGTTGGCTTCTGGCTGGGTCTGGGCAGCGTCAGATTTTGCGGATTCTGTCGGGGTGGCTTTCTGGCCGTTGCAGGCGGCGGAGGAAACAAAGAGGAGAGCAAGAAGAACGATACGCATACGCATGAGAAGACTCCTGAAGAAAATAATAAAAGTGAAAACTATCAAAGAAATAAAAACATCGTCAGCCAGCGCAAAGACGTTGGTGGACGATGTTATAGGGTTTCAGCGTTGTGGATGCAAAGCGTTTAGAGACTGTTGCAGGCGTTGGCTTCGCCGCCTTCGCAGGATTTTTGCATGAGTCGGCGGCCAAGTTCGGGATCGGCGTCGCCGCCCTGGCCGTTGGTGTAGAGCAGGGAGAGAAAGTAGCAGGCCGGGGCGTGGTTTGCGTCGCAGGCGGTTTCGAGTGCGGAGCGTGCGCTCTGGAAGTCGGATTCGCCGCCGGGGTGTTGTCCGGTGGCGTACATCATACCCAGGTTGTGGCAGGCGGGAGCGAATCCAGCTTCGCAGCCTTTCTGGTAAAGGGGGAAGGTGTGGGCGGTGTTTTCTTCGTCGCTGCTGGCGTTTTCGCCGCTGGCGTAGAGGACGGCCAGGGAGTGGCATGCGGCGCCTTCCCATGCGTCGCAGGCTCGGGTGAAGAGCTCGCGTGCGCGCTCGAAATCAGCGGGGACGCCGCGGCCTTCCTGGTACATGACGGCCAGGTTGTAGCAGGCGCCGTGGTTTTCGGCGTTGCAGGCCTGTTCGTAGAGTTGGCGTGCGCGGTTGAGATCCTGGGCGATCTTGCTGGCGTCGTCGGGTTGTTCGAGCAGGGCGCCGAGGTTGTTGCAGGCCATCATTTCGCCGCCTTTGCAGGCCTGGTCGTAGTAGCGGTAGGCTTCGGCGCGATTGGCTTCAACGCCCTGTCCCTGTGCGTAAATGGAGCCGAGGTAGTAGCAGCCGAGCATTTCACCGCCGTCGCAGGCTTTGGTGTAGAGGTTGTAGGCAAAGCTTACATCTTCGGGAACGCCCTGGCCGGTGGTATAGAAGATGCCGAGATCGATGCATGCCAGTAAGTCGTTGGCGTCGCAGGCTTCGCGGGTGCGCTCCAGGGCGTCTTTCAGGGATTCGCCATCGAGACCGGTGCGGATGAGGTTTCCGCAGGCGTCGTCATCGCCGGCTTCGCAGGCAACGGCGTACCAGCGGCCGGCCATTTCGAGGTCGGGTTCGTTGCCAAAGACGCCGCCGCCTTCGTAGGTGAGGCCGAGGTCGGTGCAGGCCGGCAGGTGGCCCAGGGTGCAGGCTTTTTCGTAGAAGATGCGTGCGCGATCGACGTCGGCTTCGACGAGTTCTTCGGTGATGAACTGGGCGGCGAGTTGGTAGCAGGCCAGGGCATCGTCGGTGTCGCATTCGTCGGAGAGTTTTTGGAGGCTCTCGGGCAAAGGCGCGTGCTGTGCATTGTGTTGGGGATTTTCGGCGGGCGGAGAAGTTTCGGAAATTGGTGGTGCAATATCTGGAGGTGTATCGGAAGGGGCGAACGTGTAAAAGGCAATTGCGGCCAGAGAAATCAAGAGAAGAACAACGGCCAGGGGAATGGCAGCGCTTTTTCCGGTGAAATTAAACATGATGCGTCAACTCATTGGTTATTCTTGTGTAGCGTTGTAGAAAACTTGCTAACTAGAAAGAAGATACACCTTCTGGCAGTTAGCATACGCATTGTATCGGGGTTTGTTGAGGGAAACGGATGAAATTAGGACAAAACAGGTTGAATGTGCGGTGTTGGAATCTGGTGGTGGTGTTTTTGTTGGGATTGGGAACATGCGTATGGGGCGGATGTGAGAAGCGTGACAAGGCGATAAAAACCCCTGAAGTATCTCTCAATAACGCTTCTGCATCGAACGATGCATCAGGAGAACTGGCCGGACAATCCAGCGGGGATGCGGATCGGGAGCAGGTGCCGGGTGCGGAGCGTTTGCTGGAGGTGGAGGCGTGGCCGGGACAGGGCGAGATGCTGACATTTCAACTGACGTGGCTGGGCGGTGAGGAGGAAGTAGTTCTGCGGGAACGTCCGGACGAGAACAGTGCCGAAGTTGCGCGGCGGAGCTGGGAGGATGGCAGCGACGTGGATTGGGAGGAGACGCGTGTGGTGGTGCTGGCGGGGCGGCCGTTTCGGGCGTTGAAGGATGTGCGGCTGGAGGTAATGCCTTTTGATCCGCAGGCAGAAGTGCTGGAACCGGAAGAAATGGTGGAAGAAAACGTTGTTGTAACCGTTTCACAGGGGGAGCTTATCGAGCTGTATCAGTATGTAGGAGAGGAAACATGTTATCTGGGGATAGGCGGGCAGATGTACGTGGGTGATTGTCCGGGGAAAGAATTTGAGACGGCCGTTGCCGTGGAAGAGGGGCAGCGAAGGCTAACACCTCTGGAGCAGGAATGGTGGGTTCTGGTGGGGGATGGCGAAGCGCGCGGCTGGGTTCGCGCGGATAATTCCTTGTTTGAAGCGCATACGCGCAGGATGGAAGCATATGAGTGAGTTGCAATCACTTCGGTTTACAACGGCGGCTGATGGCACATCGTTGGCGTATCAGAGTCTGGGGCAGCGGAACGAACAGAGTGTTCCGCTGTTGTTTACAAACGGTTATGCGACGTCGAGCTTTTATTGGGAGCCGCTCGTGGGGCGGCTGCGTCATCGTGGGCAGTTGGTGACGTGGGATTTGAAGGGACATGGCCGGTCGGCGCCGGCGCGCGATTTACAAGCGGTGAACGTGCCCTCGTGCGCGGATGATCTGCGGCGGGTGATGGATGCGGCCGGCATCGAGAAGGCGACGCTGCTCGGGTTTTCGTTCGGTTGCCAGATTGTGTTGGAAGCGTGGCGGCATTTTCCGGACCGGATCCATGCGATCGTTCCTGTGCTGGGGCCGTATGAGCGTCCGTTTGATAATTTGATCGATCCGCGTTTTGGAAGGGCGATGTTTCGGGCGTTCAAAGTTGCGGGTGCGCGTGGTGCGGGGACGATGCTGCGGACCGGGTATCTGGGAGCGCAGTTGCCGGGAACGCACAGGTTGGCCAGACGGCTCGGGATGGTGTGCCCGACGGTGGACTCGGTGGCGATGCAGCCGTTTTATAAGCATCTGGGCGCGATTGATCCGGCGACCTGGTATGCGATGGGAACGGCGGCGCAGCAACACAGTGCGGAAGATCTTCTGGAGACGATTCGCGTGCCGGTGCTGCTGATTACGGGCGGGCGCGATGCGTTTGCACCGCCGGCTATCGGGCAGCGGATGATGGAGCTGATTCCGCAAGCGCAGCGCCTGCATATCGAAAGCGCGACGCATACCGGCTTGCTCGGGCATGCGGACGAGATCGGGGAAGCGGTCGAGAGCTTTTTGGATCAGGTGGGGTAATACGTGGCCCATGGCCCAGGGCCATGGGCTGGTACGGCGTCGGCGCGCGCTCCGCGGGGAGAGCAGCGCCCTCGCTGCGCGGGTTGGGGGATGTTTGGGAGATTATGGGGTGGGAGCGCTTTCGAGGTCGGCGAGTTCTTTGTCGATGTCACGCTCGATTTGCGAGAGGGTGCTCTCGGCGTTATCAAGCGTGATGGTGGCTTCGGCTTCTTGTTGGAAGCGGTCGCGGAGTGCAGCGGCGCTGTTGCGGGCAGATTCGAATTTTTTTGGGGCTTTTTCGGCTTTGTCGGATACTTCGGCCTGCGCGGGGGCTTCTTCCGGGGTTTCTTGTGCCTGTGGGGTGGGTTCTGGCGTTGTTTCGGCGGTGTCTTTCTGGCAGCCGGTGCTGAGAACGGCGGTTGCGCAGAGGAGAAGTAGAATCTGGATCAGGCGTTGGAAAGACATGGGAATCCTTGTGTGCTCGGGTGGTACGATGGATTATTTTTCCTGGGGGCGCTCGGACTTTTCAATAAGCATGTCTTTGCGCATTTGCATTTGTCGGCGGTTGCCGTTCTCTTCGCGCAGGCTGGCAAGTGTGCGGACGTGGCGTTGCATTTCGCGGTCGCGAAGAAGGTTTGCGCGTTCGGCCAGCGCGGTATTGTTGCTTTCTTCAGCGAGTTTGCGGATGTGCTCGATCTGTACGAGACGCTGGATGTTTTTGGCGCGCTCTTCCTGGAACTGGGCGGAGCGATTGCGTGCGGTGCTTTTGGCACGGTCGGAGCGGATGCGCGTGCGGAGTTCTTCGACTTTGTCGGGATCAAGGCGGCGGATGGAGGGAGTCACGGTAGGGTTGACCATTTCCAGGGCTTCTTTTTTGGCGCCTTGATTCATTTGCACGGCGTGTTCGGAGGGACGTGTGCGGCCTGTTTTGCGGGGGGAATCGACTTTTTGGAGTTTGATATCGGGAGCCGGCGGTGCTTCCTGGGTGTGCGCGTCCGGGGTGAGGAGCGACAGGCTCAGGGTGACGGCCAGGGCTGTTGCGGCGAGTGTTTTGTAGGCAGGACGAGATGTGGACTTCATTTTGATCTTCTCCATGAAACGCGATTCTGGGGGGCGTCCGAGTGCGTAACATAGAGAAGATCGAAAATGAGTACAAGCTGGCAATTATTTGGCGGGTTCAAAATCCAGGGCTGCGGAGTTGATGCAGTAGCGCAGGCCGGTGGGAGCGGGACCGTCATTGAAGACGTGTCCTAGATGTGCGCCGCAGGAGCTGCAGAGGATTTCGGTGCGCTGCATGCCGTGGGAGGTGTCGGTGCGCTCGACAACGGCTTCGGGCGTGGCGGGCTGGTAGTAGCTGGGCCATCCGCTGCCGGATTCGTATTTGGTGCTGGAATCAAACAGGGGTTGTGCGCAAGCAATGCAGTGGTACACGCCTTTTTCTTTGTGGTGGTAGTATTTACCGGTGAAGGGCGTTTCGGTGCCGCAGCCGCGTACAACGCGGTAGGTTTCGGGGTCGAGCTCTTCTTTCCACTGTTCTTCGGTTTTTTCGACTTTGAATTTCATTGTTCAGACTCCATGCTTTTGTAAGGATTTTTCAAAGTTTGTGCAGCAAGGCTATCATGCAACAGTGTAAGGCATCGATACATGCCTGAAGATTGGCAATGGCGGCTGGATTTTTGTGTGGGAGATAGATGGCGATGGCAACATTTCTTGATTTGCATGTGGATAGTATCATTCAGCAGCGTCTTTTTGGCTACGATGTGCGGCGTCAGCACCGGGCGTTGTTGTCGGGGCAGCCGCTTTTCTGGCATGCGGATATTCCGCGGATGATTGAGGCCGGGTATCTGGGGGCGTGCATGGGGATTCATTTTTTTCCCTGGGAAAGTGAGCGGGGCTGGCGCGAGGCCAATAAGCAGATCGATTATCTGGATAAGTTAGCACAAGAGGACGAGCGCTGTTATCGGGTGCGTTCGCCGCAAGACTGGCAGGTCGCGCGGGAGCTCGGCAAGCTCGGGCTGGCGCCGGGTGTGGAGGGGGCGCATATGTTGAACGGACAGCTGGAGCGGATTGGCGAGCTTGCGGCGCGGGGCGTGGCGTATCTGACGTTGACGCATTTTTCGAGCAATCAGGCGGCGACAGCGTCGATGGGGCGTGGGGCGAACGAAGTGGATGGTTTGACGGCGTTCGGCAAGCAGGTCGTGCAGGAGTGCAATCGCCATGGGGTTGCGGTGGATGTGGCGCATGTGAATACGCCGAGTACGTTGGATGCGTGTGCAGCGAGTCGTGCGCCGGTTTTTTGTACGCATACGGGAGCGAAGGGTGTGTACGATCATCCGCGTAATATTTCGGATGCGGAGATCGATGCGATTGCAAAGACAGGCGGGATCATCGGGATGATATTTGCGCCGTCGTATCTGGCCGGGCGATTGAAGGCGGATACGGAGGTGATGTTGAATCATCTGGATTATGTGGTGCAGCGCGTGGGCGTGGAGCATGTGGCGCTGGGCTCGGATTATGATGGCTGGCTGCCGTCGATTCTGAGCGATCACCGGGATTGTCGTGATATCCACCGGGTGACGGATGGATTGCGGGCGCGGGGCTACAGCGAGGAGGATATTCTGGCGATCAGCGGTCGGAATGCGGAGCGCGCGTTCGGGCAGGTCTGGGCTTTGCGCGAAGTGTGAGTTCGAGCGCGATGTGGTCGGATAGATAATGCATGATGCCGGCGTCTTCGGAGGAAGGGGCCGGGGCCGAAGGCCGGTGGGCGGCGTCGCGAGGGAGGGGACGCAGGGCAGTGTGCAGGATTTCAAGCGTACAGGCATGTTGGGGGGTGGCGCGTTCCAAAAAGACATAATCGAGCCAGGGACCGGGGGAGAATTGCGGTTCCGGGCAGGGTTCATGGAACAAGTATTCGTCGCGGATGATGGTGGTAAGGGGACGGTTGCCGGCGTGGAACGCGGGAATGGCGTTCTGGAGCGTGATGCCGTGTTGCTTGAGTTTGTCGAGTTCTCTGGCAAGGAGTTCGCGTTCGGCCGGGACGTGCGCGTTGAGATTGAAGTCACCGGCAAGCAGGATCACATTTTCGGGGTGGTGGTGACGGACGATGAAGGCGACGAGTTGTTGGAGTTGCGCGCGTTGAATTTCCAGGCGGCGCGGTGCGGGCAGGTCGAGGAAATGAAGTCGGCGTGATTGCCGGGTAAGTTTTGAAAACAGGGGAGCGAGCAGGTTCTGGATTCTGCGGGCGGACCGGGTTGTGGGCAGGCGGGTTGTGGGCAAAATAGCGAGGTGTTTTTTCAGGCGCTGCATGGCGATGTAGAGCGCCTGGCCGATGACCTGGCCGGAGAATAGATGGGTGGAAAAGAGTTCGATTTTTCCGGGGCCAAGGTCAATTTCGGTGAGAAGAACGCCTTTGTTGGCCCAGAAGTCGGGGTCGCGCAGGGGATGGCCCCGGTCGATGTGGAAGGGTTCGCACAGGGTGCGGGTGATGGGCAGGTTGGCGGTGAAGGTCTGCAGGCCGCTGCAAAGGGGCAGGGCGTTGTGGGAGGCGCGTGAAATGTTGTGAACCCAGCGCGGCAAGGGACGGGGCAGGTCGTGGGTGCCGGCCTCGGGGCCGGAAGTGTGGCGGATCTGGGGTTGAAGGGTGGGTGTGGCCGTGGGGGGGATGTGGGGCGTATCGAGGTTTTCGTACAGAAGATCCAGCGTGTGGGGATCAAAGACTTCGCAGAGAGCAAAGATGGCTTTCGGGGCTGAAGTTAGAGGGGAAGTTTGCATGTCCTGGGGCTGCTGCGAGGTCGCGGCGTGAATGATGGAGCGCAGGCGCGTGCTGAGCTCGTATGTGCGCTGTAAAAGCATTGGTTTTGCACCCGGTTGCAGGCGTTTCGTGAGAGAAAGGCCGTGCAAAAGAAAGGTGTTGTACCACAGGAGCTGAACCGTTTGAGCGTTTGTGGGAGCGGAGATCATCGGGACTCCGGGGGGAGCGGGGAGGATAAATTGATAAAAAATTGAAGGCGATGAAATTGAATTGGTAGAGGTAAAGTTCTTAGGTTTCAATGGTTTAGGTGGTGTTGTTGCCGCCTGAGAGTCTTCCGTTTTCCATGAGCAAGTATGAAAAAACCAGTTTTGATCTCTGTTTTTTCGCTAGCAATAGCGTGCACCTCGTCCGTAGCTGCGGCGGATACCGCCCCGGCGTCAAAAACTGCGGAGGCAAGTGCTTCGTCGGTGACTAAAAGTAAGTCAAAAGACGTGCCTGGCTATTTTAGCGGGGCTTTTGTCTCGGTAGAGCCGCCCAAAACGATGGAGAATCGAATCCATCGCGCGATCGAGAACGTGGTGGCTCGCATGAGCATCTTCACCAAGGGCAAGGCGCGGAGCAGTCTGCGGAGCCTGACCAAGCCATGTATGAGCTTTGATTTTGAGGTGGACGGCGACAATTCGGTCATCACGTGTGAAACACGGGATAAAAACGTCGCGCCGCTTGATGGCAAGCGGGTTCGCCTGCGGACCAAGGACGGCGAGGACTATCAGTTGTCGCATGTCTTTGAGGAGGGTGATTCCAAACTCACGCAGACGTTCTATAGCAAGCACGGCAATCGCGTGGACACGTATGAGTTCATCGACGATGGCAAGCGCCTGATCGTGCACACGCGAATCGTGAGCAAGTGGCTGAGCCGCGATGTTCGCTATGCGCTGTATTTTGAGCGCGACGCCTCCAAGAATCAGGACAACGGCGCGCAGACCGCCAAAAAATAAAACAAACCGGGAACACGCGATTATTTAGAATCGTCCTTCTTAGGCTCGCCTTTTTTCGCGTCGCCGGCCGCTGGTTTGCGGCCGCTGGCCGTGCGACGGCGTCCGGAACGCCGGGACTTCTTGTCGGAACGGCCGGATTTTTCGGCTTTTTCGGAGCGCTCGGTTTTTTCGGCGCCGCGTTGTGCCTGATTGTCGCCCTGGCTGCTGGCTTGAGGGTTGGCAGGTTTGCGGCTGCGGCGCGAGCGCCGGCGGCGGTTTTTGGAAGCCTGCGTGGCTTCGCTGGATTCGCCGGCAAGCTGCGATGCCTGGGAATCGCCGGTGTTTTGCGTTTCTTCGCTGGCCGTGCGGTCGATGGCTGTGGTTTCGATGGCTGTGGTTTCGATGGCGGGGGCGCGACGGCGTCTGCCGGAGGGGCGACGGCTCGAGGTTTCTCCTTCGCGGGAAGCTTCGCGGGCCGGCTGGTTTTCGGAGCGTCGGCGGCGTCCACGGCTGCGCGGTTCCGGTAAAACATCGTCCCACAGGTAATCGGTGCTTTCTTCGGCGTCGGCATCGACGGTTTCGTTGATGGCGTTCGGATCGATGACAGCCACTTCATCGACGGGCAGGCTGCGGCGGTTGTTGTCGTCGAAGCGCACCGTGACGCGGCGGTTGATGACATCGACATCGGCGATTTCGCCGGAGCCAAGCTCGGTATTTACTTTCTGGCCGGCACGCGGCAGACGCGTGCGCATGCGGCGGTACACCTGCTGTTCGTAGACCAGGCAGCACATCAGGCGCCCGCACATGCCGGAGACTTTCTTGGGATTGAGCGTCAGCCCCTGGTCTTTGGCCATGCGGATGGAAACCGGATCGAAATTGTCGAGAAACGTGCTGCAGCAAAGCTCGCGGCCGCAGGGGCCGATGCCGCCGAGCATGCGCGCGCCGTCGCGCACGCCGATCTGGTGCATCTCGATGCGCGCCCGAAAACGATGCGCCAGGTCTTTGACCAGGTCGCGGAAATCAATGCGGCCTTCGGCGCTGAAATAAAAGACGATTTTTGAGCCATCCTGCATGAACTGGGCGCGGATGAGCTTCATCGGGAGCTTGCGGGTGCGGATGCGTTCGATGCCAAAGCGGTACGCGTCGCGCTCGATGCTTTCGTTGGTTTTGGCCTGTTTGATATCGGTTTCGGTCGCTTTGCGCAGCACCCGGGGCAGGCTGTCGATCGGGACCACCTTGCGCTGAATCGGAGACGTAATCTGCGCAATCGCCGGTCCGCGTGACGTTTCCACAATCACTTCCTCGCCGGGGCGCAGATGAAGCTCGCGGGCGTCGGCGTCGTGCTTTTCGGAGCTCAAGCGGTATTGAACGGAAACGACGTTGTAGAGTTTTTTCTTGCCGCCGAAGGGGCGCGTCGTGGAGAGAGTGGCTTCGGTGCTGGTGCTGGACATAATATAGATAGCCTGGGCGGCGAAAACATAAAGAACGGATAGGACGGCGTGTCTTTAAGCCGTGGGGGAAATCGTACCAGAGTTCTTGGAATTGTTGAACGTTGCAAGATGGCGCAAAAGCTCTTCGAGAATGAGCTGTGCGTTGACATTGCGTGTGAGCAAATCGTCGGCGCGGCAAACTTCGTCAATGATCTGCAAAATGGCGTCCATTTCGCTGGCAGCGGCGACCGTTTCGATGAGGTCGAGCAGGTCAATGTTGACGACGCGGTGCGCGCCGCTCGTTTTGAACAACATGGCGTCGCGAAAAAATAATTTCAGGACGTCCAGCCGCTCGGTCATCGCAGCGCCGGATTTGCTCCAGGACTCGGCCAGGGCCAGCAGGTCGCGTGGTTGCTGGCGCGTGATGCCAAGGATTTCGGTGAGAAACTCGCGGCGGCCTTGCAGCATGTCGGAGCGCAGAATGTTCAGGGCGCGGCCCAGGCTGCCTTCGCTGTAGCCGGCCGCGACGGTGATCAGGTCGGCCGAGGTGCCGGCGAGCTCCGGGTCGTGGGCGACGATTTGTTGGATGCGTTCCAGAACGACGGTCTGGGGCAGGCTGCCAAAACGAATCACCTGGCAGCGAGACAATATGGTGTCGAGCAGGCGGTGGGGCTGGTCCGTCACCAGAATCATGCGCATGCGCGCAGAAGGTTCTTCGAGCGTTTTTAAGAGCGCGTTGGAGGCTTCTTCGGTCATCAGGTGAGCGTCGTTGATGATGACGACGCGGATTTCAGCCTCGTAGGGTGCGCGTGCGGCGGCCTTCTGGATTTCGCGGATCTGCCCGATTTTGATGTTTTTTACGACGTTGCCTTCGGGCTCAATGAAGAAAATATCGGGGTGCTGCTTCTGGATGATTTTTCGGCAGCTTGCGCACTGGCCGCAAAAGTCTGCAAAGGTGTTGGGAGGGCGGCTGGTGCAGTTGACGATCGCGGCCATCGCGTGGGCGACCTGGTATTTGCCCACGCCCACGGCGCCTGTGAACAAGTAGGCATGGTGGACGTGACCGCTTTCGATGGCGCGCTCCAGGATGCTTTTGGCGCGCTGCTGACCTTCGATTTCTTTCCAGAATAACATGGTTTGTTCGGGGGAGTTTGGGTTGGGTGCCGTTGGGGATCTCAGGATGCGGCGATGGGGTCTTAGGTATCAGGAAATTGTGGTGTGGGGAAGGTGTGTGGAGGGAAAGGCGCGTCTCTCGCGAAGGCTTTTGAAGAAGATTAAGGAAAGGGCACTGCGTAGCGAGGCGTCAGCCGACGGGGGGGCCGGTGCGCTCCGTTCCATTGTTTGTGGGAGCGTTCCATTGTTTGTGGAAGGCCAAAGGCGCACGCGTAGTGGGGAGGTAAATATGAACAGGGGGGTAACGGCGGTCGTTTTTGCGTTGTAGGAATTTACAACGGGTGAACGGCGGCCGTTTTTGCGTTGTAGGAATTTACAACG
>JBEBUW010000068.1:0-24194 GCA_040393065.1 Lujinxingia vulgaris | reverse complement strand
TCGTTTGCAGGGCCGTGGGGGGCCCCGGGAAACCCCCCGCCCCCACCGCAAACCGACAATGCAGCAATCCGCTCCAGATACTCGGCCGCGCTCGCCCGACGCTCGCTCCGAACCCGCAAGTCCATAAAATGCTCATAGCTCGCAAAATCCAGCGCCCGATCTTCGGCCGCCTCGCCCGTCGCCGCCTCATACGCACGCACCACCGCGCACATCACATACCCCATCCGCTGCACCAGCGGCCGCATTTCAAGACTCGCCAGTGCTGCATCCATCCCCAACACGGCCGTAATCCGCTCGCCCAGATCATCCAGCACCTCGCGAAGCTCCGCCGCGCTCGACAAATCACTCGTCTCCGCTAGCAAGCCATCCAGATACGCAACAAATCCCTCATGAAAGCGATACCGCTGCATATCCCGATATACCTGCATAAACAACGTATTATGCGTGCCCTCCCAGTTCTCATACACGATCGCATCACGCAAAAGCCGCGGCAGCACCGAAAAACTCTCAATCGCGCCG
The DNA here is from genome assembly GCA_040393065.1 of Lujinxingia vulgaris. GTDB lineage: Bacteria > Myxococcota_A > Bradymonadia > Bradymonadales > Bradymonadaceae > JACCWM01. The sequence goes on along the minus strand of JBEBUW010000068.1, from coordinate 23,675 downwards.
TTCCCGCCCAGAACCTCAATCCCCTGCACACACGCCCACCGCGCGCTCTGCGCCGTCACCGACTTATTGACGTTCAACGCAATGCGGAAAAACTGCTGCTCGATCTCATCCACGCCGCCGCTATCCAACCGATCCTGCAAGGCCACCAGATGCATCGTCCCCGACACCAGCGCATCATGCTCCGCCCGCACATCCGAAAGCGTCTCCTGCACCAGCGGATAATTCCCGATCTGCGTACCAAACGCGCGACGATACTTCGCATACTGACGCGCCGTCACCAGCGCACGACGCATCACGCCCACACAACCCACCGCATTGAACAAACGCGACGTGTTGATCACCAGCTGCATCATATTCTTAAAGCCGCTGCCCACCGGCCCCATATGATAAGCCACCGCATCATTGAAATCGCACTCGCCAGACGCCATTGACCGCGTCCCCAGCTTGTCCTTCAAACGACGAACATAAAATCCGTTCACCCGACCATCGTCCAGAAGCCGCGGCACCAGAAACAATCCCAGCCCGCCGGTTCCCGCGCCCGCGCCCTCAGGCCGCGCCGTCATCAAGAAAACATCCGCGTCGATGTTCGAGCAAAACCACTTCTCCCCAAAAATCCGCCAGGTGCCATCTTCCGCCTGCGTGGCCCACACCGAGTTCGCGCCCACATCACTGCCGCCCTGCACTTCCGTCAGAAACTGCGCGCCCTCCAGATGCTTGTCGTAATCGCGATTCAAAAGCCCCGGCAGATACTTCGCCTTCAACTCGTCCGTGCCCAGCTCCTGCAACACCCGGATCACACCCGCCGTACACGCCAGCGGACAGTTATGCCCGGCCTCGCCGTTAAAGCTCGAAACATAAAAACGCGACAGCACACCCATCGTATTCGGATGCTCCGCATACGCCTCCATCACGCCCGAACCATAAATATACCGACCTGCCTCATGATAGGTCGGATGATGATCGACGCCCTCCGTCCGCGCGCCGTAATCACTCCATCGATCTAGCTTCGGCAAATTCAACGGCTCGTTATTCTTGCGCACCGCCCGATCCAGCGGCCCGACCACTTCCGCACCAAAACGTGTCAGTTCCTCCTCCAGCGCAGCCAGCCGCTCCGGACGCGCATACATACGCAGCACACGCCGAAAATGCGCATCCTCCAAAAACGCATTCCCCTGCATCGACTCCGCCCATGCCTCCAGATCGTTACGCCCGACCATCACGTTTTTCATGCTCATGCCTGTCTCCTTAATCTATGAAATATTTATCTACCTAAACTCTGGAATCTTACATCCCGCCCGCAAAATCCGCTACCGGCAGCTACCGCGCTGCACGCAACGCAGCGCGAGATCGGATCATCGCAAATTCTCCAACCGCGGCAGATTCTTATACCGCGCATAACCCGGCTTGGGGCTCCAATCGTTGCGAAGCAAACCAAAAGAATGCTCCGGATCGTCCGGATCTGTACCAATATCCCGGAACGAATAATAAAACAGCGGACCGGCCCACGTACTTTCCCCGGCCATCGTATAGGCACTCTCCAGGAAATCCGCCTGATCATTCTCCGAAACCCGGGACGTCGGCGCACCGTACTCCGTCATCCAGATCCGTTTTGCGCCATCACCGGCCTCGGTCATGATTTTGCGCAAATTGTCCGAATTCTTCTCCATCATCCGCCAGCCCTGATACCCCTGCGTTGCCGTCGGCGGCAACGGCCACCCATAAGGATGGAAGCCAAACGCATCCAATTTCGCCTGGTTTTGATACATCGTCCGCGCAAATTCAATCGCCGAAACATGACGGCCCTGCTCCAGATCGGTCTGCGGCACCGAAGACAACCCGCCCGAAATCACAAACGCCGCCGGATTGCCCGCCTTCACGCCCTCATAGCCCGCATTCAAAAGCGCCGTATAGGCTACAGCGTCCGGCGGCGAGAAGAATTGCTTGAGATTGGGCTCATTCCAGATTTGCCAGTGGTAGATGCCGCTGGGCTTATAACGCTCGGCTGCGACGCGCGCAAACTCACGAAACGCATCCAGATCTGGCATTTCATTGCGCTGCGTTCCCGCCGGCCGCGCCCAGTTCGGCGAACGATGCAAGATCGGCATCATCTGAATCCCGTGCTCCCGAGCCAGCTCGACCACCTGATCAAACTTCTCCCACCTGTACGCATCCGCACTATCCGGCTGAATCGCATCCCAGCTCAGATCTGTGCGCAAAACCCCCACGCCCAGATCCTGCAACCCATCAAACGTCCGTTCCAGATCTTCGTCGCTCAACCACCGCAACGCATCCCACCCCATCGAAACACCGTAGCGCGACACCGACGGCCGCTCATCCATATCCACATCAACCATGCCAACATCACCCGGCCCGGTCTCCGAATCCTCAACATCACCCGCTTCAACATCCCCCTCATCCCGAACATCTGGCTCCGCGATATCTTCTACCAACCCGATATCCGCCGCCCCCACGTCGTCGGCTGACTCGGCATCCGACTCCCCTTCCCCTCCGACATCCTCCAGCGCAACATCCATCCCCACATCCGACGGTCCTCCTGCCCCGACCGGCTCCTCACTACACCCCCCAACCAGCCCGAACACCAAAAGCCCCACAAAAAGCCACCACCGATAACTCTTCATAAAATACCTTTCTTTTTACGTAGCCAGCTCACACACTCAAATTCCATCTCAGACAATCTACAAGCATACATCCAACCATCCAAACCAACCACCCGCTCGCAAACCCCCTTTCGATTTTCCCGCAATTACGTTACCTTCCGCGCCGGTCGATGCCCCGTTTTTTTACCAAACCGCCCCACACCGCAAACCACCCGCGCAGCGGGGCCTCACGATCTCCCGCGCAGCGGGGCCTCTGGCCCCTGCGGAGCACGTAGACGCTGTGCTAGCCCAGGGGCTCTGCCCCTGGGGACGTTGCGAACCACCCAATCCCCAAACGCCCACCCGCGTAGCGGGGCCTCTGGCCCCTGCGGAGCGCGTTGGCGCTGTGCCAGCCCAGGGGCTCTGCCCCTGGGGACGTTGCGAACCACCCAATTCTCCGATTACCACCACGCATCAAACCACCCAATTCTCCGATCTCAACATGATGAGAGCCACCATGTCCTCCACAATCTCCCTCAAATTCCGCGTCCCCGAAGAATCCCCCGCCCCCTCCATCCAACAGCTCGTCGCCCGCGCCTGGCCCGAGGGCACCCCCGAAGAAGTCCTCGACCTCTTCACCAACCACAAAGTCAAAATCGAACACGCGCTGGCCCTCAAGCCCGCCTTCGTTCCCTACCCGGAGACCATGATCTACGTCGATTCCATCCAGGGATCCGCCGTCTACGGACTGCCCGACGCCGCCGACCTTGCCCGCGGCCCCGACTGGATCATCGTCGATAAACCCGTCGGCATGCCCGGCAAAATCTCGCAAGACAACGATCCCATGGACCCCATCCGCTTCCTGGCCGACATGCTCGGTCTGGACCGCGACACCTTCACCCCGGTCTGGAACATGCCCGCCAACGCCGGCGGCCCCTGGATGTTCGCCCTCACCCCGGAAGCCGCCCGCGCACACCGCGAAAACTTCCTCTCCGGCCGCGCCATGATGACCTGGAACGCTATCGTCGCCCGCCCCCTCATGCCCACCGGTCGCTGGCTCGCCCCGGCTTTTGAAGGAAGCACCAACATTCCCATCGACTACACCACCATCACAGCCCGGGGCGGCCTGGCCGAAGTCCAGCTCAACATCCAGTTCTCCGACACCACCCAGATCCCCAACGACCAGATCGCCTCCTTCATCCTCGACACGCTCGCCGCCAACAACACCCCCGTCGTCGGCGACCGCAAACGCGGCGGCTACCAGGTCGCCGGCGGCCTGCGCCTGCGCCTCTCCGCTCTCTACCAGGAAGACACCGACCTGGCCCACAGCTGGTCCACGCCTTCGGATTGGTGGCCCGAACACCCCGTCGCACCCACACCCGAAGTCTTCCAGAAAGCAAAAGACGCCGCCGTCGCCCACGAAATCCCCACCCTCCAGGTTTCCTCCAAAACCCTCGAAATCATCGCCCGCCAGGGCCACCCCTGGGTTCTCGAAGACGCCCAGACCGGCGGCCGCGGCCACCTCACGCCCGGCACACTGGTTGAACTCAAAGCCCCCAACTCCAACAACACCACCAACCTCTTTGCCCTCACCGAAGGCCCCGGCGAACTCGCCGCCCGCCTCTGGAGCAAAAGCCGCGAAGAAGCCGAAGACTTCGACGAAGAAATCAACATGCGCGTCGACGAAGCCGTCGCCCTTCGCGCCGATTTCCTGCGCGACTCCAACCGCACCAACCTCTTCCGCCTGATCCACGCCGAAGCCGACGGCCTCCCCGGCTTCTGGCTTGACCGCATGGGCTCCGTGCTCCGCGCCACCCTCACCGGCGACGCCGCCAACGCCTTCAAAGACCGCGTCTACCAGAACTTCGTCGCCCACGACCCCGACATGATGATCATCGAAGTCCCCCACCTGCGCGACATCCGCGAAGGCGACAAACTCCCCACCGCCACCATCATCCACCACGGCTCCGGCTACTTAAAACCCGGCGAACACACCGTCGCCCTCGAAGACGGCCTCAAATACCGCTGCGAACCCTGGGAAGGCATCGACGTCGGATTCTTCGCCGACCAACGCGAAAACCGCCGCACCCTCACCCAAATTGTGAAAAAATCCTCCAAGAAACCAGCTCAACAACGCTGGCTCAACCTCTTCTGCCACACCGGCGCCTTCACCGTCGCCCTGGCCGACCGCGGCGCCCACGTCACCAGCGTCGACCTCTCGCGCCGCTACCTGAAATGGCTCGAAGAAAACCTCACCCTCAACGACATCCCCCAGGATCTCAACACCAGCATCGCCGCCGACTGCCGCGACTTCCTCCGCGACAACACCGAAACCTTCGACGGCATCATCGTCGACCCACCCACCGCCGCCGCCGGCACCACCGCCTTCTGGTCCGTCCGCAAAGACTACCAAGAACTCCTCACCCAGTGCTTCCAGGCCCTCTCCCCCACCGGCCACATGCTCGTCTGCCGCAACGACCGCAAACGCACCCCCACCCTCGAATCCCTCATCCGCGCCGCCGCCCAGGCCGCCAACTACACCATCGACCGCATTGAACCCGCCCCCCCCGCCCCCGACTACCCCACCCTCCGCGGCTTCCCCGAAGGCGACACCTTCGAAGGCCTCCTCGTCTACGGAAAACCCTGACCCACCACGCGCAGCGAGGGCTCTGCCCTCCGCGGAGCGCGTTTGTCGTGCCAGCCCTGGGGCTCTGCCCCTGGGATCGCCGCATACCACCCAATTCTCCGATCATTGCCGCATGGAATTGGGTACGTGTCACACCACCCAATTCTCCAATCTCCACCAAAACGCAAACCACCCCTCTCCCCTTACCACCCGCCTCCCCCATCGCACGAACCGCACAACGCAGGGACCTCTTGGCCCTTGCGCTCCCGAATTCCCATCCTGCCTAACGCGCGCACGATTACATCACACGTAAATCGCTGCCGCCCCCCGGAATATAAAAACTCCTCACCTGCTGGCTCCGCAACTCTCTGTTATCTGTGCGAAGGCATGCTCCTACATAAATTTACACTTGGAGCTTTTATTTATTATGGTCTATGCTCGCCGACAGAAACCATGAACACCTCCGAGGGGACTCGTCGCGAATTTCTCCAAAATCCGCCACAACCCTCACCATAAATGTAAAATATCAATACAAATGGGTACGGAAATGGACTCAATAATTCGTAATACTGCGACCACACTGATTCTCATGACCATGTTGTGTTTCTCAGCCACGACCTGGGCACAATCCCCTGCCTGGCCGACGCTTTCTTCGCCTCCCAAAATGCAGCTAACAGGCGAAAACGACGTTGCGATCATCATTGCAATTGAAGAATACGTCTTTTTACCCCATGTTCCTGGCGCTCGACAAAACGCCGAAGAATGGCGAAACTTCTTCAAATCCGGCCTCGGCATCAAAAGCATCTATAGCCTGACAGATCGAGAAGCCACACACGAAGCCATGCTTCGCATCGCCACCGAAGCCGCCGCCGAAGTCAAAGAAGGTGCCCGACTATGGTTCGTCTTCATTGGCCACGGCGCCCCCATACTTAACGGCAAAGACGGCGGACTAGTCGCCATTGATGCACAGCAGACCGTAGAAAGCATCCAAAACCGAAGCCTCGCCCAAAACAAACTTCTCGCGACCCTCCAAAACGGAAATCAGTCGAGCACAGTCGTTGTCCTCGACTCTTGCTTCAGCGGCCGCTCACACGACGGCCAATCCCTCCTACCCGGCATGCAACCCGTCCTTCCCGTCAACAGCAAACCTCTGATCAACGCCTCAACCGTCATCCTCTCAGCCGCAAAATCCGACCAATTCGCCGGCCCACTCCCCGGCACCACCCGCCCCGCCTTCAGCTACCTCCTCCTCGGCGCACTCCGCGGCTGGGCCGCCGACGAAAACGGCGTCGTTACTGCCCAAAAAGCGCTCGACTACACCCACCAACAACTCCGCCGCGTCCCCGACCGCCAACAAACACCCCACATCACCGGCCAAAACAACGTCATCCTAACTCAGGGCACCACCGAATCCGAACCCGTGTTCACCCCAATCTCACAATCTCCCACAGCTTCCATCCCCCAACCGTCAGAATCGCCTACTCCACAAACCGCTTCCCCTGCTCAACAAACGCCTCCTCCCATCCCAGAACCACCCAAACCTCGGGCACCAATACAACGAATAACCATCGACCAGACTTCACTACCCTACATGCGTGGGATCTGCGGAGACGACGCAAAAATGACCGAAGTCCACTCCTATTCTGTAGGGAAAAAGATCCCAACCCCCACATGCAGCAGCTGCCCTTTTGGCGCCTCCATAGGCGAAGATCGGGGCAACATGATACTTCATGATGGATACGTCGGTAATTTTAACGGAGACGGCCACGAATATGCCATCCTCGGAACCGAAAATTGCGGAGGCGGATTCAACTTCGACCAAGCAATTTCCGCAGTTCGAAAAACTGGTGATTCGTGGTTAATGATCGATTATCAAGACGCCGTCCCACTCGGTGAATGCACCCCAATCCGGTCTCCAGACAAGGATCGCCTACTCTGCAAGTCTTCGCTCTTAGGTGGAGGCCAGATAGACATTACCCTCTCTCTCATCTCCATTACCGACGGAAAACTAACCCAAGAATCCCTACCAAATGCTCCTGAGTTTTTCGATTACAGCGGCAGTAGTCAAGGATACAACGGCGAATTCCAAGTCCTCGCCACCACCCAACTCGTCGCAGATCTCGACGACGACGGATACCCAGAAATCGCTCTTGGTATCACCAAGAAACGCGGAATCCCACTGATAAAAATCGATGATTATGACGAAGAACTGAAAAGGTCTGAAGAATCTAACTTCAAAATCGTCCCCACCCGCCTCCTCCGAATCTGGAAACTCGGCCCCAACGGCTTCCAACGGTCAACGGCTTTAGAAGACTCGATCCGCCACCCCTATTTGTTACGCTATAAAGCTAGCGAAATAAAACAAGACTAATTCCAGCAGAAACATTAAACATCTTTGAAACTACCACATTATTATTCATTTTATTTATTAATATATGCCTCAAACACCCCACCTTAAATCCCAAAATCCGGGTATATAAATGCCCTCCCCAAAACTCCTAACCCACTACCACGCCCTCGAACCCACCGATAAAATCACCTTCCAAAAACGCGCCCGACTTCTCCAATCAATCTGGCGCGAAGAACAGGGCTACAAACCATCCGAATCCCACGGCAAAACACGCGGTGCGACCCTCGAAATGCCGTGGGCAAAGGAAACGCTGGCGAATTATCTCACAGATACCATCCGCGAAGTTGTGCGGGCCGAAGTCCTCAATCCCACCAGGAGCGCCGGCAAGCTCTATGGACAGCCGCGGATCTTTAACAATCTGCTGTCGAGCCAGCCGCTTTGCTTTAATTTATTTGGGGAATTGCAGCGGGATCTGGGGTTGGCCACGCAGGTTTTCGGCGAGCTGAGTGATGGGCGAGTGGGTCGGGTTGTGGGGATTGATTTTGAGTATTCGCCGGGGCGTGGAGATATGCGCTTGACCGGAGATTCGTCGGCGTTTGATGTGTTTGTTCGGTTTCGAACGCCGGATGGCGAGCCGGGTTTTGTGGGGATCGAGGTTAAATATCACGAGAGTCTGCGTGATCAGCCGGCCAGATTAACAGCGCGGCATGAGGAGATCGCGCGCGGCATGGGCTGCTTTCATGCAGAGGCGCTGGAACGCGTGAAAGGACGTTCCCTGGAGCAAATCTGGCGCGATCATCTGTTGGCCGGGGCCATGCTCCAAAACTGTGGTTTTGGCGATGGATTCTTTGTTTTCCTCGCCCCGGAAGCAAACGCGTTTTGCACAGAAGCCGTGGCGGATTATCGCCAGTGCCTGCGCGATGACAGGACGTTTGTCAGCTGGACGCTGGAGGATGTGGTGGAGGCATTGCGTCGGCATTGCCGCGCGGCCTGGGTAGAACTCGTTTATGACCGCTACCTTGATTTCTCAAAAATCGAGCGGCTTCAGAACGAAGTGTTTTCTATGGCTTAAGCCCCCCTCCCCCCAGGGGCCTATCACCAGCAAAAAAATCCCCTCACCCCACCACAACCCGTTCCCACAAATCGGCGCCAAAACGCGTCAGCCGGAAGTCGCGGGTGCACCGGACAAACTCGGTTTCTGAAAGCTCGGGCAGGCAATCGGTAAACACCTTTGCGGTTGCGCGTTCGATGTCGCTGTGGGCGGCGCGCAATGCTCGGAAAACCTGTGTGGCTTCTTCCTGGCGGCGCATGTTCAGGGACATCGCGTGTGCAAAGCCGGTGGCCTGCTCGTTGTTGAGCTGTTCGAGGTGGGTCAAATCGACCTGTTTGGCGAGTTGCCAGGCGTGTGCGCGCAGCGAATCGAGGGCGGCGAAACGCTCTTTCAATTGCGGTAAACGGTCTTCGACAAGGATGGCGGCCTGGTGCAGTTCGCGGAGCATGCGCCAGGGGCGTTGCTCGTCGAGGAAGTTCTCGGGCCGGGTGAAATTCCAGGTCACGGAAAGTCCCTGGTGGGGTGCTGTCAGCGTGACGCGGAGGGTCAGCGGGAGCATCCGGGTGGCGATGCCGTGGACGACGGTTCCGTTGATTTCGAGGGAGATGGCGCGGGTGAAGGGGGAGGAAAATACAGGTGTGGACATGATGTTCTCCATGATCCGGGGTTTCCGCAGGCATTACCACCTTGCCGTTTGTCGGCAGGTTGGTCGGGCTTCACAGGGCCAGTCCCTCCACCCATCTGCATGGTGATTGCGAAGGTATGAGCAAATAAAAATTGGGTCAAGCTCTTTGTGTTTCTTTGGGAAAACCCTCCCATCCACAACACCACACCGTACATCACCCACCGCGCCATCCAGAGCCACCGCAGCCGATACTCCATCGCAAACCCTGTGACTTTATGGCACAGCCGTCCCATACTCTATCGCTCTCCGCGCCATCCAGAGCCACCGCAGCCGATACTCCATCGCAAACTCTGTGACTTTATGGCACAGCCGTCCCATACTCTATCGCTCTCCGCGCCATCCAGAGCCACCGCAAGCGATACTCCATCGCAACGAGGGGGGTCGATGGATCACAAATGTTCAGGAAACGCCCCGCGCCCCACATCAAAAATCGACGAACACGGCGTCGTTACCCCGGGGCATGGCACCACCTGAAGCCCCCCGAAAAGCCTGTCAAAAACACCTGCCCCCCATCACGGATTTGCGCGGCGTCTGGCGAGTTCTTCTTCGACCAGGCGGGCGGAATCTTCGAAGCTGAGCATGCCGGCGTCGAGTAGGGGTTGGTCGAAGGCTTTGAAGGGGCGGCGGCCGCTTAATATCTGTGCAAATTTGACGAAGGAGAGGAGCATGAGCTCGGTGCCAACGTCGATGTCGCGGGGCATTTTGACGGTGAGTTGGCCGTCAGCGACGCTGGCTGCGGGGTAGCGGTCGAAAAAGTCCAGGGTAGCCAGGGCGATGTTGGCGTTTTGGAACAGGGCAAGCGCGGCGTCCTCCTGGTCAGCCTGGATGAGTACGGCTTCGTCGAGGCGCGTGTTGCCGGTGCGGATGTTTTGGCCAAACGTGTTTTTCAGGGTAGAGACTACGCCTTTTTTGGAAACGCGCAGGCCCCGGGGGAGTTCAGAGGGCAGGTAGATTGTGATTGTGGTGTAGGGATAGTGTTGGTTTCGGCCCTGGATAAGAATGGTCTGGAGGCGCACGTTCAGACCGTCGACCGAGCCGCCCAGTTCGTGGATGCATCGTGTGTCTGTGGAGTTGCGAGATTCGACGAGCGCGAAACGTTTTTTGAATGCATCGACGGCGGGCTGGTTTTCCTTCACGTACATTTGTTTGCCGAGGCGGCTTATCAATATCAGCACCAGCGCGAGGGCCAGCATCGGTAGCACAGAAAGGATCGCAGACATGGAAGCTCCGTCAAAAAAGACCAGATATGGCAAAACATCGAGTCTTTTTTAGCAGACGCTCCAGCCTTGCCGCAATGTCTCCACGCGGGTTTCGTGGCGGCGTGGAAGGGTCTATTTGACGACACGGGCCGGGGCTATACCGAGCGTTTTGCGGGTGGGCGCGGTGGATTCGAAGGTAACGAAGGCCTGGGGATTGATTTCTTCAATCATTTTCATGACTTCAGGGATGCGTTTTCTGGGCATGACGGAGAACAAAACGCGCACGTCGCCGTCGCGGCCGCGGGCATTGAGGACGGTGACGAAAAAGCCGGCGGCGCGCAGGGCTTCTTCGGCGGAGGGGCTGTCGACCGGGGCGACGACGCGCATGAGGGATTCTCCGATGGCGAGCCATCGTTCGATTTTGACGCCGACCATGGTGCCGGTTGCGTAGCCGCCGGCGTAGGCGATGAACTTGAGCGGGGAGTCGAGGTTGGTGAGAACCTGGGACGCGGCAAGTAGCCAGATCAGGGATTCGAAGAAGCTGAAAAGGCCGGCGAGTCGGCTTTCTCCGCGTACGAGAAATCCGATGCGCAGGGTTCCCAGGGAAACGTCGATGATCCGCAGGCAGAAAATCATCAAACCAGATAATAAAAGTACAAGAAGCTGTTCATTCACGGTGGATCCTGTTGATTGACGGCCATGCTGCTCCGGTTTTTGTGCGGCTGGTTTGCCGACGGGCAGCACCTTTGCGCACCAAACCAATCGTTTGCCGGGCGTATTTCCCGGGGTTTGATTTCCTTTTGGTTTTTGAAGCAGGTTCATGAATGGGAGCAGCAGGTATTCGATAACGCCAGGGCGTATTATAAAATGTATTTTGCTTCACGCATGGACACCTGTTATGAAACACGTCGAGCAAAGAACATGTAGATTGAAATTTTTACGAAACTTATCACACATTGGGAACCCATGAGAAAACTTATATTTGTTTTGATGTGTAGCGTATTGTTTGTAATGTTTGGATGTTCTGATGCAACGGACCAGAATGATACAAACAATGCAGGTGATGCAGGGGGCACCGGTTCAACTCCAGACTTTGCGTCTATGGTGCGTGTCGTTCTTAGTGATGGGATCGAGCATCATTGCGAGTACTTCACTTCCCTGGAGGGCGTCGATCAGTTTTCTTGCGCGCATTCAGAAACCGACGAAATCTATCTTTGTACGCGTGAACATGATTTTGTTGAGGTTGATTTCTATTGTGAAGCTGCGGCCGAAGGCGACACAACGTGGACGCCCTGTGAGGAATATCATCAGGCGGGTGATGGAAAGTCCGGGCGGTCTTGCTGGGCGCCGCCGCAGGATTACTGCCGCAATGGTTGTGGGAATGCGATGACATGGTTTTGTAAAGACGATGCCAGCGCGTGTTGTTGGCATGGATGCGATTGTTTTGGGTGTGACTGGATTGAGGTCGCTATCGAAGGTGATAGTCCTCGCTGCCAGCGTGCGGGGGAAGGCACGGCTCAGTCTGATGAGGAATGCGACCGTTTCTTTGCGAAATTGCCTGCACAATATCAAGATTGCATTCAGGGCAATTGCGATGATTCGGTCATGCAAGAATTGGCAGATAGCGCGGCTTGTAAAGATAACAAACCAAACTTTGATCTGCTTATCTGTATATAAAGTCTTTCGGAAGGGAGCGATCTACAACCGCCGCCTTGCGGCAACAAGCGACGAAATAAAACCTGCGTCTTCCATGTACTTACTCACGACGCCAGGCAAGCCTTCTGCACGCCTTTGCCTGCAAGCATCAAAAACAATCTATTTTCGATGGTTCAAAGCATGAATGCGCAACGCCTTCATGCTCACTTTTTTACTGATGAGGTACAAATGACGGATCAAACCTACACGCCGCCCAAAGTCTGGACCTGGAACAAAAACAACGGTGGGAAGTTCGCGAGCACCAACCGGCCTATCGCCGGGCCCACGCACGAAAAAGAGCTGCCGGTCGGCAAGCATCCGTTGCAGCTTTATTCTCTGGGCACGCCGAATGGTCAGAAAGTTACGATCATGCTCGAGGAGCTGCTGGCCAAAGGTCACACGGGCGCTGAATACGACGCGTGGCTGATCAACATTGGCGATGGCGACCAGTTTTCGAGCGGTTTTGTGGAGGTCAACCCCAACTCCAAGATTCCGGCGCTTCTGGATCGTTCGACCGCGACGCCGACGCGCGTTTTTGAGTCGGGTTCGATCCTGATGTATCTGGCCGAAAAGTTCGGGGAATTCCTGCCGACCGAGCCTTCTAAGCGTGCAGAAGCTCTATCCTGGTTGTTCTGGCAGATGGGCAGCGCGCCCTATGTGGGCGGCGGCTTCGGGCATTTTTATGCGTACGCGCCGATCAAAATCGAGTACGCCATCGACCGCTTCGCCATGGAAACCAAGCGCCAGCTCGACGTGCTCGATCGGCGTCTGGCCGAGGTCGAATACCTGGGCGGCGACCAGTACACGATCGCCGACATCGCCACCTATCCCTGGTACGGCCAGCTTGCCAAAGGCAATTTGTATGATGGCGGCGAGTTTTTGCAGGTGGATTCGTACAAGCATGTGAACCGGTGGGCGGATGCCATCGGGGCGCGGGAGGCGGTCAAACGCGGCAACATCGTCAACAAAACGTGGGGCCCTGAAAACGCACAACTCGCGGAACGTCACGACGCGAGCGATATTGACGCTGTGCTGGCCAAAGAGGCGTAAGCGGCGCCGCCCCTCTCCTCTTGTTTAGATCGTTAAGAAAAAACGCGAGCCGGCAGACCGGCTCGCGTTTGCTTTTGGGTGGAATCAAGCGTGAAGCACATCCCAGGGCTGCTCCACAATCGGGACGTAGATCGTGAAGGTCGTTCCCTGACCGAGTTCGCTTTCGACATAAATCTTGCCGCCCATATTGTCGACAATCCGAAGCACCGTGGCCAGGCCCATGCCGGTGCCCTGGTCGGGAGATTTCGTGGTGTAAAATGGTTCAAAGATGTGCTGTTGGGTTTCGTTATCCATGCCGATGCCGTCGTCGGAGAACTCGAACCTCGCCCAGTCGCCGGATGGCAAGTCTGCGTGCTGCGAGGCTTCTGCGTTCACATGGATTCGCGATGTCGTGATGCGCAGCGTGCCGCCGTCGGGCATGGCATCGCGCGCGTTGACCACGAAATTCATGGTAATTTGGTCGATCTGACCTTTGCCGGGCTGAATCAGCAAGGGATACGGTGCCAGATGAATATCCAGGTTGATGGTGTCGCCCAGCACCTCGGTGAATAGCTCGTAAATCTCGCCGAGATGAGCATTCAGGTCGATGGTTTCTTTCTCCACCTGGTCGGTCAGGCTGGAATGTAAGAGTTGATGGGTCAGGGCAGAGCCGCGTTCTACGGCCTGGATCATTTTTTCGGTGTAGAAAACGAGCTCGTCCATGCCGTCGGAAACCAGCTCGTCCTGGAGCTGAAAGCTGAGCGCGCTGATGATGGCCAAAATATTGTTAAAATCGTGAGCCACGCCGCCGGCGAGTTCACCGATGGCGCTCATCCGCATGAATTGTTGCCTGTGACGCTCGGCTTCTTTGCGGCGCATGACGTCTACCGCAATGATCAGCGCGCTGCGGTGTCCGCTCTCGGTATGTTCTATGACGAACCCGATTTGTTTGACCCAGACGACCGTGCCGTCCTCTCTGCAGTAGCGATGCTCGCGCTGGAAATGCCCGGTTTCCGCGGTGAAGAGTTTTTCGAAAGCATCGCGAATTCTGACTCGGTCTGTGTGATAGACGAAGTCAATGATGTTTTCGCCGCGCAGAACTCGGTCTTTGTTGAAGCGCAGCAGGTTGCAAAACGCGGGATTTCCGCGCTCTACAATCAGATCGTCGCGGATGACCATCAAAGGCAGAGGTACAAATTCAAAGTACTTCCAGAGTGCTTCTTCGCGCCGCGCGAGCTTTTCAGCGGCTTGTCGGCGCGCTGCGATATTGATGCAGTCAATGGAAACCGCGACGATTTCTTGTGTTTCGGTGCGCACGGGCTGGTAGAGAAGCTGGCGATACTTTTCGTCTTCCTTAAGCGCCTCGAAGGTGCACTCAATCCGGAACTCCTCGCCGCCATAGGCTCTTTTCAGATAATCGTTGAACTTCTCCGGTGTATCTGTCAGCAGAAATCGCTTCGAAGACTCGCCCAGTGCGGGCTTGTGGCCATGCAACTGCTCGATGAGCGACTCCGCTGCCTGGTTGAAATAAATCAGGCGGCCGTTCAAATCGACGACAAAAAACGGCTGATGCACGTTGTGATACTGCGCGTAACGCATCAGGCTGGCGACTGTGATGTATTTCATCGAGGGGGGTTCGGCGAGCTGCTCGATGGCGGTTCGGATCTCCAGCAGGAGGAGTTCTTTGTTGGCTGCCAGGTTCTCAACGCGGAGCATCGAGACCGGCATGCCTCTTTTTCGGGCTTCGAGAAGGACGTCAACATTTTTGACATCGCCGATCATGATCAGCGGGCGCATGGGCGCCTTTTCCATCACGATATCCAGCACTTCAAGACCGTACGGAGCGATGTCGATTACGATCAAATCGATGTCGGGGTCCTCGATTGCACTTCGGAAGATTTCAGGTTTTTTGACCTGGAGAATCTCGACGGGATACCGCTCTTGCAGGAGCGTGGTCCTGAACTCGTCATCGATCTCGGCGAGTTCGCCGAGCAATAGTGTTTTGTACGTTGTTTTCATAGGAGTGGCACCGCAGGCAGATTTTCTGTGAAGTTTCGCCAGGGGAGGATAACGCCCGCCTAGAGAACCCATGGAATCCTACTTTTAATGAAATGGCGGATGATGCACGGCACTGCGGCGCGGCATCCGGGGCCGGTGCAGCTTTTCGGCAAGGGCGACGTGTTGAATGACCTCCAGCACGCTGTCGGGATTGACAGAGATGGAATCGATCCCGGCTTCGACCAGGAATTCGGCAAACGCGGGGCGGTCGCTCGGCGCCTGGCCGCACAATCCGACGGGGCGGCCGTGCAGGCGGGCGACTTCGATCAGGTGGCAGATCAGGAATTTTACAGAGGCGTTTTCTTCGTCGAAGATGTCGGCCAGAAGCTCGGAGTTGCGGCTGACGCCGAGTGTGAGCTGGGTTAAGTCGTTGGTGCCGATAGAAAATCCGTCGAAGATGCGGGCGAACTCCTCGGCCTGTAAAATGTTCGTGGGGATTTCGGCCATGACGTAGATTTTGAGGCCGTTGGCGCCGCGCTCGAGGCCGTTTTCGGCCATGACTTCGAGGACGCGGCGGCCTTCTTCGGGCGTGCGGCAAAAGGGCACCATCGCGATGATGTTGTCAAAACCCATCTCTTCTCGCGCACGTTTTACAGCGCGGCATTCCAGGGCGAAGCCGTCTTTGTAGCCGTCGCTGTAGTAGCGCGAGGCGCCGCGCCAGCCGAGCATCGGGTCGCTTTCGTGCGGTTCGAAGGCGCGGCCGCCGATGAGTTGGGCATATTCGCTGGTTTTGAAATCGCTCATGCGCACGACGGTCGGGTGCGGATGGTGGACGGCCGCGATTTTTGCGATGCCCCGGCTGAGCTGGTCCACAAAATAGTCGCGCCGGTCGGCGTAGCCGCGGGTGAGTTTTTCGATAACTTCGCGTGCTTGCGGATCGACTTCATCGAACCTGACGAGCGCCATGGGATGGATCTGGATGGTATTGCTGATCAGGTATTCCATGCGCGCAAGGCCGATGCCCCGGACGGGAAGCTGCCACCAATGCATGGCTGCGCCGGGGCTTGCGATGTTCATCATGATGTTTGTGCGCGTTTCGGCGATGTTTTGCAGGTCGATGACGTGCGCTTCAAACGCGAGCGCGCCGTCGTAGACGCGGCCGACATCGCCTTCGACACAGGACAAAGTCACGGCTTGATCGTTGTGGATAATCTTTGTCGCGTCTTTCGCGCCCACAATCGCGGCAATGCCCAGTTCGCGGCTGACAATCGCGGCGTGCGATGTGCGGCCGCCCTTTTCGGTAATGATGCCGGCCGACTTGCGCAGAATCGGCCCCCAGTCCGGATCGGTCATCGTGGTGACGAGAATCGCGCCTTCCTCAAACCGGTCGATTTGCTCCGGGCCTTCTAAAATGATGACTTTTCCAGACGCAATCGCCTGACCTATCGCCATGCCCTCCACAATTACGTCGCCGGATTCTTTGAGTTTATAGGATTTGAGCCGGCCCGCCGTCTGACGCGCATGCACGGTTTCCGGCCGCGCCTGCACACAATACAGCGCGCCGGTCGGGCCATCTTTGGCCCACTCGATATCCATCGGATGTCCGTAATGCTCCGCGATGATCGTACCCCACCTGGCTAGCTGGAGGATTTCGGCGTCGGTGAGGACAAAATCGGCCTGTTCGGCGGCGCTTGTCGGCACATTGACCGTTTTGGAGCCAGCGCCGTTCCCGGCCTTCGCGTAAAGCATCTTTTGCGCTTTGTCCCCGAGGCGCTTTCCGATGATCGGAGCCAGCTCCGCGTTTGCCAGAAGCGGCGCATACACTTCGTACTGATCCGGATTCACCGCTCCCTGCACCACGTTTTCGCCAAGCCCCCACGCGGCATTGATCACAATCGAATCCGGAAACCCCGTATCGGTATCGAGCGTGAACATCACGCCGGCCCCGGCCTTGTCGGAGCGAACCATCTTCTGGATGCCCACCGAAAGCGCGATATCCAGATGATCAAAACCGTGATGCTCGCGGTACACAATCGCGCGGTCGGTAAAAAGCGAGGCGTAGCAGCGCAGACATGCACGCTGCAGTTCCTCATGTCCGGTAATGTTCAAAAACGTTTCGAGCTGGCCCGCAAAACTCGCTTCGGGCAAATCCTCGGCCGTCGCGCTGCTCCGCGCGGCAACGTCCAGCGCGTCCACGTTGTCGCGCCGGCCCAGCTCATCATACGCCTCCAAAATGTCTTCCATCACTGCCGGCGGAAACTCGCCGTCCAAAAACAGCCGCCGAATCTTCTGCCCGACCTCAGCCAGCCTGGTTTCGTCCTGACGATACGCCGTGATCAGGTCTTTGATTTTTGTCGCAAGCCCGTTGTGCTCGACAAACAACCAGTAGGCGTCGGCCGTCGTCGCAAAACCGCCCGGCACCGCGATGCCTCTGTCCGCCAGCGCACCGATCATTTCTCCCAGCGAGGCGTTTTTACCGCCCACCAACGCTATATCGCCGGCGTTGAGTGTTTCAAAAAAGCGAACAAAAGAAGGTTCACGCTGAGCCATGGTTCTATCTCTCGGGTTGATGAAATGCAGCCTTTGCTATGGCCGCCAGAATCGTTCCCTCCTGATAAAGAGTAGACCCGAAGGAGTTAGCCCCAATTGTCAGAACGCCAATCGCGCTGGCGTCGTCTTTGTTTACAACGCAGATTCCTCATTCAACGCTTCATCGGACGAGCTATCCTCGCGCGCTTGTACGATCACACAGGCCTGTTCCATCTCACCGTCACAGGCTTTCTGAAACAGTGCCATCGCGCGCGCTCGATCTGCTTCGACGCCTGTTCCCTGATAAACCATCCGGCCCAGATTGAAACAGGCTTCCGCACTGCCATCCTCACAAACGATCTCGAACAGAGAGGCGGCAAGTTTTGGGTCCGGCTCCCGTACGCCCCGTCCTGTCGAATGCGCAACGGCCAGGTAGAAACAGCTCGTGAGATGCCGCGACTCGCAGGCTATCGAAAAATACTCCACCGCCAGAAACTCGTTCGCGCGCGCGCCTTCGCCAGCCCACTGCATCTGCCCCAGATGATAGCACCCGACCACTTCCCCCTCGCTGCACGCCTGTTTATAGAAAGAAATCGCCCGATTCATGCTGCGGACGCGAACGTCTTCGTCGCTGGCATACACTTGCCCGGCCTGCACACACCCGGACCAGACTTCGTTTTTGCACGCACGCTCAAAAAACCGCAGCGACTCCTTCGGATCCGCTTCGACACCGTCGCCGCTCTGGTACGCATAACCAAGCTGCAAACAAACCTCCCCGTGCCCGCGCAAACACATATCTTCCAACGTCAGTGGCTCCGCCGTGCGGTTGCCCCACCAGCCCAGAAGCCAGATGCTGCCCAAAAAAGTAGCCAGCATCATAAACTTTAAATCGTTTAATTTCTGATACGTAGTCATAGCCCCTCATTCCATCTCGATCACGCAAAACACACCATCCATCCAGAAAACAGCCATTCCCAGTCATTGTAGCACAAAAAATCAAATATGCCGCTGATGACAGTTCTCCGCACCCGGCCTGCCTTTGCAGTGCGCTTCGTGAAATCATCTGCTAAAACAGCACGGTCATGAAAGCTCAGTATCGCAGAACACACTTTTCGGAGACCGCACATGAGCCCAATCATTCTCATCGCTCTCGCCATCGGCGTTGCCATGATCGTCATCGAACTACTGGCCCCGGCTCGCAAATGGCCAGAAGTAACCGGCTGGTGGGCGCGCGCCATCTTCTTCAACGGCATCCAACTCGCCATGGTGTACCTGGCCGGCATCGCCTGGGACGGCTGGATGATCCGCAACCAACCCTGGTCGCTCGACGCACTCAGCCCGACGCTGGGCGGCATCATCGGCTACTTCGTTTTGACCTTCGTTTACTACTGGTGGCACCGCGCACGCCACGGCTCGCAGTTTTTGTGGAACGTCTTTCACCAGTTCCACCACAGCCCGCGCCGCCTGGAAGTCATTACCTCGTTTTACAAAAGCCCGGCCGAAATCTTCGTCAACGCCCTGCTCTCAAGCCTTATCCTGTACCTGCTGGTTGGTTTGAGCCCGGAAGCCGCCGCCTACGCCACGCTTTTGAGCGCGCTGGCCGAGTTTTTTTACCACTGGAACGTCTCCACCCCGCACTGGATCGGGTACATTATCCAGCGCCCCGAAAGCCACTGCATCCACCACCAGCGCGGCGTTCACCGCTCCAACTACGGCGACTTGCCCATCTGGGACATGCTGTTTGGAACCTTCCACAACCCCCGCGAATCCGAATATCTATGCGGCTTTGAAGAAGACGAAGAACTCCAGATCGTGCCCATGCTGATTGGCAAAGACGTCCAAAAACCCGTGCCCGCAACCAATGTTCCGACCGACGGAGCCGCCGAATGAAAATCGAACCGCTCAAAACAAACAAACCCACCAAAGACCGCACCACCCACTACGCCATCGCACTGCTGGTCCTCGGCCTTGCCCAGATGGCCGCAGCCCTCACCGGCCTTGGCCCCGTGCAAGGAATCGCCGCCGCCACCGTCGCCTCACCCGCACCCAAAGTCTTTTCTGTTGCCGGCGGCCTCGAAACCTACTCCACGCACTTCTTCCTGGAATGGACCACCCGCGACGGCCGCGCCGAATCCCTGGCCCTCACGCCCGAGGTTTATCCGCTCCTGAAAGGCCCCTACAACCGCCGCAACGTCTACGGCGCCATCCTGGCCTTTGGCCCCGTGCTCTACAGCGACGCCCGCTCCCGCCCCATGTTCGACGCCACCGCCACCTACGCCCTGTGCGGCCCGGCGCCGATCTTGGTCGAACTCGGCATCGACCCGGCCGACGTCGCCGCCGACCTGCGCGTCCGCTACGTTCCCCGCGAAGGCGTTGACATCAGCCCCTTACCCACCCTCATCGAGATCGAGTGCCCATGAAACCCATGAACCAACATCTCTTCGAGCACCAGTGGACGGGCGGCCAGTACAGCATCGTGCGCGTGCTGCTCGGCATCTATCTGGTCATCCACTTTGTGCACCTGTTGCCCTGGGCTGCCGAGCTGTTCTCCAGCGCCGGCGCACTGCCCGACGCGGCCGCGAGCCCCTTTGCCTACGTTTTCCCCAATATTTTGAGCGTATTCGACCCACCCTGGTTCGCAACCGCACTGGTTGGCCTCGGCGCGGTCGCAAGCATCGCATTCACAATCGGCGCACGCTCCAAAATCATGGCCGTCCTCATCTGGTACATCTGGGCCTGTTTGTTTGGCCGAAACCCGCTCATCAGCAACCCCAGCCTGGCGCTCGTCGGCTGGATTCTACTGTTCCACGCCGCAATCCCCGCCACACCATACGGCTCCTGGAGCGCACGCGGCCGCACCAACCCCGCCGGCGGCTGGCAACTCCCCCGCTCGTTTTTCACCGTCGCCTGGCTCGTCATGGGCGCCGCCTATTCCTACAGCGGCTACACCAAACTCATCAGCCCCTCCTGGCAAGACGGCTCCGCCATCACCCGCGTCCTCGAAAGCCCGCTGGCCCGCGTAAGCCCCCTGCGCGATTTCTTGTTAAGCCTCCCCGAACAATTCCTCCAACTCCTCACCTACGCCACGCTCGGCCTCGAAATCCTCGCCCTGCCCCTCACATTCATCAGCCGCCTGCGCCCCTGGCTCTGGCTCAGCCTCGTTGGCCTCCACCTCGGCATCCTGGCCACCGTCGCCTTCGCCGACTTAAGCATCGGCATGCTCCTCATCCACCTGTTCACCTTCAACCCCGGCTGGATTCCCCGCAAAAAACCTGCCTCCCCCAAAGATACCTCTCGGCGAGCAATAAATCGGGGAGCGCAAAGTCATCGTGTCGAGGATAGGCCTCTGTCCGGCCATTCTCGACACGATGACGAAGCGATCGTCGATTTAGGGCCGCCGCGTATATTTTACGACGGCACCTGTGGCTTATGCCAACGCTGGGTCCGCCTCGTCCTTGCCGAAGATCCCGGCCCCGACTACGCCTTCCGCTTCGCCCCCATCCAGAGCGACGCCTTCGAAAGCACCCTCCAACAAACCGGAATCTCGCGCGAAACACTGCCCGACAGCATCATCGTCGCCACCGAAGACGGCCAGATCTTGAGCCGCTCCGCCGCCGTCTTCCACATCCTCCACCGCCTCGGCGGCCTCTGGCGCCTCCTCGCCATCGCCGGCGCCGCCATCCCGCGCCCCGTCCGCGATTCCGCCTACGACGCTGTCGCCCGCATCCGCCACCGCTTCTTCCCACGGCCCACCGAAGCCTGCCCACTCACACCTCCCGAGCTGCGCAAACGCTTCGATCTCTAAAGAAACCAAACTCCCCCATGAACACCCACAAAAAAGCCCGGCACATCGAAATGTCCCGGGCTTTTTATCTAAAAAATACCTTGTGCCGATTCCTACATCCCAAAATCTTCCGCATAAGGGCAGACGGACGCGGTCCGAACGTTTTCTACAATATCTTTCAAGTCTTCCGCCGCGATACCTCCGTCGGCAAAAAGCTGTCCGTTCGAAAAATACCCCGGCGCCACTTCACGGAAAATCTGCAATTCCGTATCGACCGTCAGCCCCGCTTCATACACCAGCAACACCACCCGCTCACCGACAGTCGCCGACAAACTCGGAGCCAGCATCAAACCCTGATCATCCTCGCCACCCGAGAACGAAAACGTAAACGGAGCCGGAAGCGTCCCCTCCCACAACGCTTCTTGTTCTAGCTGCACATGAATCTGCGGCCCCGTAGTCGGCGCAAACGAACCCGTAATCGTATCCACCGTAAATATACCAACCGGCCCCGGCACCGAAAAAAGCTCACACGCGCTGACCTGACGCAGCACTTCGCTTTCCCCCTTCACCTGCTCATATTTTTTCCCCTCGTAAGTCGTCTCCTGACCATTCGGCTCCGCCCCCTCATCCGCGCAACCAGCCCCCAGAACCAATCCTGCAACCAGCAAACCAGACCCCAAAACCCGTTTCATCATGTTCAAACCCCATTCGCTATGCTCGTAAGCGCCATTTTACACGTACTTCTGCTCAAAATTTCTCACAACAAACGCACGCTACCCTAACCCTTTTCGCAATTCAAAAACCTCCCCCGGAACTTCTCTACCCATTCTAATCTAGCCAGTTCTTCGCCCGGAACCATGCCCCTCCAAACGCAGGACCCAAATGGCCCGCTACGTCATCTGAGCCCCGGACGCAGGACCCAAATCGCCCGCTACGTCATTTGTGCCCTGGACGCAGGACCCCAAATGGCCCGCTACGTCATCTGAGCCCCAAACGCAGGACCCAAATCGCCTGCTACGTCATTTGTGCCCTGGACGCGGGACCCAAATCGCCTGCTACGTCATTTATGCCCCGGACGCGGGACCCAAATGGCCTGCTACGTCATTTATGCCCCGGACGCAGAACGATTCACACCCGGCCAATCCTTACAAAACCTTCGCGCCAATTCGCGGCTTCGCGCCTTCGCGTGCGCCTTTTGCTTTTGCTTTCCTTCGCGCTAATTCGCGGACGGCGATCGGAAAACCGGGTAATGCGCAACGAACCCAAGGGCAGAGCCCATGGGCTAGCACAACCCACATGCTCCGCTGGGGCCAGAGGCCCCGCTACGCGGCTGCGCGCGAGACACACCTTATTTTATTGCTCCGCCGTCAACGCTTCCAACGTCGCCGCAATCTCCACACGCGCCGTCGGCCGCCCGAACAAAACCTCCAGCGCCGGCGGCACCTCCACCGAGCGCCCGATCAACGGCTCCACAATACTCTCAAACTTCGCCGGATGCGCCGTCGCCACCACGACGCAATGAGCCGGCCCGTCCAACCCCTCCCGCACATGCACCGCCACCGCCGTATGCGGACAAAAAACCTCCCCGTACCGCTCCACACCCGCACGAATCACGGCCTCGATCGTCGCATCCTCCACGCTCGCCGCCGTCATCGCCGCCCGCAAATCCTCCACCACCGGATACAACGCCCGCACCCGCTCCAGATTGCTCGGATTGCCCACGTCCATCGCCGACGCCAGCGTCTGCACCGACGGCATCGCCTGCCAGTCCGCCCCGTTCACAAATTCCACAATCGGCCGATTCGCATTCGCCGCCAGATGAATCTTCCCAATCGGCAACCCGACGCGCCGCGCCCACATACACGCCAGCGCATTGCCAAGGTTCCCCGTCGGAATCACAAAATCCGCCGCCACGCCGTGCCTGCGAAAACTCCACAACGACGCCGCCGCATAATAAATCATCTGCGGCAATACCCGCCCGATATTGATGCTATTCGCCGACGACAACCGCTTGTTCTTTTGCCACCAGCCGTCCGCAAACGCCGCCTTCACCATCCGCTGGCAATCATCAAACACGCCCTCCACCGCAAACGCCCGCACATTCCCACCCCAACACGTCAACTGATGCTCCT
>JBEBUW010000067.1:0-24591 GCA_040393065.1 Lujinxingia vulgaris | reverse complement strand
GGAAGGGCTTCCGACTTGCTATATTTGTTATCGGAAGATCGGGGCAAAAAGTTGCCTGTTATTTTTTTAAAACGAAAAATCCTTTCTCTGCTCGCGAAATCCCAGCACGCTCTCAAGTGTTTGCAACGGACTCGGGCTGGCTTTTCCCAACCCGACGCGCTAGAAAACTCCCGACGTTTTCGCTGCTTCATCGACATCTACGACAACAAGGATCTTGCCGATGGCTTACGAATTCATTTGCTGGTCATGTGGAAAATCCACCGAAAAGCTCGACAAAGTCTTTCGCGACGACACGTGCTTTCACTGTCACATCGCGATGAAATCATGTCGAAACTGCAAGTTTTACGACCCCTACGCCCACGACGAATGCCGCGAGCCGATGGCCGAGCAAGTGCGTGACAAAGAACGCGCCAACTACTGCGATTACTTCGCCCCGGGCGCGCAGGACACCGGCCAGGCCCAGGCCGCCGAGCTTGCAAAAGCCAAACTCGAAGCGCTGTTCAAGAAATAATCTTTGCCCCAAACAATAGCGCCCGCCAGAAAATCATCTCTGGCGGGCGCTGTCGCATCCATCTCGATTGAAATCGAAATCGAAATTTATCGATCAGAAATCTGCGTTGTTCGGGGTGCGCGGGAACGGAATCACGTCGCGGATATTCTCGATACCCGTCGCATAGTTGATCGTCCGCTCAAAACCCAGCCCAAATCCGGCGTGCGGGACTGTGCCAAACCGGCGCAGATCGCGGTACCACCAGTAATCATCCTTGAGCAGGCCGGCCTCCTGAATCCGCGCATCCAACACGTCGATGCGCTCCTCACGCTGGCTGCCGCCGATGATTTCCCCGATGCCCGGCGCCAGCACGTCCATCGCCGCAACCGTGCGTTCGTCGTCGTTCAGACGCATATAAAACGCCTTGATCTCCTTGGGGTAATTCATCACGACGACCGGCTTTTTGAAGTGTTTTTCACTCAAATACCGCTCGTGCTCGCTCTGCAGATCGACACCCCAGGACACCGGAAACTCGAATTTTTCTTTCTTCGAAGCCGCTTCCAGAATTTTGATCGCTTCGGTGTACTCGATACGCTCAAAACTCGATTCCACAAAGCTTTCCAGACGCTGGATACAGGTTTTATCCACGAACTGATTGAAAAACGCCATGTCGTCGGGCCTTTCATCGAGCAGTGCGCGGAAAATATACTTCAGAAAATCTTCCGCCAGCGCGGCGTCATCATTCAGGTCGGCAAACGCAATTTCCGGCTCGATCATCCAGAATTCCGCCAGATGCCGCGACGTGTGCGAGTTTTCCGCGCGGAACGTCGGCCCGAAGGTATACACCTTGCTCATCGCCAGGCAGTACGCCTCGACGTTGAGCTGCCCGGAAACCGTCAGGTGCGCCTCGCGACCAAAGAAATCCTGCTCAAAATCCACCGAGCCATCCGCCTTCCGCGGAATATTCGCCAGATCTAAGGTCGAAACCCGGAACATCTCGCCGGCACCCTCGGCATCGGACGCGGTGATGATCGGCGTATGAATCCAGAAAAACCCGTGTTCATGAAAATACCGGTGCACGGCCTGGGAAAGCGTATGGCGCACACGCGTCACCGCTCCGACCAGATTCGTGCGCGGACGCAGATGCGCCTGGCTGCGCAAATACTCCATGGAGTGACGCTTGGGCGCCATCGGATAGGTGTCCGGATCTTCTACCCAGCCGACCACTTCGATGCTCGTTGCCTTGATCTCGACCGCCTGACCGGCCGCCGGCGAAGCCACCAGCTCACCGGTTACGACCACCGAACACGCCGTCGTCAGCTTCTGAATTTCCGTCGCATAATTCGGCAACGTATTTTCGGCGACCACCTGAATCGGATCAAAGCAAGTCCCGTCATGCACACCGACAAAAGAAAACCCGGCCTTGGAATCACGGCGCGTGCGCACCCAACCTTTGACGGTAACTTCGGAACCAGCAGCAATCTTGCCGGCGAGTACATCGCGAATCATCGAGTAGGACATGGAAAAAACACCTCGTAATCTCAATTTTTATCAACATCGCCCCGGAAAAGGTTCGTCAGTTCCTTACAAAACAAACGCGGGCAACGCGCCTTCTATCATTGTATGCAACGCCCACGCAATCAACGAGGCGGGCTCTCCACCATCAGCGTGACCGGTCCATCGTTGACCAGTTCCACCTGCATCATCGCCCCAAAGCGCCCGGTCTGCACATGCACCCCGCGCGCCCGCGCGCCGGCCACGAACTGCTCATAAAACTGTTCCGCCTGAATCGGCTCCATGGCCTGCACAAAACTCGGCCGGCGCCCCTTTCGCGCATCCCCGTACAGCGTAAACTGGCTGACCACCAGCAATTCCCCGCCCGTATCCAGCAACGAAAGGTTCATCTTGTCGTTTTCGTCCTGAAAAATTCGCAAATTCAGCACTTTATCGAGCAAATACTCGATATCCGCCCCGGTATCGCCCGTGGCCACGCCCAGGAGCAGCAAAATTCCGCCCCCGATCTGCCCTACGATCTCCGACCCGACGCTCACCTGCGCCCGGGTGACACGCTGCAATAATGCGCGCATAAAATAACTCCTTTTTTGTCAATTCTCCGGCTGGACACATTCCATCGCCCCCGGCAAGCTACCCGAGGAATTCCTTCGGACAAGAAACGTTTAGATTGTTTGCCCATCAATCTTTCTTCGTGATAGACAGGCCCGGTCGCATCCGACCTTTTTCCGTCACATTTTTTCAACCGTTTGTTTGCAGGCTCCAGCATGAATCCATTGATAATAGCCGCCGCCGACACCGTTACTTACCCGCTCTGGCTCTGGCTCGTCACCATCTTCGGTATGATCGTTGTCCTGGGCATCGATCTGGCCATCGTTGACCATCCCTGGCGCAAAGACGACACCCCCAAAGAATTCGGCATGAAAGAAGCCGGATGGTGGGCTGCCTTCTACATCGGTGTCGCCGTCATTTTCGGGTTTGGCCTCTGGTATTTTGTCGAAAAAACAACCCCTGGCCTTGGCGCCGGAAAGGCCGGGGAATATTTCGCCGGCTACGTTACCGAAAAAAGCCTCAGCGTCGACAACCTCTTTGTTTTCTACCTGATCTTAACCAAGTTCAAGGTCCCCAAAGAATACCAGCATGAAGTCTTGCTCATCGGTATCGTGATCGCCCTGATCTTGCGCGGTATTTTCATCGCCATCGGCGCCGCCGCCATCAACGCCTGGAGCGAAGTCTTTTACGTCTTCGGCGCCTTCCTGATCTACACCGCCTTCAGAATCGTCTACGACCACGTGCGCGGCGACGACTACGAAAAAGACCACACCGACAGCGTCGCATCCCGGATCGTTCAAAAGATCTGGCCCATCACCCCGATTTACTACGGCCAGAAAATGAGCGTCGTCATCGACGGACAACGCCACCTGACGCCCATGTTCATGGTCATTCTGGCCATCGGCGTCACCGACGTACTCTTCGCCGTCGACTCCATCCCGGCCATCTTCGGGCTTACCCAGGATGCCTACATCGTCTTCACCGCCAACGCCTTCGCCCTGCTGGGCCTGCGCCAGCTCTACTTCCTGCTCGCCGGACTCATGGACAAACTCTCGCTGATCAGCTGGGGCCTGGCCGCCATCATGGTTTTCATCGGTGTGAAGATGATCTTCCATGCATTGCACGAAAACGGCATCCACATCATCGAAATTTCCACCGCCACCTCGCTGACCGTCATCATCGGCATCATGGTCATCACCCTGGCCGCAAGCCTGATCCAGGCCGCCTCCAAATCCAAAAAAGACCAGGCCTGATCCTTATCCTCGTCCCCCAAAACCGCGCAGCCGACAGCTCGAGAGGGGGGCGTAACAAAGCAAACCGTACAATTTTCGGCTCGACAGGGGTGCGAACGAGCGTTTTGGGGCTCGAAAGGCAGCTCGACAGGGGGGCGAGCGAGCGTTTTTTACCTCGAGTGGCAGCTCGACAGGGCATGTTTGCACGGTTTGGGTAAGCGCAACCGAGGCTCGAGAGGCAGTCGGAGACAAAAAACAGACTCGGTCGGGGGTCTGGAGCCGCTTTCGGAGCGCGTTTTTTGGCTCGGGTGGCAGCTCGACAGGGCATGCTTTTACGGTTCGGGTAAGCGCCCTGGAAGGTCGAGAGGCGGTAGGAGACAAAAAGTGGTCTTCTTGGGTGGTGTCGAGCTGCTTTCGGAGCGCAAAAATGGGCTCAACCGGGGTCTGGAGCCGCGGCTGGAGGTTACGAATGGACTCAGCCGGGGTCTGGAGCTGCGGCTGGAGGTTACAAACGGGCTCGGTCGGGGTGTCGAGAGGCATTCGAAACCAACCCACAAGCTGCGCCAGCAGCGCCAACGCAATGCCGCCCGCAACCCCAACGCGTGCGGCGAGTCATAAATCGGGGCTAGCAAGACTGCCGGAGCGACGGTGGCCTGGACGGCCATCGAGCGAACGGCAACGCAGCTAGCGGCGATTTAGGACCGCCGCCCTACGCCATATCCCAGGAAGCTCGCAATATTCCGGTCGTGGCGCACTCAAACACGTACACGCACAGCTCACTGCCCGGCTCAAAACGCTCCCAGATATCAAAGGGCGGCAAATCCTCCACGATCTTTTCAAAGAGCGCCTTGCCGTTGCCATCCTCGGCCCGCGCATTGAACTGCTCGCGCGACCAGCTTCCCAAAAACACCATCGGTTTGCCGCCGCTAAACAGCCACACCTCGCCCTGCCAGGAAACATACGTCGGCGTGCGCAACAGCTCCCACATAGCCTCCGGCGCAAGTTTTGCGGCCCGCCAGCCATCCTCCAGCTCGACGATCTCGACCTGGTCGGACTCCAGATCCGGCTCGCCGTGCGTCAGCCCGGCCGCGGCCTGCTCCGGCCCGATCATGCCAAACTCGGTATCCTTCATCATCGCCACGTCCCCGCTCCGCAGCGCTTCATAACTGGCCGTCACCTCCTCGCCCGGGAAGGGCGGAAAAGGCACCGGCTTGCTGCAGGACACGCAGGCCACATCCTCGGCATCGGCGGCGTCCAGATAGTTCTCGGTCTTACAATTTGCGCAGATGCAGCGCACGTAATCCCCGATTCCGAGCTCAAAAACATGCTCGGCCTCCGCCTGGCGCACGATACAAAACCCCGGCCCCACGTAGCTTCCGGCCTCTTCCATATCGGCCGCAAACAACGGGAACTCCAGCTTCACACCGGCAGCCTTCGCGGCATCGTGCCGGGCCGACGCCAGCGGCTGCTCGGCCGAAAACTCGTCTTCAAAGCCCATTTCCATCGCCAGCTCAAGGCCCAGATCCGGCCCCTCCCCCGATGCGTCCTGCCCCGGCGCATCGGTTGCCTTGCCCGGCGCACCTTCCGAAAGCATCGCCATCAACCCGGCGACATCCAGGCCGCCGGCCTCATCGGCACCTTCGCTCAAGTCCCACAAACGCCGACGCAGCAACCAGTACAGATCCAGATCGGGCATATACAGATCTTCCACGCCCGGCAGCTCCAGCAACCAGTCCACGAACTCCGCCACGGCCTGGCGCTGCTCCGAAACCTCCGTCAGACTGCGCATATCGCTCATCCAGAACGAAAGTTCCTCGCTCAACGCATCGACCAGCCCCTCAAACGCTTCCTCTTCCGAAGGGTCTGCCTCCAGCTCCAGCTCCTCGGCCTGCACCAGATCCCGCAAAAGCTGCGCCGCTCCCTTGCGACTCCCGATGAACTGTCCCCGATCATCCGGCCTCTCCCGAACCTCGATCTCCCGCACACCGGCCCGCATAATTTCGCGCAATCCGGCCGCATCCAGCTCAAAATTCCACAAAAGCCCCTGCCCCGGCGAGTATTCGCAGGCGTAGTTGCCTCCTCCCAGCTCGATCATGCGGAAGACTTCTTCGTTCCCTTCAAGCTCCCAGGCACGCGTCCCGATAAAATGAAGATCCCAGACGAATTCTAAATATTGAAGCAACTCGGCCGAAATCTGCCGACGCGCATCCTCGCTCACCGTTCCATCCTTCGTTGTTAGTTTTTCTTAGCGTTTGCACCAAAACTTTCGGCCGCAAATCAAAGCCACTGCACTATCACACCCGTTCTTTGCGCGACAACCGCTTCCCTGCAAATCCCTGCCATCCGGCCCCCGCGCCCCCCTGGCCCGGACAGGAGAGAACTCGTCCGCCCTGGCTTAAAAAACCACACCCTTCTCTGCTGTGTTTACGTTTACCACGTCAACCGCTGTCGAAGCTTCTTTTGACCGCGAGTCGTTGGCCATAAAAGTCCTCATCAAGGACATAGCTGTAACCAAGGAGTAAAACGATGGCTGATATCGATATTCAGCACAAAAGTACCCCGGTCTGGCCAT
This sequence comes from Lujinxingia vulgaris, assembly GCA_040393065.1. Classification (GTDB taxonomy): domain Bacteria; phylum Myxococcota_A; class Bradymonadia; order Bradymonadales; family Bradymonadaceae; genus JACCWM01. The sequence goes on along the minus strand of JBEBUW010000067.1, from coordinate 18,233 downwards.
GGATCTTAGGCATTATCGTGGTCGTTGCGATCATCTTATTCCTGGTCGCGGGCCGCGACCGCGGCCAGATGGACAACTACGGCGGCGGCGCCATCGATACCGGGACCGAGCCCGCAACCCAGCCTCTTGAACCTACCCCCGAGAATCCCGGAGTTCCCCAACCTTCTGCACCCGTTGACGGACGCAACCCCCAGGTCGCTCCGCCTTATCCGGACCAACCCCAACCCGAACAGTTTGAGCAACCGGAACAACCCCAGGCAGTTCCCCCCGGTCAGGGCGCGTATGAGTCTACCGAAACGCCCGGCGGCGCTTATCTGAACGCCCCCTCGATGGACGAACCAACTCTGGACGACCAGGTGTTGGAGTATGAGCCCGCCGATCCCATTTTCACCGACCAGATAGCCCAGCAAGATCTGCCGGAGCCCGGTGAATTTCCCGAAGGCAATCTGCCCGGGGAGTTCCCCGAAGATGAAAACGTCGTCATCGAAGACGATCTCGACGACGGCGCCATCCTTCGCGAAGGCGAATACCCGGCCGAAGTCACCGCATTTACGCAGTTTCTTCTGCAGAACAGCGAAACCCAGGCCGAGTTTTCCAACACCTTCACGTCGGATGGCCTGCGCAATCTGGCCAGCGCCCTCTACTCCGTTTCTGATCAGGGCGACATCACCGACACCCTCAGTGAGCAAAACCGCGAGGAACTCAACCTGCTAGCCGACCAGATCGCCATCAGTCCCACCGAAACCGACCAGGCAAACCTGGCGGCGACCGCATTCGATCAGGCAGCAGCCTGGTTCCAGGAGCTCAGCACCACGCTGTACCCTGACACCGAAGCCCAGGTCATGGCCGTGCAAGAAGCCGCCGATAATTTCGATCCCGAAAGTCAGCTAAGCCTCCAACTCCCGGCTGTGCGCACCTTCTTTGATCGCGCCGATACGGCGCTGCAAGACATGGCCCTTCCCTAATTCCGGCCCATTTCCTGAGCATTTGACTGCTTACAATACACACCCAAGGAGTACACCATGCGAAGCCATCCAAATCAGGACGAACCCGCCCGCCACCTCGCCCGATTGGGCGACCTCAACGATTACGAAGTCGCCGATGACGATCCCGATGTCCGCGGCTGGGACGTCGTGGACCAACAAGGTATCAGTATGGGGCGCGTCGACGAACTCATCGTGGACCAGGAGGCTCTCAAAGTCCGCTACCTGGCCGTCAAACTCGACCCGAGCGCCGCCGCCACCCAGCCCTACCGCCTTATCCCCATCGGACTTGCCACACTCGACGAACTCGAAGACGTCGTCATCCTCAACAACATGAATACCCAGAGTCTTCTGAACTGCCCGGTCTACGACGGCAAAAACATCACCCGAGAATTTGAGCGGCGCCTGCTCGTAACGTCTGGCATCACACCCCAGACCCAGCAGACCTCCAACCCGCGCGGATTCTACGATGAAGCGCACTTCGACCAGGACCGCTTCTACCGCAACCGGCGTCAGTCCAACCGTTCGCTCCACTAATATCAACATGAACCCAAAAAACATGGCCGGCATAAGTCCATAAGACTCCATGCCGGCCATGCTTGTCTGCAATTCTGCAACAACGTGTCCGGGCGCCTTGCTCAGGTGCTCGGATCACCCCGGAATCACAGGTTCAACGTACGTCCATCAACACCGAGTGCTGCCTCTTTGATGACTTCGGCAAGCGTGGGATGTGCGTGGGAAGAGCGGGCAATATCCTCAGCGCTTGCGCCAAACTCAACGGCCACCGCAAGTTCTGCGATCAGATCTCCAGCGTGGGGGCCAATCAAATGCGCGCCCAGGATGCGATCGGTTTTCTCGTGGGCGAGAATTTTCACGAAGCCGTCCATATCGCCAATTGCGCGTGCGCGTCCGTTGGCTTTGAAGGGAAACTTACCGACTTTGAACGGAATCCCGGCTTCCTTCAGGGCCGCTTCGGTTTTGCCGACGCTGGCAATTTCGGGATGCGTGTAGACAACGTCGGGCACCGCATCATAGTTCACGCTCGACGCGATTCCGTGCATCCGCTCCACGCACACAACGCCTTCGGATTCGGCGAGGTGGGCGAGCATGGGGCCGGGGATGACGTCGCCGATGGCGTAGACGCCGGAAACGGCCGTTTCATAGTACTGGTTGACCGGGATAAATCCGCGCTGGTCGGTTTCGAGTCCGATGTTTTCCAGGCCGAGATTGTCGGTGTAGGGACGACGTCCGACGCCGACCAGCAGGCGGTCGCTTTCGATGGTCACGCTCTGACCTTCGTGCTCGTACGTGGTCTGCACCTTGCCGCCTTCCACGCTCGCGCCGGTGACCCGTGCATTGAATACGAAGTTGATGCCCTGGCGCTCAAACGTGCGCCGCGCAAGCCGCATGACTTCCGGATCGAGCCGCGCTCCGAAAACATCCTGGGAGAACTCAACGACGGTGACTTTGGCACCGAGCCGCGCCCAGACCGAGCCGAGTTCCAGCCCGATGACGCCAGCGCCAATCACAACCAGGTGGCCGGGTACTTCTTTGAATTCCAGCGCGCCGGTTGAATCGACGATATATTCTTTGTCCAGCGTCACGCCGCCGATGTGAATCGGCTTGGAACCGGTTGCGATCAAAATTCGATTGGTTTTCAGCTCGCGGACCGAACCGTCATCGGCTTTTACCGAAACCGTGTTCTTGTCCTTGATCGTGCCGTGTCCGTGCACGCCATCAATTTTGTTCTTATCAAAAAGATACGAGACACCATTGGCCGACGCATCGACAACTTCTTTTTTACGGGCGAGCATGCGCTCCAGATTCAAGGAAACGGAGGGAATCTCGATTCCATGATCTTTGAAAGAATCGCGGGCCGCCACAAAGCGCTCGCTCGATTCGAGCAGCGCCTTACTCGGGATGCAACCGACGTTCAGGCACGTTCCGCCGTAAGTCGCATAACGCTCCACACACGCAACCTTCATGCCCAACTGCGCAGCACGAATTGCAGCAACATAACCACCAGGCCCCGAACCAATGACGACGAGATCGTAAGTATCGCTCATAGCCTTTCACCACAGCAAAAGTATTAGTAACCAGACAAAATCAAAAAGAAAAGCGACGGCGCTCACGCCGTCGCTTTCTCAAAACAATTCTTATACTTCGAGTAGAATCCGCTCCGGATTCTCCAGGCACTGCTTCAGGCGCACCAGGAACAGCACGGCCTCACGACCGTCGATCAGACGGTGATCGTAGGTCAGCGCCAGATACATCATCGGGCGGATTTCCACCTTGCCGTTGATGGCGACCGGGCGCTCAATGATGTTGTGCATTCCCAGAATGCCACTCTGCGGCGGGTTGAGAATCGGCGTCGAAAGCATCGAACCATAGATGCCGCCGTTGCTGATCGTAAACGTTCCGCCCTGCATATCTTCCATCGTCAGCTTGTTATCCACGGCCTTTTTGGCCATCGCGGAAAGCTCGAGTTCGGTCTGTGCAAAGCTGTATTGATCGGCATTTTTAAGAACCGGCACCACAAGACCACGGCCGCCGCCTACGGCAACGCCAATATTGTAGTAGTTCTTATAAACAATCGTATCGCCATCGATTTCCGCGTTCACGCCCGGGAACTCTTTGAGTGCCTCGATCGATGCTTTGATGAAGAACGACATAAATCCGAGCTTGATGCCGTATTTTTTCACAAAGCTATCTTGATACTGCTTACGAAGCGCCATGATCTCGGACATGTCCACTTCGTTGAAGGTCGTGAGCATGGCCGCAGTCTGCTGCGCTTCCACCAGGCGACGTGCAACGGTCTGGCGCAAACGCGTCATCGGTACACGCTCTTCAAGCTGGCTGGTCGGAAGCTGCTGCACCGGCGCGCCCGCAGGCTTGCCGCTGTCCGCTTTGGCCGCACCGCTTTCGAGATGTTCCAGAACGTCGCCCTTCAGAATGCGTCCGCCCGGTCCGGTCGCGCCAATTTTCGAAGCATCCAGATTGTTTTCTTCCACCAGGCGAGCGACGGCCGGCGACAGCGTCTGATCTGCTTTGGGAGCGACGGCAGCCGGTGCCGCAGCCTCGGTTTTCTCTGCAGCGGCCGCAGGCGCTGCTGTCTCGGCCGAAGCTCCAGAACGAGCACCCGGTTCGATCACAGCAATGATATCCTCGGGATTGACGGTATCATCGACCTGATAATTGAGGGCCTTGATAACACCGGCCACCGGAGCCGGCACTTCCACAGAAATTTTATCCGTTTCAAGCTCAGCCAGGATCTCGTCTTCTTCGACGTAATCCCCAACTTTCTTGAACCACTCCGCGATGATCGCTTCCGTTACCGATTCGCCGAGCGCGGGAATCTTAACCGGTACACTCATGGTGATGCCTCTTTTTATCTAGGAACGTAAATATTTATTTGCGTACAAATTTCAATCAAATGCTCAACCAAACGGCTCTCATTCGCGAAAATGGCACTACCAGACTTGGTTCACAAAACCAAGTCTGGCCGCCATTCCTTACTTCGCAAATGCCGTGACAATCAACTCATTTTGCTCCAGCTCGTGGCTCTCATAAGCGCCGGTCGCCGGGCTGGCGCTGGCCGCACGTCCAACATAAACGGGCAATGGATTCGCGCCAAAAATCTCGATCAGGTTCGGGAACATAAACGACCAGGCACCCATGTTCTTCGGTTCTTCCTGGACCCAGTAAATTTCCACATCCGAACGATACGCGCTCACCGCAGCCTTGAGTTCATCGGCCGCCAGCGGATAAATCTGCTCCACACGCACAACTGCGACATCGTCGATCTCGTTTTGACGCGCGTAGTCGAGCAAATCGTAATAAACCTTGCCCGAGCAGAACAAAACACGACGCACTTTGTCGGCGGAAATTTCCGCGCGAACTTCGCCGATAACGCGCTGGAAGCCACGTTCCGTAAAGTCCTCAAGACTCGAAACGGCTTCCTTGTGACGCAACAGACTCTTGGGCGACATCACGATCAAAGGCTTGCGAATCGTGCTGAGAACCTGGCGACGAAGCGCATGGAAAATCTGCGACGGCGTCGTCAAGTTTACGACATACATGTTGTCGTTTGCGCACAACTGCAAAAACCGCTCAAGCCGCGCGCTGGAGTGCTCCGGTCCCTGACCCTCGTAGCCATGCGGCAACAGCATCGTCAGCGCGCTCAAACGCTTCCATTTGTCTTCGCCGGAATTGATGAACTGATCGATCAGGACCTGAGCGCCGTTGACGAAGTCGCCAAACTGCGCTTCCCAGATCACAAGGCTATCCGGAGAATCCAGGCTGTAGCCATACTCGAAGCCCAGAACGGCAGCTTCCGACAAAATACTGTTGTAAATCGTCAGCGGCGCCTGACCTTCACGGATATTGTGCAACGGCCAGTACTGCTCACCGGTTTTCGTGTCGCGAACGCCCGCATGACGATGGCTGAACGTACCGCGCACGGCGTCCTGACCACTCATCCGCACAGGCGCTTCAGCATCCACAAGCGACGCAAACGCCAACGCCTCGCCCATCGACCAGTCAAACGGCTCGTTGCCAAGCAACATCTGTTCGCGAACGCGCGCAAAACGCTGCAACGTGCGGTGCACATTGAAACCTTCCGGATAATGCGTCAGACGCGCGCCCAGCTCACGAAGCTTTTCCAGCGTAATGGTCGTATCGGCAGCCTCGCCAACACTGGCAACGCCTCCATGATACGACGCCCACAGGCCGCCCAGCGAACTGACATCCTTCGGCAGCGGCGCCTCGCGCACACTCTTAAAGACGTCGTCATACGCATCCATCCGAGACTTCCACATCGCGTCGGCTTCTTCCTGCGTCACGACATTGCGTGTCACCAGATCTTCCGTATACAGCTCGCGAATGCCCTTGCGCGCATCGATCGCCTGATACATCAGCGGCTGCGTATAACGCGGCTCATCACCCTCGTTGTGACCGTAGCGACGGTAACAAACCAGGTCGATAATCACGTCTTCACCAAAACGCTGACGATAACGAACCGCCAACTTCATCACGCGCGCGCACGCTTCCGGATCGTCTCCGTTGACGTGGAAAATCGGCACTTCCAACATCTTCGCGATATCCGTCGCATACGTCGTCGAACGGCTCTCGTTGGGAAGCGTCGTAAATCCGATCTGGTTGTTGATCACGATGTGAATCGTTCCGCCGACATCAAAGCCCTTCACACGTGCAAGGTTCAACGATTCGACCACAATTCCCTGGCCAGCAAACGCCGCATCGCCGTGCAGCAACAACGGCAGCAAGCGATGACGTTCGCCATCACCACCCATCCGATCCTGCTTGGCACGGCTGCGACCCAGAACCACCGGATTCACAAACTCCAGATGGCTCGGGTTAAAGCACAGCGACAGATGAATGTCCTGACCGGACTCCGTCTGATATTCGCTCGAATACCCCATGTGGTATTTGACGTCGCTGCTGCCAAAAAACGCTTCCGGCGTCGGATTTTTCTCGAACTCCGAGAACATCGCCGCAGCCGGTTTGTTCATAATATTGTGCAGCACATTCAAACGACCGCGATGCGCCATACCCACAACGACTTCTTCCACGCCGTGCTTGCCGCTTTCTTCCAGCATCACGCCCAGCATCGGAATCAAGGTATCGCCGCCGGTAATCGAGAAACGCTTTGCACCCACATACTTACGATGCAAAAACGACTCGAACGCATCCGCGTCCATCAGCTTGTTCAAAATCAGCCGTTCGTCCGTCGGGCTATCGATCTCGGCATAGTCGTTGCGCTCGATTTGTCCGCGAAGCCACACACGCCGCTCCGCATTGCGCAAATCCTGATACTCCACGCCGATCGACCCGCAATACAACGTGCGCAACCGATCCAGAACCTGCTCAACGGTCACTTCCTTCGAACCAAAAAGCGGCTCGTAACGCACCGTTGCCTTCAAATCTTCTTTGGTAAAACCATACAACGCCGGATCCAGATCCGGCGGCGCACTCGCCATCCGGGGCAGATCCAGCGGATCGATCTTCGCGATCAAATGACCGTGCAAACGATACGCACGCACAATCGCCTCGACCCGCGCCGCAAAACCTTCCGTGCGGCCCGGCGCCGTTACAGTGATCCCCTCAATACCATCCACATACTCGGCACTGTCAGCTGCTGCAGCCCCGGCAACAACCGCCGGCTCAAAAATGCTGCGCGCCCGAAAATTCGGATGCCGCCCGGCGCCATTGGCGCCAGCACTACCCGTACCAAAATATTCGTCAAAAACCGGCTTCCAGCTCGGATCAACCGCCCCCGGATTCTCGAGATATTCCCGATACAAGTCTTCAATGAAATGAAGATTCTCACCACTCAATGCTGTTTGCGACAAGATATCTTCGGAGGACAACGCGTTTTGAACAGATAAATTCTTCACGGTCTTTTTTGACTTCGACAAGGTGAGATGCGCCCTGCAGGCGAAACCATCGCCCGCAGAACGCATCACCAATTAGATATTTTCAATGGGATGGATACGGAGTCAATCCAACACCTGAAACCCGCGAAACCTGCCAATATTCCTGCGGAATATCAGCCTTCCGCATGCAGGCGACGCAGAACCATGTGCAGAATTCCGCCGTTTCGGTAGTAATCCACCTCAACCGGCGTGTCGATACGACAAATCGTTTCAAATGTCGACGATTTTCCTTCCGCATCCGTCACCTTCACCGTAATCCGCTCGCCGGGCTCAAGCTGATCATGCAGCTCGATGTCAAACACTTCCTGTCCGGTCAGTCCCAGACTCTCATGCGATTGACCCTCGAGGAACTGCAACGGCAGCACGCCCATTCCAATCAGGTTGGAACGGTGAATACGCTCATAGCTCTGCGCAATTACAGCACGCGCGCCGAGCAGATACGTTCCCTTCGCTGCCCAGTCACGGCTTGAACCCATGCCGTAATCCTTACCGGCCAGAACCACCAGCGGAATTCTGTGCTTCTGATACTTCACCGCGGCATCGTATACCGAAACCACTTCGCCCGGAGCCGGATCGACATCCGCCTCATACGTCAGCCACGGAAACGGTCCTTCCGGCGTCTCGGCAGGACCAAAATACGTCGTCCATCCACCTTCCGTGCCCGGCGCAACCTGGTTACGAATCCGGATGTTCGCAAACGTTCCACGCGTCATCACCTGATCGTTTCCACGACGCGATCCATAGCTGTTGAACATCATCCGGCTGATGCCGCGTGCGGTCAGATATTTTCCAGCCGGGCTGTTCGGAGCAATCGAGCCGGCCGGACTGATGTGGTCCGTCGTGATCGAATCGCCAAGTTTCATCAACACGCGCGCGCCATGAATCGACTCGATCGGCTGCGCTTCGGCCGGCATGTCCACAAAGAACGGCGGCTCCTGCACATACGTCGACTCCGCATCCCACTCGTACACACGACCCTTCGGCGTCTCCAGCGCCTGCCATGCCGGCGGACCATCAAACACGTTCGCATATTCTTTCATGAACTGCTCACGCGTTACGCTCGCCGATACAACGGCCGCGATCTCTTCGTTCGAAGGCCAGATATCCTTCAAATAAACATCCTGACCATCTTTGCCCTTGCCGATCACATCTTTATACAGATCGATGTTCACCGTACCGGCAAGCGCGTAGGCAACCACCAGCGGAGGACTTGCCAGATAGTTCGCACGCGTATGCGGATTGATACGACCCTCGAAGTTACGGTTACCCGAAAGCACCGAAACGGCGACCAGATCATTGTTCACAATCCCTTCCGCAATCGGTTCCGGCAGCGGCCCGGAGTTACCAATACACGTCGTGCATCCATAACCAACCGTATAGAAGCCAACCGCTTCCATCGCTTCGGTCAAACCGGCTTTCTCATAGTATTCGGTCACAACGCGCGAACCCGGAGCCAGCGACGTCTTCACCCAGGGCTTCGCCTTCAAACCAAGCGCGTGCGCCTTTTGCGCCAGCAATCCAGCCGCGATCATCACGTTCGGGTTCGACGTATTCGTGCACGAAGTAATCGCCGCAATCACAACGTCGCCATCCTTCAGCTCGAATTTCTCGCCGTTGAACTCAACATCGGCCGGCTTGCTCAGCTCCTTTTTGCCAAACGTCTTCTCGAGCGCAATGCCCCACTCGCCCTTCATATCGCTCAACAAAATACGATCCTGCGGACGCGTCGGACCAGCCAGCGACGGCTGCACATCGCCCAGATCCAGCTCCAACGTTTCCGAATACTCGATCTCCAGCGAATCATCACGCCACAGACCGTTCAGCTTGCAGTACGTTTCCACGCGCTCAAGCGTCTCATCATCACGGCCCGTCAGCTTCAGATAATCAATCGTCTTCTCGTCCACCGGGAAGAACCCGATCGTCGCACCGTACTCCGGCGCCATGTTGCTGATCGTCGCACGATCCGAAAGTCCCAGATTCGAAAGACCCGAACCATAGAACTCAACGAACTTGCTCACGACACCATGCTTACGAAGCATCTCGGTAACCGTCAAAACAAGGTCCGTCGCCGTCGCGCCTTCGCGCAGCTTACCCGTCAGCTTAAAGCCCACAACTTTCGGAATCAGCATGTAAATCGGCTGCCCCAGCATGCAGGCTTCCGCTTCAATTCCACCAACGCCCCAGCCCACAACGCCAAGACCGTTGATCATCGTCATGTGCGAGTCCGTTCCCACCAGCGAATCCGGATACGCAACATCCTTGCCGTCCTTCTTCTCCGTCAAAACGCCGCTCGCCAGGTACTCAAGGTTCACCTGGTGAACAATCCCCGTCTCCGGCGGAACCACTGCAAAATTATCAAACGCTTCCTGGCCCCATTTCAAAAAGCCATAACGCTCAACGTTGCGCTCAAAGTCGCGCTCCGAGTTGATCGCAATCGCACCGCGGCTGCCGTACGCATCCACCTGCACCGAGTGGTCAATTACCAGATCGACGCGCGTCAACGGATTGACCTTGTTCACATCGCCGCCCAGACGCTCCATCGCGCTGCGCAACGCCGCCAGATCAACCACCGCCGGCACACCCGTAAAGTCCTGCAACAAAACACGACCCGGGTTAAACGCGATCTCCTGCTCACCAACATTTTTCGCATCGTAACCCGCAAGAGCCTTCACATGCTCCTCGGTCACAACACGACCATCAAAGTTTCGCAGACATGCCTCCAGCAAAACCTTGATCGAATACGGCAGACGACTCACTTTCCCAAGACCTGCCTCTTCAAGCGCAGCAAGCCGGTACATCGTGTATTCGCGCCCCGACGTCTTAAACGTTGTTTCTGCACCAAACGGATTTTGTTTTGTCATGTCCATTTCTCCTTGGGAAGTAATTTCGTCCAGTAAATTTTCAATCTACTCAATTGCCTCAGCGTGAATATAGAGGCATCCAAACCATAATGGAAATTGATATAAGCTATGCTTTCCATTAAATATATTTATCAGCAAATTCCCCTCCTTCTCCACAACCCCTCTCGCCCCTTCCCCGAATAAAACCATGGACATCACTCTGCTTCGAACCTTCGTCGTCCTGGCCGAAGAAGGCCACATGACCCGCACCGCCGCACGCCTTCACCTCACCCAACCCGCCATCAGCACACAGCTTGCGCGCCTGGAAGAAGACCTCGGGCAGATCCTCTTTGACCGCACCCCCAAAGGCATGGTGCTCACCAATGCCGGCAATACTCTGCTTCCCTACGCCGAAGAAATCCTCACCCGTCTCAGCGATGCACGCCGCGCCCTCGACCAACTTGCCGGCCTCCACACAGGCTCCCTTTCCATTGGCGGCGGCGCCACCGCAACAACCTACCTGCTTCCTCCCCTGATCGGCAAATTCCACGAAAAAAACCCCGCGATCCGATTCTTCGTCCGTGAACAACCCAGCCAGAACGTCGTCGACGACGTCTACCTCGGAAAACTCGACCTCGGCATCGTCACCCTGCCCATCCGACCACCCACCGGCGTCAGTACACTGGCCGGCAAACTCGAAATCGAGCACTGGGTCGAAGACGAACTCCGCCTCCTCGTTCCCGACGACCATCCCCTCACCGGCCAACGCCAGGTCACCTGGCGAAAACTCAACGGAATGTCCCTGGTTCTCTTCGAAGCCGGCTCCACCGTCCGCTCGCTGATCGACGATCAAATCGCTCGCGCACGCGTCCGCGTCGACATTGTCATGGAATTGCGCTCAATCGAATCGATCAAGCAAATGGTCGCCCAGGGCATCGGCGCCGCCTTCGTCAGCCAGTATGCTCTCCAGAATCCCGAACAAGCCATCCGCTGTACCGACCCCCCACTACGACGCCAACTCGCCTTTATCTACCGAAGCGACCGCACGCAGAGCGTGGCAGCGCGCGCATTCCTCGACGAAATGCGCAACGCCGCCTCCGCCATCTCACGTCAGTTCGACGGCACTTCCTCCGAACCGGATTCAGTCTCCGACTCCACACCAGAATCCTCTTCCTGAGTATTCTGCTCCAGAATTCGGAACTCTACACGGCGATTCTTCGCCATCGCTTCTTTGGTCTTCGAATCATCAATCGGCTCATCCGGCCCATAACCACGCGCCGTCAAACGCTCCGCAGCGATTCCACGCTCGTTCACCAGATAATTCATCACGGCCTCAGCACGCTCCTGCGACAGCGCACGATTCAACGCCGCACTACCCGTATGATCTGTATGGCCGGCAATCTCGACCTTCGTGATATCCGGATTCGTGCGCAACACCAGACCCACCTGATCGAGCAGCTCAAACGATTCCGGCTGAATCACAGCCTTACCCGTCTCAAAGAAGACCTTGTCCATAATCCGGATCTCGGCCTTCTCGCGCACAACCTTTTGCTCCGGCGCCGGACAACCATTGTGCGTCGCAAGTCCCGGTTGGTCCGGACACTCATCCTCGGCATCCGGAATGCCGTCATTATCATTGTCCAGATCCGGACAACCATCCTCGTCCTCAAAGCCGTCCATATCTTCCGCTTCTTGCGGACACTGGTCGTGGATATCTGCAATGCCGTCGCCATCGCTATCCAGCAGCGGACAACCGTCCTCATCTACCAGACCGACATAACCTTCCGGAACCTCACAACCCGGCTCCTCTTCTACGACTTCTTCCTCAACCGGACAGCCGTCCTCATCCAGCGCGCCTTCATAATCTTCCGGCACATCCGGACACAGCGGCTCAGGCTCTTCCACAACCTCGCCATGATCTATTGGCGAGGTGTACATCAGGCCGACAATCGCTCTGAAGTCTGGCGTTCCATAACCGCCGATCAAACCGCCACCCGCACCGGCCGTAATCGTAAAGCCATCATCCGTGCTGATTTTCGCGCCCAGCAACAACTCCAGCGGACTCGACGGCGCACGTTGAAAGAAATCATCAAACTGGCTGCCGCCAAACACTTCCGCGCCCAGCGCCAACACTTCGTCGATCACCTCGACCTCAACGCCCGCACCGTACACAAGCTGCGTGCTCAGCTTCGCATCATGCACCGTGCGCTCGTCCAACCAGCGCGCACCAACATTCGCCGTAAGTGTCGTATCGCCAATTGGCGTGCCGAACCGTGTATCCACAAACAAGCGCGGCGTCACCGTCACACTGCCCGCGCCCACAAACGCATCACCATCACCGGTCGGAAGCCCGACCTCCACGCCGAGCCCCAGCCCCACCGGAGCTTTCAAACTCGAAAGCAACCCGAATTTACCGCGAATATTCAAATCACCCACGGTCGCACCGCGGATCTCGCGCCCCTCGTAATTACCGTCGTTCACCAGATACACCGGCAAAGCGACATCGAGCTGCAACCGATCAAACAGACCAAACCCCAGCAGCACATGCGCCGCCAGTTGCTGATCCACCACGGCCTTTTCCTTGTCGCCAAGCTTCAAAACCAGCGGACGACTCGCGTAGTCCACCAGCAATCCACCCGTCACCTGCAAATGCTCCAGCGTATCGGCGCCCTCCGTCATAAAAATACTATGCGGCCCCACCGCCGGCCGAAATACGCGCGCATCATATTCACCAGCCTGCGCAAACGCACTGCCACTCACACCCATCACGGCCAGAGCCGCCAGAAACCCGGCGCCCTTTCCCCATCTGCTCATTCGCTTTCGCTGCATAATTCCACTCCCATTCCATCTATATCGAACATCTATAAGTTCACGAACTCTATAAAAATCCAAAACAGCACTTCACTTCACGCGCCACCCTATAGCAAGTTTTTCCTACAAATACACCATCCCCGACTCCATCTTCCCCGCCCTTGCCGCCGCCTTTCCACATTTGACATCATTTCCCCCTCCTTATATCCCTACCCCGCAAATCTGTGTTGACCGCCATATTTTGACCACGGCCCCCAACCCCCAAAAATGTCCCATGAAAAAAGTCCTCCTCTGCGCCAGTGCCCTGCTTTTGTTCACCGCTTGCTCTGATTCCGACGACAACACCCCCGAAAGCTCCGAGATCACTCTGAACTTTCGTATGGTCGACGCCGACGGTCAGGACTTCAAATGCGGCGCCCGCGGTCTGAACATCGCCGGCCGTACCGACATCACTCCCAACGACGCGCGCCTCTACATCCACGACGTCGCCCTGATCGATCAAAACGGCAACCACGTCGCCGTAGAACTCGACCAGGATTCCCCCTGGCAACACCAAAACGTCGCTCTGCTCGACTTTGAAGACGGAACCGACGGCTGCAAATACGTGATCTTCGGACGTCCCCAGACCACCGAAACCAACTCGCAAATCAGCGGCACAGTCGCCGGTCAGGGCCCATGGACCGGTGTTTCCTTCGCACTCGGCGTCCCGATCGAACTCAACCACACCGAAGCCCAGAGCGCCCCCGCGCCCCTGAACGTCACCGGCATGGATCACGGCCCCGTCGACGGCCGCCAGTTCTTGCGCGTCTCCTTCTACCAGGAAGAACACACCGCCACCGACGCCTACAACCTGCTCTCCTTCCGCTCGGTCTGCAACGCGCTGACCGCCGAAGGCACCATTCCCGCAAGCGCCGACGAATGCGCCAAACCCAACCGCCCTCGCTACACCCTCAACAAACAGGGCCAATTCGATCCCGCCACCGACCAGATCGTCCTCGACGTCAACGCTCTCTTCGCCGACTACACCGTCCCCGGCACCGACAACAGCTCCGGCGACCAACCCGACCTGAACCCCCACGGCCGCATCGATTGCTTCAGCCCGCTGCACGCCGGTAACATCCCCGGCCCCAACGATACCCAGCAAATCGGCGCCGAACGCTGCGGAAAAGTCTACCCGCCGCTCGGTCTCGACTACGCAACCGGCCGCGCCCACACCAGCCCCCAGACTGTTTTCTCCATCCAGTAGTCGTAGATAAAACCCATGATGTCCCCCCTTCCCCCACAGGTGCCCGGCAAAACAGCCAGCCTCCTCCTGGCTGTCTTGCTCCTTCTCGCACAAGCCCTTTCCGCCTGCACACCTTCCGACGAACCCGACCTATCCCTTGGCGACGAAGTCCCCGCGCCCTGGCGCCCCGTTCCCCTCATTCCCGAAACCAATCCCCTCACCCCCGAAAAGGCCGAACTCGGCCGCTGGCTCTTTTACGACCGACGCCTCTCCGCCGACGGTTCCATCAGTTGCGCAACCTGCCACCGCCCCGAATTAGCCTTCACCGACGGCCTGAAAAACTCCCCCGGAATCCACGGCGACCTCCACCCTTTGAACACCCCCGGCCTCACCAACTCCGTCTTCCAGCCACGCCTGAACTGGGCCAATCCCCACACCAAAACCTTCGAAGACCAACTCCGAGGCCCCCTCTTTGGCGAAGGCGCCGCCATCATCGAAATGGGCCTCACCACCCCCGAACTCCAACAACAAGTCCTCGAAACCCTGCGCAACGCCCCCGAATACCAGCCCCTCTGGCAGGCCGCCTGGCCCGACGCCTCCACCACACCCGACAACACCTCCTGGACTTGGGACCACATCATCCAGAGCCTCGCCAGTTTCCTGAGCACCCTCATCTCCGACGATTCCCCCTGGGACCGCTACCAGCGCGGCGACAAAACCGCCCTCTCCCCCGCCCAGGTCCGCGGCGCGCGCCTGTTCTTCAGCCACGAAAATGGCATCGCCTGCCACCACTGCCACGGCGGATTCACCTTCACCAGCGTCGCACGCCACGCCGGAAACCCCTTCGACGAAACAGCCTTCTTCAACATCGGCCTCTACAACCTGGACGACGACGGCAGCTACCCACCCGGCTCCCAGGGCATGTTCACCCACACCGGCGATCCCGCCGACAAAGGCGCCTTCCGCGCCCCCACCTTACGAAACCTCCGCTGGACCGCCCCCTACATGCACGACGGCTCCATCGCCACCCTCCGCGAAGTCATCGAGCACTACCAGGAAGGCGGCCGCAACATCACCCACGGCCCCAACACCGGCGATGGCCGCCTCAACATCAACAAAGACCTCGCCATCTCCGGCATGCGCCTCACCGAAACCCAGATCCAGGATCTCGAAGCCTTCCTCGACGCCCTCTCCGACGAATCCTTCGTCAACAACCCCGCCATCCACGCGCCCCCCACCGCCAACCCCCAATTCTTCGGCCCTTAATTTCCACCCAGAAACCGCCCGATTTTCCCGCTCAACTCCGCCCGAAACGCGTCCGTCGTCGGCGGACAATGCGCCGAATCCTCCAAAAGCTCCCTGACTTCCAGATTCTCAAACAGCTCAGCCGCGCGCCGCAAAAGCTGCTCCCCCGGAAAACTCAAATCCCGGTCCGCAGCCACCACCATCACCGGCGCCTTCAAACCCCGCAACTCCTCCACCTTCGCCAGCGCCGGCACCTTCATACTCAGATTGTACGACCGAAACGCCGCCGCCAGATACGGCGCCCAGTCCTCATCATCCACCGTCGTCAACTGCGTCGCCAGAAACTTCTTCTCCCGCTCCGGCGTCGGCGACATCATGAACATCGTCATCGGAATCCCCACCTTCATATTGTTCATCAAAGGCGTCTTCACCACACCCGCCGGCACAATCAACACCAGCCGCTCAATCTTCTCGGGCGCCACCGCTGCCAGCCGAATCGCCACAAAACCACCCCAGCTCACTCCCAGCACATGCGCCCGCGGCAGTGACAACCCCTCCATAACCTCCGACAACCACACCCCATAATCATTGCTCGCCACCGACAGCCGCGCCTCCGCGCTTTTTACCGACTGCCCGACCACATCCACCGCATACACGCGATACGTTTCCAACAGCGGCACAATCTCCCCCAGCACATGCGCCGAACTCGACAACGCCCCGTGCAACACCACCAGCGGCGGCCCATCCTTGGGCCCCGCCACCGCCACATGCGTTTCCCCCGCACCCGTCGCCACCACCCGGCTCTCCACCGCCACCGGCAACTTCCCTAAAAACCGCTCATACCACTCCAAAATCCCTGCCTTAGCCTGCTCGCTCTTAAACAACGCCGTCATCCAACACCTCCTTCAGTCATCACCAATTCGCGCCTTCGTACACGCCTTTTGCCTTTGCCGTTACCTTTGCCTTTCCAACCTCTTCAAGCAGTGCTAAACATCTCCCACCACAATTTCACAAGCACGCGTCAACATAACAATGCGACGAAACGCCACAACGACGGAGGCACTCATGAGCAAGCGATCGGACACCCTGATTCCCGGCTTTGAATTTTCCGCTGTACTCGATCCCCACCGCCGCAACTCCATGGAACGCGCCATCAACGCAGTCTTCGCCCAGCACAACCAACCCCTGAGCGTCGCCCTCATCGGCTGGCAGGCAGCCACCTTCATCGACATCATCCACCCGCGCGCAAACCGCATCGTCATCATCGAACCCGACCCCGACCTGCTCGAAAACCTCCAGCGCGGCCTCATCTCCCACAACCTCGGCTCCCACGTCACCGTCCTGCAAGAAAACCCCGCCACCGCCAGACTCGACCAACGCGTCGATCTGGCCATTTTCTGCGCCACCAGCACCTGGTTCATGGAAGGCGACGACTACGCCATCCTCAAAAACATCCAGGCAAACCTCGTCAAAAAACAAGGCGCCACCATCCCCCGCCGCTTCGTCCACCTCTTCGAACTCGCCGCCGCCCCAACCGAAATCGGCACAATTCCCGTGCGCTTCCCTCGCTTCAGCCGCCCCGGCGAACCCATCCAGATCCATAGCGAATCCAAACACTTCCTCAGCACCGACTTCACCAACGGCGAAACCCTGCCGGACCACATCGACGACAACATCATCGTCAAACCCCTCGTCTCCGGCACCATCACCGCCCTACGCCTGGCCACCCTCGTCGAACTCGCCCCCGACGTCATGCAAACCACCAGTCAGGGCGGCGTCCAATCGATCATTGTACCACTTCGCGAAGACGTCTTCGCCCACGCCAACCAACCCGTCAGCGTCAACATCCGCTACAAAATCGGCCACGGCCTGGCCACCACCCGCTTCAGCGCCCGCGCCCTTGCCGAAACCGAAACACCCGCCTGGAAACACGCCGACCATCCCGTAGTTCACCAGCTCAAACAACAACTCTCCAACATGATCCACCACCTCGACCAGATCGGCCGCGGCTCCGACCTCGACAAAGTCGTCAGCTACACCATCCAACCCCACGGCGACGTCTCCCGCCTCACCGCCCTGTTCTGGACCATCGACGACGAGTTTAGAAAACCCCTCCAGGACATCATCGAAACCTTCCGCCGCGATGCCTCCACCCAACTCGGCCACACACCACCCGACGAAACCATCTATGACCTCATGATCGACGTCTACCAACAAAACCGCGCAACCCCCTGACCCACCCGCGGAGCCAGGCAAAGTCCGTGCACAGCTGCTGCATATTCCTGCCCCCGATGAAACCGGAGGGCAGGATGTCACACGCCACCCACACATCACAGGTCGGCCCCGGGACAGGCCTCAGCGTTCAACACATGCGGATTTTGCTTCGCAAGCGATGACCTCAGTTTATTCGCATGGTCGCTCGCGCATCAGGGCCGGCCGCAGTTCCCACCCAGACTCCAAAATTTCCTTAAATAAATTCTGGCCCGGCCCAAATGCGTAGAAATGTAGAAATTTCCAGGACCGGCCGGCCAGGACAGAACTTTTCTTGAAGAGACATGAAAATTATAGAAATTTCTATTTTTTCTGAAATTTTCTGCCAGAATTTTTACGCACTTGAGCCTTGTCACTGCAAAATTTTTCTTCTTTTTTGCCGCCTGCTCATGCGCCTCCCCGCGCC